>DASYFF010000113.1:0-1810 GCA_036498605.1 Acidimicrobiia bacterium | reverse complement strand
CGGGTTCTTGCCCAGCATCGGCCACGGGACCGACTTCGGGGTGGGGATCGTGTAGGCCTGCACGTGCCCGTTGTGGTTGCCGCTCTCGTAGCCGGTGGTGACGACCGCCCACTGGCCCCCGAGCTGCCCGACGGCCGACGCCGCCACGTGGTTGAGCGGCAGCGATCCGGACAGGTTGATGTGGGTGTCGGCCAGGGACGAGTTGAGGACGTAGATCGGCCCGATGTTCCCGACGATGACCTCGTTGCCGGCCGCTCCGTCGACGTCGGCGATGATCGGCGAACCGGGCTGCTGGCCGCGGGGATCGGTGATGAAGGACCGGTGACCGCCCTTGCTGTAGAAGGCGTCGACCGCTCCGCCGGACAGCTGGTTGTTGGCGTCGAAGTTGGTCGACCCGATGACGACATCGGCGATTCCGTCACCGTCGAGGTCGCCCAGCGCCGGGTGGTTGAAGGTGGTGTTCATCGTGGCCGGCTTGGGCCACCCGCCGACGTCCGAGCCGTCGTCGAGGTGGAAGGCCCAGACCTTGTTGGAGTCCGAGCAGTTGTGGATGGCGCCGGCGGAGCGGCAGTAGAAGGCGCCGGAGCCGGTGACGACCTCCTTGCGCCCGTCGCCGTCGATGTCGCCGATGGCCGCCCCGCTCTGGAACGTCTCCTTGCTGTGCCGCTCCCAGATCTCCACCAGCCGGGTGCCGTCGAAGTGCAGCCGGCGGAACACGCCGCCGTTGAACGAGTCGTTGGCAACGGCGCCGTTGGCGGTGGCGTCGCCGCCGATGAAGATGTCCATCTGGCCGCGGCCGGCGACGTCGTAGAGGCCCGGCGTCGAGAACACCGAGTCCCGGTTGTCGAAGGCGGCGATCGGGTTGCAGTGCCCGTCGAGGACGTAGATCGTGGTGTCCCAGGATCCGAACACGATGTCGTTGGTCCCGTCGCCGGTCACGTCGCCGATGGCCGGGGCGCCGTAGACCGCATTGGCGTTGGTGACGCCGGCTGGTTCATGGGACGTGCTCATCAGCCGTTGGCAGCGGAGTGTCCCGTCGCTGTTGAAGATGTCGAGGGCGCCCACGGCCCCGGCCACGTCGAGCGACCCGGTGCCCACCACGACCTCGTTCCGGCCGTCCCCGTCGACGTCGCCGATGGCCGGCGTCGAGTTGATGGCCGACGTGGCCCGGCCGGGCCAGTGCCCGGGCAGGGGTGTGCCGTTGGCGTCGTAGGCGTAGAGCTTTCCGTCGTTGCCGCCGATGACGACGTCGTTGCTGCCGTCGTTGTTGACGTCGCCGATGGTCGGCGAGCCCCAGGAGAACCAGGCGCCCGCCGCGGTGGCCTCCCACCGCGGCGTCAGCCCGGCGGCCGAGGCCGGCGGGGTGGTGAGGCCGGCGAGGCCGGTTGAGGCCAGCAACGCCGCCACGACGGAGAGTGAGAGGCGGGACCGCATAATGGGGAGAAAACTCCTCACCTGAAAGGGTACGTGCTACAGAGAGTGATCGGTAGTGGTAGGCGGCACCTTAAAGGACGGCGGGCGGCGCCGGTCCTGGAAAACCCTGACTTTGTCCGGCCCTGCGCTAGGTTTCTCGGGTCGTGGAGACCGCCGCCGCGCCGCCGAACACGCTGACCGACGAGCTGTCGGCCGAGGCCGCCCGCCTCGCCGCCGAGCCCGGATTCCCGGCCGCTTACCTGGCCCGGGTCCGCACCGCCGCCGCCCGGCTGTCGGTCACGGAGGGCGGCCGCGACGACGTCCGCAGCGCCGCCCTGCTGCTCGAGCAGCAGGCGGTCATCGACCCCACCGTTCCCGTCGCCTCCCGCACCCGTCC
>DASYFF010000112.1:0-1919 GCA_036498605.1 Acidimicrobiia bacterium | reverse complement strand
CACACCGTGGAAGAAGCTCAAGGCCGCCGACCGCAAGATCGTGCTCTACGGGACGGGCGGCAAGCAGGTGCTGGTCCAGTACCGCAACCGCTACGGCCGGGCCCGGTCCTACTCCACCCGCTACGAGGGGGTCATCCCCTGGCTGGAGCGGCGCCACTCGGAGGCGGAGAGCGACCGCACCCGGGAGCAGATCGAGGGCTACATGCGGGAGGTGCCCTGCCCCGACTGCGGCGGCTCCCGGCTCCGCCCCGCCACCCTGGCCGTCAAGGTCGGCGGGAAGAACATCTTCGAGGTCACCAGCCTGCCGATCCGCGACTCGGCCCGGTTCTTCGCCGGGCTCGACCTCTCCGAGCGGGACCGGATCATCGCCGAGCGGGTCCTCAAGGAGGTCAACGAGCGGCTGACGTTCCTGCTCGACGTGGGGCTCGACTACCTGTCGCTGGCCCGGTCGTCGGGCACGCTGGCCGGCGGCGAGGCCCAGCGGATCCGGCTGGCGTCGCAGATCGGCAGCGGCCTGGTCGGCGTGCTGTACGTGCTCGACGAGCCGTCGATCGGCCTCCACCAGCGCGACAACCGCCGGCTGATCGACACGATGATCCGGCTGCGGGATCTCGGCAACACGGTGATCGTGGTCGAGCACGACGAGGAGACGATCCGGGTCGCCGACCACGTCGTCGACATCGGCCCCGGGGCGGGCATCCACGGCGGCGAGATCGTGGTCGACGGGACGCTGGCCGATCTGCTGGCCGAGCCCCGGTCGATCACCGGCGCTTACCTCTCTGGCCGGCGGGAGATCGCCGTGCCGGAGATGCGCCGCTCACCGGGCGACAACTGGATCGCGGTGCGGGGGGCCCGGGAGCACAACCTCGACAACATCGACGTGGAGTTCCCCCTCGGCTGCCTGGTCGCCGTGACCGGGGTGAGCGGCAGCGGGAAGTCGACCCTGGTCAACGACATCCTGTTCCACTCCCTGATGCAGCGGATCTACCGGTCGAAGACGGTGCCGGGCCGGCACCGCACCATCGAGGGCACCGAGCACCTCGACAAGGTCATCGACATCGACCAGTCGCCCATCGGGCGCAGCCCCCGGTCGAACCCCGCCACCTACACCGGCGTGTTCGACAAGATCCGCACCCTCTTCGCCCAGACGCAGGAGGCCAAGGTGCGGGGCTACCAGCCCGGCCGGTTCTCCTTCAACGTGAAGGGCGGCCGCTGCGAGGCCTGCGCCGGCGACGGCACGATCAAGATCGAGATGCACTTCCTGCCCGACGTGTACGTCCCCTGCGAGGTGTGCAAGGGCGCCCGCTACAACCGCGACACGCTCGACGTCACGTTCAAGGGCAAGAACATCGCCGAGGTCCTCGACCTGACGGTGGAGGAGGGCTGCGAGTTCTTCTCCAACCAGCCGGTGATCTCCCGCCATCTCCAGACGCTGAAGGACGTGGGGTTGGGCTACATCCGCCTGGGCCAGCCGGCCACGACGCTGTCGGGCGGCGAGGCCCAGCGGGTGAAGCTGTCCTCGGAGCTGGCCAAGCGGGCCACCGGGCGGACGATCTACATCCTCGACGAGCCGACCACCGGCCTCCACTTCGAGGACGTCCGGCACCTGATCGGTGTCCTGCAGCGCCTCGTCGACTCCGGCAACACGGTGCTGGTCATCGAGCACAACCTCGACGTGATCAAGACCGCCGACTGGATCGTCGACCTCGGCCCCGAAGGCGGCGACGGCGGCGGCCGCGTGGTCGCCGAGGGCCCGCCGGAGGTCGTGGCCAAGGTGCCGGAGTCCCACACCGGCCGCTTCCTGGCCGGCGTCCTCGGCATCACAGCCGCGGTGGCGGCCCCCAAGCCCCGCAAGGCGGCGAAGGCAACGAAGGCCGGCAAGGCGCCGGCCAAGCCCGCCAAGCGGGCCGTCGCCGCCT
>DASYFF010000111.1:0-10205 GCA_036498605.1 Acidimicrobiia bacterium | reverse complement strand
CGGGTGCGGGAAGGCCTTCGTGTTCCGGTAGGTGGCGTCGCCGTAGGAGACGACGGTCCCGTCGCTGGCCACCAGGGAGTAGCCGTTGCCGTGGCGGCTGGCGGCGATACCGACGACCTGCTTCTTGCGCCGCCCCGAAGCCTTGGAGCCGAAGAAGCCGGCGTCGCCGTAGTTGAACACGCCGCCGTCGGCGGCCACCAGCCAGTAGCCGTGGCCGCTGGGGGTGACCGCCATCCCGACGACCGGGTCGGTGAGATGCCCGCTGCTGGGTGAGCCGTAGTAGGTGGCGTCGCCGAAGGCGAACAGGCCGCCGTCGGAGGCCACGAGCCAGTACCCGCCCCCGGTCGGGGTGGCGGCCATGCCGACGATGGGCTTGGCCAGCTTGATGGCCCCCGTCGATCCGTGGAATGCGGCGTCGCCGAAGGCGAAGATGCCTCCGTCGGCGGCCACCAGCCAGTAGCCGTGGCCGGTGGCGGTGGCCGCGATCCCCACGATCGGCTGGCTCAGGTGGGTCCCGGCGGCCGAGCCGTAGTCGGCGGCCTCGCCGTTGTGCGAGACGCTCCCGTCCGAACCCGCAAGCCAGTAGCCCTGCGGTCCCGCCGGCGCCGCCGGCGCCGAGGTCGTCGGAGGTGAGGTCGACGGAGGCGTCGTCGTCGGCGGCGAAGTCGACGGAGGCGAGGTCGACGGGGCCGAGGTCGACGAAGGTGAGTTCGACCCTCCACTTTGGCCACTCGACCCGCTCTGGCCACCTGACCCGCCCTGTCCCCCCGAGCCACTCTGGCCACCTGACCCGCTCTGGCCACCCGATCCGGCGTGACCGCCCGATCCCCCGTGACCGCCGGACCCGCCCTTGCCGCCGGACCCGCCCTTGCCGCCCGCCCCGGCCACGCCCGCGCCGACGAGAACGGCAGCCAGGGTCACGGCGATGACCAAGAGGAGCCGGCCGCCCCGAATCCTGCGCCCGACCTCCACCGCGCCCCGATCTCCCGTCACGCCCATCGCCGAACGTTGTACATCGTGGCGGGCCCGCAGACGCGGACCGCCCCGTTCAGCTCCCGGCGGCGTAGGGCTTCAGCGGCGGTTCCTGCTTCACCTTGGGGTAGGTGGCGATCTGGGTCATGATCTCGCCCCAGGCCTTGGCGTAGTCGGCCGGGAATGTGACCGGGTCGACGTAGGGGGCGACGGCCTGGTTGCAGACGGCCCGGTCGATCCGGGCCAGGTCAGCGGGGCCGTTGTGGTTGAGGGCGTCCATCGCCACGGCGAAGGTGACGGGGTCATGGGTGCCGATGGCGACATGCTCCGACGGGTCGTCCGGGCAGATGTCCTGCAGCTTGACGTTGGTGGCGCCGGCGATGGTGGTCGATTCCGGCGGGGTCAGGAACTCGTCGTAACCGGTCCAGACGACGGTGTAGTCGATGCCGGGGAAGGTCTCGCCGCCGGAGTTCATGGCCCGGACGAAGTTCGACTGGTAGGTCTGCTGCCACAGGGCGGGGGCGCATCCGTCGGGCCCGGCGCACATGTTGTTGACCGCCCGGCCGCCGTGGGCGCTGGGGGAAATCCCGATGTAGTCGCTGACCATGGCCCGGGTGTCCGGCCACCAGCGCAGGGCCCATCGGGGGTTCGTTCCACCCTGGCTGTGACCGATCACCGCCACCCTGCGGCCCGACCGGCGGTGGATCTCCCGGATGGCGGACACGACGTGCTCCGACGACACCTGGATGTCGTCCATCCCGGCGTGGGGGGTGACCACGTAGCAGTACGGGTAGCCGAGCGCCTCGAAGGCCTTGATCCAACTCATCCCGAAGTTCGTCTTCGGGTGCACCGTCGTCCCGGGTACGAGCAGGATCACGTCCCGGGGGGCGTGGTCGATCGGATGGGGGCACACCAGGCTGGCCGCCAGGTCACCGGCGGGCACCGACAGCGGCGGCCCCGTGTCGGCCGGGACCGGCCCCGCTCCGGCCGCCGGAGTCACCAGGCCGGCGGCGGCCAGACCGACGGCCAGCAGCCCGATCCGACGACGTCCGCCCCTCCTCATCGGCTCCCCCTTCCGATGCAACACTTTCATAGTGTGTTGCGCGACGGTAGCCTGGGTGGTCGATGGCGTCAACCGAGGTCGTGGACCAGCGACACCAGGGGGCGGAGGAGGCCTTTCGCCGGGCCCGCCGGGCCTTCCTGGCCGGCGAGCGCATCGACATGCGCCGCCTGGCCGCCGACCTCGGGGTGAACCGGGTCACCCTCTACCGCTGGGTGGGGAACCGCTCGCAGCTGCTGGGCGAGGTCGCCTGGGAGCTCGCCGAACGCACCATCGACCGCCAGCTGGCCCGCTCGACCGGCCGGGGCGCGGAGCGGGTGGCCGAGGTGGTGGCCGGGTTCATCGAGGGTGTCCGGACCAACGAGGGCATGCGCCGGACGGTGGCCCAGGAAGGGCCGGTGGTGGTCCGGCTGCTCACCGGCGGGGACGGGGTGGTGCAACCCCGGCTGGTGGACAAGTTCCGGTCGATCCTCGAGGCGGAGGCCGCCGACGGCGCCTTCACCCCGTCCGCCCCGGCCGACGAGCTCGCCTACGCCCTCGTCAGGGTGTGTGAGGCCTGTGTCTACCTCGACCTGCTCGTCGACCAGCACCCCGATCTCGACCGGGTCACCCGCATGGTCCGCGCCATCGTTGCCTGACGCAGGGTCAGGCGGTGCAGGCCCTGTGGGGCCGGTAGCCCCGGTTGCGGGCCTCGGCCAGGCTGTCGGGGCCGAAGGCGGCGAACTGCTCCGAGGCCATGAGGTCGTCGATCCCGCAGGCGTCGGTGGCGGCGTCGAGGTCGTGGACGACCCGGCTGCGCTTGTCGCCGACGTACTGGTTGTGCTCGAAACGGAGGGGCCGGCTCACAGGCGGAAACAATAGTTCGGGGGCCCCGGAGGGCCCCCGAACCAGAAGTTGGCTGAAAGTTCCACGGCCGACCCGAACAGCGGTGGGCGGGACCAATTCCCACTCGGGTGCGTCGGCTGCGGTGCGGCGGTTTGGTTTCCGCCAGGCGGTCCAGCCTGTACGGCCTAGCGGCCGCGCACCTCCGAGGTCCCAGATTTACCGTGCATCTACTGGACCACCTCCTTTCTTCGGTGAACCAGTTATACCAAGTCCGGAAGGGGTCGCGGGTTACGAATTCGGGTCGGGTTCCTACCCGTCCTCCACCCCGCCCGCTTCCGGCCCCACCGCCCCGATCGCCCGGAGGTAGGCCATCTGCGTCTCGACCACGGCGTGGACCTGCTCCGGGGTGAACTCCGCCCCCCGGGCCGCCGCCTGCTCCAGGATGTAGCTGACGGTCTCCGACCCGCCGATGACCACCGGGCCGACCGGATGGGCGCTCGACCCGTTCTGGGACACGCCCTTGGCCTTGAAGTACTCGAGCTGCAGCTCGAGGATCACCCGCACGTCGTCGACCGTCAGGGTGGCGGCCGCATCGTCGGCGATGTGCTGCACGACCCACTCCAGGGCGGCGTCGGGGTCGAACGTCGGGCGCGGCGGCAGCATCGCCAGCCGGCGGCTCTCCCGCAGGATCGCCACCGCGGCGATGAGCAGGATCAGCCCGACCGCCAGGGCTCCGAGAACGACCGCCATGGCGGTTCAGGCTAACGAGTGAGGTTTTCTAGATCCCGATCCGCTGGGCGAGGAGCTCGCGGTGGTAGGTGGGGTCGCCGAAGAGGATCTCGGAGCTCTTGGCCCGCTTGAAGTACAGGTGGGCGTCGTGCTCCCAGGTGAAGCCGATCCCGCCGTGGATCTGGATGTTCTCGGCCGCGGCGTGGAAGTAGGCCTCGGAGCAGTACGACTTGGCCAGGGAGGCCACCACCGGGAGCTCGTCGTTGTCCTCGGCGGCCGCCCAGCCGGCGTAGTAGGCCGCCGACTTCGACGACTCGACCTCGAGCAGCATGTCGGCGCACTTGTGCTTGATGGCCTGGAAGGAGCCGATGGGCCGGCCGAACTGGATGCGGACCTTGGCGTACTCCACCGCCATGTCGAGGCACTTCTGGGCCCCGCCGACCTGCTCGGCGGCCAGGCACACCGCCACCTGGTCGAGCGTCTTGGACAGGGCCGCCCAGCCGGCGCCCGCCTCGCCCAGCAGCGACGCCTTCACGCCGGAGAACTCCAGCTTGGCCTGCTTGCGGGTCTGGTCCATCGTCGGCAGAGCGGTCCTGGTCAGACCCGCACTGTCGCCGGGCACGGTGAAGAAGGAGATCCCCTCGGTGCCGCCGGTGCCGGCCGCCCGGGCCGCCACCACGATCAGGTCGGCGACATGCCCGTCGAGGACGAACATCTTGGTCCCGTCGAGCGTGTAGCCGCCCGACCCGTCCGGCGCCGCCTCCATGGTGATCCCGTTGGCGTCCCACTTGCCCGAGGGCTCGGTGAAGGCCAGCGTGCCGATCGTCTCCCCGGCCGCGATCCCCGGCAGCAGCGCCGACTTCTGCTCGTCGGTGCCGGCGTTGAGGACGGCGTTGCCGGCCAGGCAGACCGAGGAGAAGAACGGGGCGCAGAGCAGCGCCCGGCCCATCTCCTCCAGCACCACCACCAGCTCCACGAACGAGAAGCCCTGCCCGCCGTAGGCCTCGGGGATGTGCAGCGACTGAAGCCCCAGCTCGTTGGCCATCTGCGACCAGACCTTGGGGTCGTACCCGTCGGTCGTCTCCATCAGGCGCCGGACCTCGGTCGCGGGCGACTTGTCCTCCAGGAACCGCCGGACGGACCGCCGCAGCTCCTCCTGCTCCTCGGAAAACGCAAAGTTCACTGGTGCTCCTTTACCTGGGTTCCCGGGGCAGTCCGAGGACGCGCTCGCCGATGATGTTCCGCTGGATCTCGCTCGAACCGGCGTAGATGGTCTCCGACCGGGAGAACATGTACGACCGCTGCATGTCGTCGAGGACGTATTCGCCGTCGCCGGCGGCGGGGACGATCTGGCCCGACGGGCCGAGGATGTCCATGGCCAGCTCGCCGAGGTTGCGGTGCCAGTTGCTCCAGTAGAGCTTGCCGATCGACGCCTCGGGCCCGACCTTGCCCGACTTGGCCAGGGCCGTCTGCATCCGCATCCCGTTGTAGGCCATGATCCGGACCCCGGCGTAGGCCTTGGCCAAGCGGTCCCGGATGACGGGATCGTCGGCGGAGCCGTTCTTGCGGGCCACTTCGGCGACGGTGCGCCACTCCCGCTCGAAGGCCAGCTGCATCGACAGGAAGGCCGTGCCCCGCTCGAAGCCGAGCGTCGTCATGGCCGTCTTCCAGCCGCCGTTGACCTCCCCCACCACCATGTCGGCCGGGGTGCGGGCCTCGTCGAAGAAGACCTCGTTGAACTCCCCGGCCCCGGTCATCTGCCGCAGCGGCCGGTAGGTGACGCCGGGCTGCTTCATGGGGACGAGGATGTAGGAGATGCCCTGGTGGGCCGGGGCGCCGAAGTCGGTGCGGGTGATCACGAAGCACCAGTCGGCGTGGTGGGCGAAGGTCGTCCAGACCTTCTGCCCGGTGATCACCCACTCGTCGCCGTCGAGGACGGCCTTCGTCTTGACGTTGGCCAGGTCGGAGCCGGCGTCGGGCTCCGAGTAGCCCTGGCACCACAGCTCGGTGGCCTTGAGGATCGGCGGCAGGAAGCGCTGCTTCTGCGCCTCGGTCCCCATGGCCACCAGCGTCGGCCCGAGCAGGCCCTCCCCGAAGAACGTGATCCGCCCCGGGGCGTTGGCCTTGACGTACTCCTCGTTGAAGATCGCCTGCTGCCCGAAGGTGGCGCCCCGGCCGCCGTACTCCTCTGGCCACGAGAGGCCGATCCAGCCCGCCGCACCGAGCTTGCGCTCCCACTCCATGCGGATGTCCCAGAACTCCTCGTCGGCCGTGCCCCGGCCGCCGCCGATGCGGGCGAACTCGCCGACCAGGTGCTCGGACAGCCACGTCCGGACCTCGTCGCGGAAGGCCGCTTCCTCCGGCGTGTCGCGAAAATCCACCTCACCGCCCCCTCGTCGCGGAAGACGGTTCGAGGCTACTACCTGACCGATCGGTCAAGAAAAATTGGAGGGTGCCCGAAGGCGGCTACCCGCCGAGGGCGACGAGCCGGGACAGGCGCTCGGCGTCGGGCTCGGCGATCCCGGGGAAGGCCAGGCGGTACTCCCATCCATCACCATTCAGGTCCACTGTCACAACCCGCGCCTGGGTGGAGACGGCCCCGCCGTCGGGCAGGTCGATGGTGACCACCGGGTCGGCCTCGGTCGGCCAGGGGCGGTCGGTCATCACCCGGCAGCCGCCGGTCGACAGGTCGACGGTCTCCCCCGCCAGCACGGCCGCCTCGGCCGTGTCGCCCACCCCGAGGCGGACGGGCAGCTGCACCTGCACCCGGGGGTTGGCCCGGCGCTGGACGCGCTCCAGGGCCGACACGTCGAGCGACACGAGCCCGTCGGGCTCCTGGTTGGCCTTGGCGAAGAGGCGGTAGAGGGCGTCGGGGGCGAAGAAGCTGGCCACGACCTCGGCGGTGTCGCCCTCCGGCCGGGGCGAGGCCCCCAGGTCGATGAGGATCCGATCCCCGGGGACGACGACCCCCGTCAGGCAGTCCCGCCCCGGGCTGGCGTCGACCGGCTCGATGAGTGCGATCTGCCCGGCGGCCGGGCGCCACTGCGTTGTGTCAGCCATGGTCTCTCCCACCTCCCGATCGGGCAAGGGTACGGGGACGGGTAGCCTTCGCGCCATGTCAGTCTCTCAGCGACCGGCCCACTTCGAGGACAGCCGTATCCGCCTCGACAAGCTCGTGGTGGGGTCCTGGGAGAACAACGTGTTCGTCCTGCGCGACAAGGGGACGGGCGAGGCCGTCCTCCTCGACGCCGCCGGGGAGCACAACCTGATCATCCCGGTGGCCAAGGCGGCCGGGGTGCGCCGCGTGCTCACCACCCACGGCCACTTCGACCACATCGGCGCGGTGACCGCCGCCCGCGACGCCGGCCTCGACGTCGGCGTCGGCGGCGACGACGCCTCGATGCTGCCGAGCTACGACTGGGTCATCGACGACGGCGACGTCATCGAGGTCGGCGACCTGCGCCTCCACGCCATCCACACCCCCGGTCACACCAAGGGGTCGGTCTGCTTCCTCCTCGAGGGTTGGCCGATCATCTTCTCCGGCGACACGCTGTTCCCCGGCGGCCCGGGCAACACCGCCCACGGCGGCCATTTCCCGACGATCATCAAGTCGATCGACGAGCGCCTCTTCAAGCTCCCCGCCGAGACGATCGTCCTCCCCGGCCACGGCCTCGACACGACCATCGGGTCGGAGCGGCCCCACCTTCAGGACTGGGTCGACCGGGGCTACTAGGGCTGCTGGTCGGGCTGGAGGTCCCTCGAGAACATGACCGACCGGTGGTCGCCGGTGATGAGGTCGTTTCCCGGCTGGACCAGCGTCATGCCGGACCGGCCGTCGCAGTGCTCGTCGGGATAGACGAAGGCGTTCTCGTCGGCGGTGCGGTTCTTGATCGACCGGTAGGTGGCCGTGATGCAGGTGTCGTCGGACCTGTCCCGCCCGTAGTCGATCCGGTCGCCCTTGAAGTTGTCCCGGCTGTAGAGGCAGGCCCGGCCGGGCCCGCAGTCCTCCGGCCGCGCCGAGCCGGCCGGGGCGGTGAGGACGAGGGCCGCCGGCACCAGACAGGCCGCCGCGACCAGGTGGGCGACTCGACGCATCTCCGGTCCCCTTTCGCTCAGAACGTCGCCTGGCGGGGTTCCTCCACCACCGTCAGGCCCTCGGGCGTGTCGAGCACGTCGAGGCGATCGCCCTCTACCCGGATCGACAGCTGGCCACCCATGAGCGGCACCTGCTGCAACACCAGCGCCCCGATCCACTCCGGCACCCGGGGCGTGAGGTGCAGCGTGGCGTTGCGGATGTCGGGCTCGAAACGCAGCATGGTGCGGAGGAGCAAGAGTGGTGAGGCCGCGGCCCAGGCCTGGGGCGAGCACGACGTCGGGTACGACACCGGGAACGGGAACTGGGCCCGGGGCAGCCCGGCGAACAGCTCCGGGAGGCGGTTGTCGAAGAAGGGGGCGGCGGCCACCATCCCCTCCATGATCTGGTGGGCCTCCTCGACGAAGCCGTAGCGCATCAGCCCGGCGGCGGCGATGGCGTTGTCGTGGGGCCAGACGCTGCCGCAGTGGTAGCTGATCGGGTTGTAGCCCTTGACCGTCTCGGCCAGCGTCCGCACCCCCCAGCCGCACCACAGCTGGTCGGAGACCAGGTGCCGGGCCACCAGGGGAGCCTTCTCCTCATCCACGATGCCGGTCCACAGGCAGTGGCCCATGTTGGAGGCCAGCCCGTCCACCGGTGACTTGTCGGCGTCGAGGGCCATGGCGAAGAACCCCTGCTCCTCCAGCCAGAAGTCCCGGTTGAAGGCCGCCTTGAGCTTCTCGGCCCGGGCCCGGAGCTGCTCGGCCAGGTCGGTGTCGCCGCCCTCGGTGGCGAAATGGGAGCGGGCCACCAGGGCGGCGTAGACGTAGCCCTGCACCTCGCACATGGCGATCGGGGCCCGGGCCAGGCGGCCGTCGGCGAAGCGGATGGCGTCCCAGGAGTCCTTCCAGCCCTGGTTGGCCAGCCCCCGGTCGGAGGCCCGCTCGTACTCCACGTAGCCGTCGCCGTCCTTGTCGCCGTAGCGCGTGATCCACTCCAGGGCCCGGTCGGCGGCCGGCAGCAGAGCGTCGACGTCGCCCCGCCGGTTCCCCCAGCGCTGCAGCTCGCCGAGCACCATGACGAACAGCGGCGTGGCGTCGGCCGTGCCGTAGTAGATCGTGCCGCCGCCGAGCGAGATGCCGGCCGCCTCGCCGAAGCGCATCTCGTGGAGGATCCGCCCCGGCTCCTCCTCGGTCAGCGGGTTGACGGCCCGGCCCTGGAACCGGGCCAGCGTCTGGAGGGTGCCGAGCGCCAGGTCGGGGTCGACCATCATCGCCATCCACGAGGTGAGCAGCGAGTCCCGGCCGAACAGCGTCATGAACCACGGCGCCCCGGCCGCCACCACCGCCCGGTCGGGGTGGTCGGGGTCGAAGATGCGCAGGGCGGCGAGATCCTCGGTCGACCGGGCCAGCAGCTCGCCGAAGGTGTCGTGGTCGCAGGCCATGATCGGCAGCGAGCGCCGCCAGGCGGCCAGCCGCTCCACCGGCGTGGCCCGGTCGACCGGCACCTCGCAGCGGTAGCGGGGCTCGACGGGGGTGGTGTCGATGATCGGCGTCACCTGGAGGCAGGTCGACCACTGCCCCCGGGCCGGGATGATCAGCTCGTAGGAGGCGATGTTGCCGTTGATCTTGGGGGCGGTGGAGAAGTCGACGAGCGTCCCCCGCCGGAAGCCGCCCCGGCGGTAGGTGAAGCTCATCCGGGCCCGGTCGGCCTCGAGGCGCAGGTCGCCGGTCCGCTCGATGCGACCCTCCTTGACCTCGAAAAGGTCGGCGAAGTCACAGTTGAGCGACAGCTCGATGCCGCAGAAGGCCGGCTCCTCGCCGAAGTTGCGGACGACGATGTCCTCCCGCATCCCCCGCCCCACGTAGCGGTGGCGGAAGATCACCAGGTGGGAGTCGGCCCGGCCCCGCATCGGGTGGTCCCGCAGCACGAACGACGCCGAGAACGGGTCGGTGGTGGTGGCGGCCAGCGGCTCGGGGACCTGCCCGTTGACCCGCAGCTCCATCTCCGACAGGAACCGGGTGTCCCGGTAGAACAGGCCCTCGGGAAACCCGGCGTGCATGTTCCCCGTCCGCCCCGAGATGCAGAAGGCGGGGCCCTCGACCAGCGTGACGGTGCCGCTGGTGCCGAGGGACGGGCTGGCCGACGACGTCCAGGGGCTCGCCACGACACGGCATGCTATTCCCGTAATTTCCACTACCGGCGTAGTGGAATTAGAATGAGGGTCATGTCTGAGCCCGTCCTCGTCATCGAAGACCTCGTCGCCGGCACCCCGCAGACGCCCATCCTGCGGGGCGTGTCCCTGGCCGTGGCGCCGGGCGAGGTGCACGTGGTGATGGGCCCCAACGGGTCGGGGAAGTCGACGCTGGCCAAGACGCTGCTGGCCAACCCCAGCTACGAGGTGACTGCCGGCCGGATCGTGCTCAAGGGCGAGGACATCAGCGATCTCACGACCGAGGAGCGGGCCCAGCGGGGATTGTTCCTCGGCTTCCAGCATCCGGAGGAGTTCGCCGGCGTCACCGTCCTCAACTTCCTGCGCCAGGCCAT
>DASYFF010000110.1:0-8542 GCA_036498605.1 Acidimicrobiia bacterium | reverse complement strand
CCCATGACCGAGCCGGTCTGGGTCAGGCCCTCGCTGGTGCCGGCCGCCCGGGCGATGCCGAAGTCGGTGACCTTCACCTGACCCTGGGGAGTGAGGAGGATGTTGCCCGGCTTCACGTCGCGGTGGACGACGCCGTTGCGGTGGGCGTAGCCGAGGGCGCCGGCGATGTCGGAGGCCAGGTCGGCGGCCAGGTTGGCGTAGAGGGGCCCGTCGGCCTGGATGGCCTCCCGCAGGCTGCGGCCCTCGACGTACTCCATGACGATGAAGTACGTCCCGTCCTCCTCGCCCCAGTCGAAGACGGCCACGATGTTGGGGTGGTTGAGGTTGGCGGCGGACTGGGCCTCCCGCCGGAAGCGCTGCACGAAGGCCGGGTCGCGGGCGAACTCCGGGAACAGCACCTTGAGCGCCACGCGACGGTCGAGGAGCTGGTCGTGCGCCAGGTAGACCTCGGCCATCCCGCCCCGGGCCAGGTGCCGGACGATCTCGTACCGGTTCGTGTAGACCCGCTCGGGCATCGCAGGCACCCTACCGTCCACCGGGCCGGGGCCCGGTTGTCGTTGTGGTCGTCGACGTCTCCGGCGGAGCCGGCGGAATGGCGAGGAGCTTGGCCAGCACCTTGCCCGCCACCGGGGCGGCCACCCGCCCGCCGGTGGCCTCGTCGCCGAGGTCCCCGCCCCGCTCGACGATCACGGCGATGGCGTAGCGGGGGGCCTCGGCGGGGGCGAAGCCGATGAACCAGGCGTGGGGCGGCCCGCCCGGCGCCTCGGCGGTGCCGGTCTTGCCCGCCACCGTGAAGCCGGGGACGGCGGCGGCGGTGCCCGTCCCCCGCTTGACCACGTCGATCATCATCTGGGTGACGGCGGCGGCGGTGGTGGGCTGGACGGCCCGGCGCCACTCGTCGGGTCCGATCCGGCGGATGACCCGCCCGTCCGCATCCCGGATCTCCCGCACCACGTGGGGGGCCATGACCACGCCGCCGTTGGCGATGGTGGCGGCCACCATCGCCATCTGCAGCGGGGTGACGGCCACGTCGCCCTGGCCGATGGCGGCGTTGGCGAAGCTCGGCTTGTTGTGGGCGAAGGTGCCGGGGGCGGGGCCGGCGCTGCGGGCCTCGGGCAGGTCGAAGGGCACGTCCTCGGTGACGCCGAAGGCCTTCATGCCGTCGACGAGCTTCTCGCCGAGGTCGAGGCCGATCTGGCCGAAGGTGCTGTTGCACGACTGGCGGAAGCTGTCGGCCATCGTGCCGCCGCAGGCGCTGTTGCCGAAGTTGTGGAGCTGCTTGTCGGACTGGGGCAGGGCCAGGAACCGCAGCACCGGGTAGCGGGTCTGGGGCGTGGCCGTGCCGGTGTCGATGGCGGTGGAGGCGGTGACGACCTTGAACGTCGACCCCGGCGGGTAGCGCTCCCGGTAGGCCCGGGCCAGCATGGGGTTGGCGGGGTCGGTGCGGTAGCCGTCGTAGGCGGCCTGCACGGCCTTGGACGAGTGGGCGGCCAGGGGGCTCGGGTCGTAGGAGGGGTACGACCACAGCGCCACCACCTCGCCGGTGGCGGGGTCGAGCACCACCACCGAGCCCTTGCGGTCACCGAGGGCGTCCTTGGCGGCTTGCTGGGCCACGTCGGACAGGCTGAGGACGGCGTCGCCGGTCTGCTCCTTTCCGATCAGCCAGTCGCCGATGTCGTGGAACTGGCGGTCGAGGTTCCGGCCGGAGAGATCCTTGTTGTAGGCGTCCTCCACGGCGGAGGCGCCGAGCGTGAAGGAGAAGAATCCGCTGACGTGGCCGAACAGCGGCCCGGTGGGGTAGGTGCGGAGCCGTTCGAACTCGTCCTTGGCCGGCTCGGAGCGGGCCACCACGGTGCCGTCGCTGGTCACGATCTGGCCCCGGGGCTCGGCGTAGTCCCGGAGCACGGCCCGTACGTTGCGGGGGTTGTCGGCCAGGCTGTGGGCGTCGATGACCTGCAGCCAGTTGAGCTGGGCGAACAGGGCGCCGAAGCACACCAGGATGGCCAGGCCGACCCGGCGGATCTGGCGGTTCACCGGGCCGCCCCCGCCTCGGCCACCGGCGTCGGTTCGGCCCGCCGGGCCACCTCGTCGGAGATGCGCAGCAGCAGGGCCAGGATCACGAAGTTGGCCAGCAGCGAGCTGCCCCCGTAGGAGACGAACGGCATGGTGATGCCGGTCAACGGGATGAGGCGGGTCACCCCGCCGAGGATGATGAACGTCTGCACGCCCATGAGGGTGGTGAGCCCGGCGGCCAGGAGCTTGAGGAAGGGCTGCTCGGCCCGCAGGGCGATCCGGAAGCCCACGCCGACCAGCAGCAGGTAGATCAGCAGGACGGCGGTGGTGCCGATCAGGCCCAGCTCCTCGCCGATGGCGGCGAAGACGAAGTCGGTGGCGGCGTTGGGGATCTTCCCCGGGCTGCCGAGGCCGAGCCCGGTGCCGGCGAACCCTCCCGAGCCGAAGGCGAAGAGGGCCTGGACGAGCTGGAAGCCGTGGCTGTCGGCGGTGGGCCAGGGGTTGATCCAGGTCGTGACCCGCTCCCGGACGTGGCCGAAGGCGTGGTAGGCCAGGGTGGCGCCGATGGCGAAGAGGCCGACCCCGACCCCGAGGTAGCTGCCCCGGGCGGTGGCCATGTAGAGCATGGCCAGGAACACGGTGAAGAACAGCAGGGAGGAGCCGAGGTCCTTCTCCCGGACCATGACCATGATCGAGCTGCCCCAGGCCAGCAGCAGCGGAGCGAAGTGCTTCGGGTCGGGCAGCATGACGGGACCCACCCGCCAGGTGGGGGTCGACAGGAGCTCCCGCTTCTCGACCAGGTAGGCGGCCAGGAAGAGGACCAGGGTGACCTTGGCCGCCTCGCCGGGCTGGAAGTTGAGGGGCCCGAGGTGGACCCACAGCCGGGCGCCGTTGATCTCCTGGCCGATGCCGGGGACGGCCGGGATGAGCAGCGAGCCGATCCCGACCAGGGCGAAGGTGTAGCGGTAGCGCTGCAGGTCGGTGACCCGTTTGACGGCGGCCAGGGTGACGACGAAGGCGCCGACGCCGACGGCCGTCCACAGCGACTGGTAGCGGGCCAGGTCGGGGTCGAGGCGGGCGATGGCCACGAAGCCGATCCCGTTGAGGAGGACGGCCAGCCCGAGGAGGGTGCCGTCGGCCCGGGGGGCGAAGCGGCGGACGGCCAGGTGGGCGACGAGGGCCAGCCCGGCGGCCCCGGCGGCGAAGGGGGCGAGATCGGCGGGGAGCCGGGCCCCCTTGGCCAGGGCGGTCAACACGTAGCCGCCGGCGGCCACGATGACCGCCAGGGTCACGAGCCCAAGCTCGGTTGACCGGCGCTTCACCTTGTGGTCTCCGTGGTGGCCGGGGCGTCGCCCGGTGGGACGGACGTGGCCC
Organism: Acidimicrobiia bacterium; assembly: GCA_036498605.1. Taxonomy (GTDB): domain Bacteria; phylum Actinomycetota; class Acidimicrobiia; order IMCC26256; family BP-133; genus BP-133. The sequence goes on along the minus strand of DASYFF010000110.1, from coordinate 5,155 downwards.
TCGTGCCGGCCATCGCCTCGTGGGCCTGCTCCAGGCGGGCCACGAACCGGTCGGCGTCGGAGCGACTGGCGAAGCGGTGGCCGTTCTCCAGGTCGCGGCGGTCGGCGTCGGTCAGGTCGGCGGCGGTGAGCTCGGTCCGGCGGTCGACCGTCGGCTGCCAGCCCAGGAGGCCGCCCGGCACCCCCTTGAAGACGGTCACCCGGTCGGCCGACAGCCCGACATAGTACGTCCGCCGGGCGTACCACCCGACGGCCCCGAACCCGACGCCGACGACCAGCACGATCGGCAGCGCCCACACCAGCACGCCCCGCAGACGCCGGGCGGGTGGCTGGACCGACAGGACCGGGGGGCCGGACACGACGGGTGCCTCGACCACCGGCTCGGGAGCAGGTGCCTCGACCGCGGCCGGTGCGCCGTCGGGGGCCACCCCGGCCACCCCGTCGGCCAGGGCGTCGAGGACGACGACGGTGATGTTGTCGTCGCCGCCGGCCTGGTTGGCCATGTCGACCAGGGTGTCGGCCGCCTGCTGGGGGTCGGGGTGGCGGCGCAGCGTGGCGGCGATGGTGTCGTCCGACAGCATGTTGGTCAGCCCGTCGGAGCAGATGAGGAGCCGGTCGCCGGGCTGGAGGTCGACCCGGTAGGTGTCGACCTCGACGTGGGCGTCGACCCCGAGGGCCCGGGTGATGATGGCCCGCTGGGGGTGGGTGTGCGCCTCCTCGGGGCTGAGCCGCCCCTCCCGCACCAGCTGCTCGACCAGGGAGTGGTCGTCGGTGACCTGGGTGACGGCGCCGTCGCGCAGGATGTAGGCCCGGGAGTCGCCGACGTGGCCGAGGAGGGCGGTGGCCCCGCCTTCGAGGGCGACGGCGGTCAGCGTGGTGCCCATGCCCCGGAGGGCGTCGTCGTCGGCCGCCTTGGAGAAGACGGCGGCGTTGGCCTCCTCCACCGCCTCGGCCAGGGGGGTGCCGGCCCGGTAGGCGTCCTGGAGGGTCTCGATGGCGGTGGCGCTGGCCACCTCGCCGGCCCGGTGGCCGCCCATGCCGTCGGCCACCGCCCACAGCCCGCCGGCGTCGTCGACGAGGATGCTGTCCTCGTTCTCCGGCCGGCCGCGGCCGACGTCGGTCCTGGCTCCCGACAAGACCTTCACTGCACGATCTCCAGCACGGTCTGGCCGATCTGGAGCTTGTCGCCCCGGCGCAGCGGCATCGTCTTGCTCAGGCGGTCACGGTTGAGGAAGGTGCCGTTGGTGGAGCCGAGGTCCTCCACGAAGGGGCGCCCGTCCCGGACGTAGATGCGGGCGTGGAGCTGGGAGACGTAGGTGTCGTCGGCCAGGGGGACCGAGCAGCCCGGGGCCCGGCCGATCGTGACCTCCTCGCCGAGCGGGAAGACCTGGGCGGTGGCGGGATCGATCATCTTGAGCTTGTAGGGCCTGGCCGGCTGCTCGTTGCGGGCGGCGCGCCGCCCCCGGCCGAAGCGGCTGCCGCCGTTGGTCGACACGTCGGGCGCCCGATCGGGCGACATCTCCCGGTAGACGGCCCGAACGACGCGGGCCAGGAACAGGTAGAGGAGGCCGAGGAAGCAGAACTTGAGGATGGTGAGGATGGCCTCGGGCACCGCGCTCGCCGCACCCGGTCAGGAGGTCTCGAAGCGGATCGTGGCCGACCCGATCCGCAGCTCGTCGCCGTCGGCCAGGCGGCGCTCCCGGACGGGCGCCCCGTTGACGGCGGTGCCGTTGGTGGAGCCGAGGTCGAACAACGCGAACCCCTCGGCGTCGCGGCGGACCTCGGCGTGGCGGCGCGACACCTGGGGGTCGCCGAGGGGGATGTCGCAGCTCGACAGCCGGCCGATCACCACCGGGCGGTCGGCCACCGGAATGCGCCGCCCGTCGGCCGTGACCAGGCTGCCGACCCGCCCGTCGGGGTCGGCCACGATCTCGCCGCTGACGCCCAGCTGGCCGGCGTTCAGGGCGGGGTCGGTCTCGACGCTCACCACCACCTGCCCGAGGAAGCCGTAGCCCTCGTCGCGGGCGTGGGCCCGGGCGGCGTCGGCCAGCTCCCGCAGCAGCGTGGTCTCGAAGGCCTCGAACCGGGCCCGGTCGGACTCCGAGAGCCGCACCCGGAAGGAGTTGGGCGCGATGAGGCCATGGACGCCCACCGTGCGCCGATCGTCCATCTCCCGGGCCAGCCTTCGGCCGATCTCGACGGGCTGGAGGCCGCTGCGGAAGGCCCGGGAGAAGACCCCCTCGACGAGCGCCTCGAGCCGGCGCTCGAACCCGTGTAAACCCACGTCACGGGATACTACCGGGGCCTTCCGACAACTTCGGGCGACCACTTACGGAGGTTCCGTTCAGCCCTTTCGTCCGGCTGGGCACCCCGGGCCGGCTGCTACGCTCGGATGATTCGCCGGGCGAGTGGCGGAATGGCAGACGCGCTGGCTTCAGGTGCCAGTGAGGGCAACCTCGTGGGGGTTCAAGTCCCCCCTCGCCCACTCCCTGATCACGGTAAAGATGCTGGTCGCGGGCCTAAATGGCTGGTCGCAACGGCGCCGACGAGGGGCCGTGGTCACGGATTGGCACAAAGCCCATCGGGCAATCTGTCCAGCCGATCACCCGAGGTCCGGAGCTCGCCCTGGAGCTCGCGGCGCAGGCCGGGCACGACCCGGACCTGGCCGGCTGATCGGTCGGGCCGGCCGTGTGCACCCTTCGCACAACACAGCAGAGAGGCGGGAACCAAACCGCGAGAAACCTTGACTATCGGAAGGCGCCGGATCGGGCAGGAGGCACCCGGTTCTCCTGCCCGGCCCGGTGACTCCTGCCCGGAGCCTCGAGCGTCGCAACGCGGTGGGGGGCGGCCGGTTGGCCGCCCCCCAATGAGCCGTCGGAGTAGAAGGGTCAGACGAGGTCGGCGCAGCCGATGCGGGCGTGGACGTGGGTGCCGGGAGGCGGCGGGGGCGCGTTGGGGTCCTCCGGCATGTGGATCCAGATGGCCCGGGCGGTGGGGCGGGCGACCCAGTTGACCTGCCCGGACCCGTCGGCCACGCCGTTGCTGTTGGCGACCAGGCCGGCTGTGGGGTCGTTCTTGTCGGAGGACGGCCACAGCTCGTTGGGCGGGCCGTCGACCCCGGCGGGGTCGTTCCTGTAGTGGGCGCTGGTGGGATCGGCGCAGGTGCCTTCGTGGAGGTGGGCGGGGTACACCTTGCCCGGATCGAGCCCGGTGACGTGCACCTGGACGGTGGTGTGGTGGCCGCTACGGACCAGCCTGGCCGTCCCCCGGACCTTGATCTCGTTGGGGTCGGGCGGAGGCGGCGGGGCCCCGGGCGGATAGGTGTAGCCGAAGTGTCCGCAGTGGACGGCCGGGTCGATGCCCAGGCTGACGGCTTCGTTGATGACCGACTGGGGGCAGGGGTTGCCGGCGCCGAGCTCGCTGAGCGGCTTGAAGACACCACGGGCGACCCTGGGCGCCCGGTCGGGTCCGTTGACCCGGATCTGCGGAGCCGGGCGGGGGTCAGCCGAGGTGGCCTCCTTCCACTGCACACAGGTCGGCTCGGTACAGGGGTCGGCGAAATCGTCGTCCGAATAGAACTGGGTGGCCGGGGTGAGATAGGTGCCGCCGATCCCCGGGGTGCGGACGGCCACGTCGAAGAATTCGGCGGCGCTCATCGTCCCGTTGGTGGGATTCACCACCGGCTGCCCATTGACCGTGGTGAGGCCGTAGTTCGTCGAGCCGGCGCGGCGGGTCCAGGTGACCTGGTCGACCGAGCTGGTGCAGGTCCAGTCGGCGTTCTTCTTGCACTGCGCGACCTTGAAGCCGGCGGGGAAGGTCACCACCAGCTTTTGCGTGTGATGGGCGGCCAGTTCATCGAGCGTCGTGAAGGACGGCTCCACCGGAGCCCGATAGGTCAGCGTCGTGACCTTCAGCGTTTGGATCCCCACCGTGACGTGGGCGGATGCCGGCAACGTGGTCGCCACCAGCGCAGCCAGTGCCGCGCCGACGACGAACCGCACGTGTCGTTTCATGTGAATGCTCCTCGGTGCCGATTTCGGAAAGGGAAAGAAGGCCCCGAATCGGAGGACAGCTGCGATTCAGGGCGATGATCCACGACCCGGCACCCGGATCCGATTCGCGGACATTGTCCTGATTCGGTGCGTTTGGGCGCTTTCCTGCCCAAAAGCAAAGAAAGCTCAGGCCCCGGTCGATCAGCGTCGATGCCGCCAGACGAGGACGGCGAGCGCGGCGGCCAGGCTTCCCCCGGCCATCCAGCCGAACGATCCGCGGCCTCGGTCACCGCCAGGTGACCCGGTGCCGACCGATCCCCGGGCGGACCCATCGCCTGTCGTCCCCGCTCGCGCGGCGCGGGTGACAGCGTTGTTCCGGGCGGTCCTTCCCGGTCCCGCGGCGGACGCGGCCGGTGCGCCTTGCGCCGGCGGCCGGTTCGCGCCTGGACTCGGCGGCGTCGCCGGCCCGCCGGACGCGCCGGCCCCGCTGGACGCGCCGGGCCCGCTGGACGCGGCGGCGCCACCGGGCACGGCGGAGGCGTCGCTGGTGGGACCTTCCGGTGCCTGCTCGGGGCCCGCCGGCGCCGTGTCGATCGGTTCCGCGGGCTCCGCAGCGGCCGAGTCGGCCCCGGCCGGGTCAGGGACGACGGCTTCGTCCTCTCCAGACGGGTCGTCTTCCGGCGCGTCATACCGGTAGGCCTGGCCTTCACAGTCCCAGCGGTAATCGGCGGAGCGGGCCAGTTCGTCGAGCCGCGAGATCGTGTCGTCGCTCTCGAACGTCCCGCGGGCCCGGGCGTCGTCAGCGACCTGACGGGCTTGTTCCTCGAGCTTCGAACCGTCCGGTGCGGCGGCCACGATGGCGTCATAGGCCTGGCGGGCGGAATTTGGAGCGCAGATCTCCAGACCGGCACCCCACGCCGGTCCAGCCGCCAGGGCGAGCATCAGGAGCGCGGTGCCGGTCAGCCTCCGATGCCCCGACGGTGCACAGTACATGGCGATCCTCCCGGTCGCGCCGACCACGACGCTTCGCCCGTCGAGCTACCCGGTCAGCCGGAGGGGAAGTCGAATCGTCAGATTTGACGCGAGGCGACCGGAATCCTCTGTTTCGCCCGCCAGACGGCGCCCCAGCGCGAGTTCGGGACAATGTCACTCAATACTTAAACA
>DASYFF010000109.1:0-3020 GCA_036498605.1 Acidimicrobiia bacterium | reverse complement strand
GCCCTCGACCTCTCCGTGCGGATGCCCGAGTCCGGGCCGGCCGAGATCGGCGCCCTCGAGCGGGCCTTCAACGCCATGGCCTCCTCCCTGCAGTCGAGCCGCGACGACCTCCGCGACCTCCTCGAAGAACAGGCGGCGCTGCGGCGGGTGGCCACGCTGGTGGCGCGGGCCGTGCCTCCCCAGGAGGTCTTCTGCGCCGTCGTCTCCGAGGTGTGCGACCTGCTCGGCGCCGATGCCACGTCTCTGCTGTCCTACGAACCGGACGGGACGGCCACGGTGGTGGCCAACCGGCACCCCAGGGCCGACGTCAACCTGCCCGTCGGAGCGCGCCTCAACCTGGCGGGCGACAACGTGACGGGCGCGGTCTTGCAGACCGGGCGTCCCGCCCGGATGGACAGCTACGACCGCGCTCCGGGTCTGCTGGCCGCCCGCATGCGGGCCATCGGGGTTCGGGCGGCGGCGGGGACTCCCATCGTGGTCGACGGCCAGTTGTGGGGCACCATCGCCGCCTTCACGCGGACCGCCTTCCCGCCCGGCGTCGAGTGCCGCCTGGCGGGGTTCACCGAGTTGGTGGCCGCGGCCATCGCCAACGCCGAAAGCCGGGCCGAGCTCGCCGCCTCCCGCGCCCGGGTCATCGCCGCCGCCGACCAGACCCGCCGGCTCATCGAACGGGACCTCCACGACGGCATCCAGCAGCGTCTGGTATCGCTGGCGCTCGAGATCCGGGCCGCGGGAATGATGGTGGCGCCGGACCACGACGAACTGCGGATGCAGCTGTCAGGCGTGAGCCGAGGTCTCGCCGGCGCGATGGACGACCTCCGCGAGATCAGCCGGGGAATCCACCCCGCCATCCTCTCGACGGACGGTCTGCCGCCGGCGCTCAAGACGCTCGCCCGCCGGTCCGTGGTGCCCGTCCGCCTCAGCGTCGGTCTCGACGAACGGCTTCCCGACGGCCACGAGGTGGCCCTCTACTACGTGGTGTCGGAAGCACTGACCAACGCCGCCAAGCACGCGCAGGCGTCCGTGGTCCATGTCGACCTGCGGCTCGACGGCGACGCCGTCCACCTCTCGATCACCGACGACGGCGTCGGTGGAGCCGATCCCTCCGCCGGGTCGGGCCTGGTCGGCCTGAAAGACCGGATCGGAGCGCTCGGCGGGCGAATCGACATCGCCAGTCCCCCGGGGGGCGGGACGACACTCCTCATCACCGTCCCCCTCCCGGCGCGGCAACCAAGCCGTGCCGGCTGACCGAAGGAGGAGCTATGCAAGAGACGAGATTGGGCCGGAGCGGCCTTATCGTGTCGAAGATCGCCTTCGGCACCTGGCAGTTGGGCGGAGACTGGGGGCCCACCGACGAGGCCGAGGCGGTGGCCGCCATCCGGCGGGCGGCCGACCAGGGCGTGACCCTCTTCGACACCGCCCAGGGGTACGGTTTCGGGCGGTCGGAACGGCTGCTGGCCAAGGCCCTTGGCGGGCGGCGCGACGGGGTGAGAGTCGCCACCAAAGGCGGCCTCAGGCCGACCGACAACGGCGGCGTGACCCGAGACGCCAGCCCGAAGTGGATACGGCGCGGCGTCGAAGAGAGTCTGCGGGCGCTGCGGACCGACGCCATCGACCTCTACCAGGTCCATTGGCCCGATCCCGCCACCCCGCTCGAAGAGACCGCCGGCGCCCTGGCCGCGCTGGTGGAGGAAGGCAAGCTGCGCCACGTCGGAGTGTCGAACTTCGACGCCAGGGAGATCGAGGCCTTCAGCGCCACTGTGCCGGTGGAGACGCTCCAGCCTCCCTACCACCTCTTCCGCCGGTCCGTCGAGGTCTCGCTGCTCCCCTACGCCGACGCCAACGACATCGGTGTGCTGGTCTACGGCCCCCTGGCCCATGGGCTCCTCAGCGGAGCCCTGCACGAGGACACCCGCTTCTCCCCCGGCGATTGGCGGGCCGCCAGTGCCGACTTCCGCGGCGACATCTACTGTCGCAACCTGGCCGCGGTCGCCCGGCTCGAACACCTGGCCGGAGGCGAGCTGGGGATCAGCCTCAGCCGGCTGGCGGTGGCCTGGACTCTCGCCAACCCGGCTGTCGATGTCGCCATCGTGGGCACCCGCAACCCCGCCCATGTCGATGACGCGGTGGCCGCCGCCGACCTGAAGCTCGACCGGGACATCCTGGAGCGGATCGACGAGATCATGGGCGACACGCAACCGATCGCCGGACCCTCACCCGAGATGATGCCCGAAGCCTGAGGAGCGATCGCTCGGCGGCACCTCCGCGGCGGGTCGTTCACCCCGGCGCCGGATGAGTCGGCCCGATAGGCTGCCGGCATGACCGGACCGAGCCTGCGGGCCTTCACGGCCAACTTCCGCGCCTACGACGCACCGTTCGCCACCAAGGTACGACTGTCGGTGGCCAACACCTGGAAGAAGGTGCGGACCCACTCGGGCTGTTGCGGCAACCACGGCCAGCCCGGCTGCTGAGTGCCGGCCGACCCGCCCCGTGAGGGCGGCCACGACCACGGCGAGGGCGACAGCCACTGAGGGACAACCCGGCTCCGTCGTGGGCGACACGGTCCGGGCTCCACCGGCTCCACCAGGACACCCTGGTCCTGACCGGCGAGTCCGACCGGATCGTCCCGGTGGCCAACGGCAAGATCCTGGCCGGCCGGATCCCCAATGCCCGCCTCGACCTGGTCCCGGGCGGCCACCTCTTCTTGCTCACCCAGCCCGACGAGATGGCCGCCCGCGTCAACGCCTTCCTCGACGCCCCATAGGGCCGGGGGCGAGCTGCCCGTCCGACCTCAGTGAGCGTCTCGCTGCCCCCATCCCCGCCGGCGGCGAGCCCCGTCACCTCGGACGCACCTCACCAGGTACGGTCTGTCCGGGACGCGACCAAGGATCTCCTCCGGGTCACGAAGGAACAGGTCGGCACGGTCAGCGTCGCCCAGGCCGATGGCATGAGGAGCCTGCTGAGCGAGGCCGAGGGCTACATCCTGTCGACCCGCCGGCTCCTGGACGGACAGCCGCTGT
>DASYFF010000108.1:0-9538 GCA_036498605.1 Acidimicrobiia bacterium | reverse complement strand
CGACGAGGTCCTGCCCAAGGTCCGGTAGCCCGCCGGAGCCGCGGAACTCGGTGTGGTGTGCGGGGTGCCGGCGTAGTGTGCGGGGTGGCAGTAGGGATTGCTCCGCAGCCGGAGACGAGAGCCATGGTCGGTCGGGACATCGTCGTCATCGGCGCCTCGGCGGGCGGCGTCGAGGCGTTGAGGAGGGTCGTCGGCGATCTGCCCGAGGACCTGCCGGCCGCCGTGTTCCTCGTGCTGCACACCGCGCCCCACTCGGGAACGGCGCTCCTGCGGATCCTCGCCCGCCAGACGTCGCTCCCCGTCACGCATCCCGGGGACGGGGAACCCATCCGCCCCGGTCACGTCTACGTCGCCGTCCCCGACCGGCACATGGTCCTCGACGAGCAGGCCGTCCGGGTCACGAGCGGCCCCAAGGAGAACGGCTACCGGCCCGCCGTCGACACCCTCTTCCGGACGGCCGCCGCCTCCTATGGTCCCCGGGTGATCGGGGTCGTCCTGTCCGGCACCCGCGACGACGGCACGGCCGGCCTGCGGGCCATCCGCGCCCGGGGTGGGGTCGCCATCGTGCAGGACCCGGAGGACGCCCTCTTCCCCGGCATGCCGCAGAGCGCCCTGGCCGACGATCCCCCCGACTTCGTCCTGCCGGTGGGGGAGATCGGCGCCCAGATCGCCAAGCTGGCCCGAGAGGAGGCCCCCGTCGGCCGGGCGCTGGAGGCGCGCGCCGCGGGGCGATGGGGGAGAATCGGGCCCGTGAGCAGTGTCAGCGATCAGGACGAACCCGAAGGACCGGCCGAGGACAGCCTGAGCGAGGCCGACCACGACGACTTCGAACGACTGCTCGGCTACCTGAAGCGCAGCCGTGGTTTCGACTTCACGGGCTACAAGCGGGCCAGCCTGATGCGGCGCGTCTCAGCCCGGATGAAGGCCGTCGGGACGGAGACGTTCGCCGAGTACCTCGACTTCCTGCAGGTCGATCCGGGTGAGTTCACCGCCCTCTTCGACTCCATCCTCATCAACGTCACCAGCTTCTTCCGCGACCCGACGGCCTGGCAGCTCCTGGGTTCCGAGATCCTCCCCGGGCTGGTGGCCGCCAAGGACCCGGACGAGCCGTTCCGGGTGTGGAGCGCCGGCTGCGCCACCGGCGAGGAGGCCTACACGCTGGCCATCGTCCTCGCCGAGCTGCTCGGCCCCGACGAGATGCGCCGACGGGTCAAGATCTACGGCACCGACGTCGACGAGGGGGCGCTGACCATCGCCCGGCACGCCACCTACACGCCGAAGGCGCTGGCCACGGTGCCCGAGCCGCTGTTCGAACGGTACTTCGAGCAGATCGGGCCCAGCTTCATCTTCCGCAAGGACCTCCGCCGGACCGTGATCTTCGGCCGCCACGACCTCGTCCATGCCGCGCCCATCTCCCACATCGACGTCCTGGCCTGCCGCAACACGCTGATGTACCTGAACTCCGAGACCCAGGCCCGCGTCCTGAACCGGCTCCACTTCGCGCTCGAAGAGGGCGGCATCCTGCTCCTCGGCAAGGCCGAGATGCTCCTCACCCACGGCAATCTGTTCAGCCCCGTCGACCTGAAGAGCCGCGTCTTCGTCAAGGTGTCGAAGAACCTGCGGGAGCGCCTGTCGGTCATCAACGAGGGCGGCGGGTACGAGCCCCTCGAGTACCCCCTGGGCTACCGGCGGGCCCGGGAGCTGGCCATCGACGCCGTGCCGTCGGCCATGGTGGTGGTCCACAACTCCGGCTCGGTGGCCATGGTCAACGGCGCCGCCCGCCGGCTCTTCGGGCTGTCGACCCGCGAGATCGGCCGGCCCTTCCAGGACCTCGAGATCTCCTACCGGCCGATCGAGCTGCGCTCGGCCATCGAACAGGTCCAGAAGGAGCAACGCCCGCTGATCTTCGAACAGGTCGGATGGACCGACGGGCCCGACTCCGTCGACTGCTTCGACGTCCACGTCGTGCCGCTGGCCGATACCGGGGGCGCCGGCGTGGCCGTGGCGATCACGTTCATCGACGTGTCGCTGTCCCGGCGTCTCCACGAGGAGCTCGAGGTCACCAACCGCGACCTCGAGACCGCCTACGAGGAGCTGCAGTCCACCAACGAGGAGCTCGAGACGACCAACGAGGAGCTCCAGTCGACGATCGAGGAGCTCGAGACGACCAACGAGGAGCTCCAGTCGACCAACGAGGAGCTCGAGACGATGAACGCCGAGCTGCAATCCACCAACGAGGAGCTGCAGACGATCAACGACGAGCTCCGCCTGCGGACGGGCGAGCTCGACGCCGCCAACGACTTCCTGGAGTCCCTGCTCATCAGCCACCGGGGCGGCCTGGTGGTGGTGGACCAGGACCTGCGCATCTCGGTCTGGAACGACCAGTCGACCGAGCTGTGGGGGCTGCGGACCGACGAGGCGCCCGGGCAGCACTTCCTCAACATCGACATCGGCCTGCCGGTCGACGAGCTCCGCCACCCCATCCGGGCCGTCCTGGCCGGTGATTCGGCCGGGGAGACGGTCGAGCTCGACGCCACCAACCGGCGGGGGCGTGACTTCCGCTGCCGGGTGTCGATGACGCCGCTCCTCAACCGGGACCGCCGGATCCGCGGGGTCATCCTGGCCATGGAGGAGATGGCCGTTAACTGACGGCGGTGCGGGCCCACAGCCGGAGGCGGCCGAGGGTGCGGGCGAGGACCCGCGACACGCACATCTGGCTGACCCCCACCTTGGCCGCGATCTCCGACTGCGTCATCTCATCGATGAACCGGAGTTCGATGATGCGGCGGTCCCGCTCCGGGAGCCGGTCGAGGAGGTGGGTGAGGAGCTCGCGGTTCTCCAGCCGGCCGAACCCGGCGTCCTCCTGGCTGAGCTCGATGAGGGGATCGTCCGATCCCGCCCCGGTCGGGGCGTCGATGGACAGGATCCGCTGGCTGACCCGCAGCTCCATCGCCTCGACCACGCGTTCCACCGGCATCCCGCAGGATTCGGCCAGCACCTCCATCGACGGGGAGCGGGAACGTTCGGCGGTCAGTTCGTCCACCGCCCGCATGACGTTGAGGTAGTCCTCCTGTAGCGAACGGGGGACCCGCATCCCCCAGGTCCTGTCCCGGATGTGCCGTTTCAGCTCGCCGGTGATGGTGATGCGGGCGAAGACCGGAAACGGCCGGCCGAGGCCGGGATCGAACCGGTCGATGGCGTGCAGCAGGCCGATCCGGGCCACCTGGACCAGGTCCTCGATCGACTCCCGGTGGCGGAACCTGAGCGCCAGGGACCGGGCGAAACCGTCGTACGACGCCAGCAGCTCGTCCCGCAGGGCCGGGTCGTGGGTGGCGGCGTACGCCTCGTGGAGCTGGAGGCGGACGGTGTCGACCGGGTCGCTGCCGCCGGGCCGGTAGCGGGGCAGGACGGGGGCCGTCGCCCGGCCGGCCGCCCGGCCGGAGCGGGTCGAGTTGCGGACCGCTCGCAGCTGGGCCAAGGACCGGTGGGCCTTCCGGCGCAAGGCCTCGTTCGCCTCCCGCTGTTCCGTCGTGGCTCGGGTCGCGGCCGCCAAGCGGCTGCTGCTGTCCTGCAGGACCAACCGGTTCGTTCGGATCCGTTCGAACAGCAAAGACAGTGAGCTATCGAAGGTGTTCGCCGTCTGCTGCATCACGTCGTCGCTCCGGGGAAAGGGACGCCGCTCCTTCTACCCGGCAAACCCTGGAAGCAGTCATCCCCCGGAGGTCATCGTACGGTCGAGGGGGAGCCGGAGCACGAAGAGGGCGCCCCCATCAGGGGCGTTGGCCGCGGTGGCGGTGCCGCCGTGCTCGGCGGCGATCCCGGCCACGATGGCCAGGCCGAGGCCGGCGCCGTGGCCGACGCGGGCGTGGTCGGCCTGCCAGAACCGGTCGAACACGTGGGCCAGGGCCTCGTCGTCGAGCCCGCCGCCGTGATCCCGTACCGCCACGGTGGCCGCCCCGCCCTCGATACGGGCGCTCACCTCGATCGGCGTGCCGGCCGGTGTGTGGCGCCCGGCGTTGGCCACGAGGTTGGCGATGGCCTGGCGGAGGTGGTCCGGGTCGCCGAGGATGACGGCCGGTTCCGGGGCGTCGAGGGTGACGGGGCGGTCGGGGGCGGCGGCCACCGCGTCGCTGCAGGCGTCGGCGGCGAGCACGGAGAGGTCGACCGGCACCCGCTCGATCGGACGGGTCTGGTCGAGCCGGGCCAGGAGGAGCAGGTCCTCGACGAGCGTCTTCATGCGGGCCGACTCCTCCTCGATGCGGCGCATGATGACCGGCAGGTCCACCCCCCGGGCCGTCTCGGCTCCGGTGCCGAGGCGGAACAGCTCGGCGAAGCCCTGGATCGACGTCAGCGGGGTGCGCAGCTCGTGGGAGGCGTCGGCCAGGAACTGCCGGAGGCGGTGCTCGGTGCGGTCCCGTTCGGCGAAGGCCACCTCGAGCTCGCCGAGCATCGTGTTGAGGGCCAGGCCGAGCTGGCCGACCTCGGTGCGACCCTCGCTCGGGCTGACCCGCTCCGACAGGTTGCCGGCGGTGATCGACCGGGCGGAGGTGGCCATCAGCTCCAGCGGGTGCAGGCCCCGCCGGAGCAGGAACCACGCCCCGGCGGCCAGCAGGGCCAGCAGGAGGGCTCCGCCCGAGCCCTCCAGGACCAGCAGCCGCCGCAGCGCCGACGTCACCTCGGTCGTCGGCACGGCCATGACGACGGTGTCGCCCGCCAGCCCCGAGGCGGGACCGGCGTAAACCCGCCAGGAGCCCGAGCCGGTGGCCGAGCCGGTCGTCCAGAAGCGACCGCTGCCCGAGCTGACCTGGATGGTGTCGTCGAGGGCGGGGACGGCCGCCGAGCTCGACTGGGCGACATTGGTCACGAAAGCGCCGTTGGTGCCCCGCAGCTCGGCGTAGCCGACCAGCGGCACGACCGCCGGCGGTCCGGGCCGGCCGTCGTGCCCACCCGGTCCCCCGGGCCCGTTCCGGCCGTCGGGCCCGCTGCCGGGGCGGGGTGCGGAATGGTCACCGCCGTCTCCGCCGTCGCCGTCATAGGCCAGGCCGGCCTTGCCGGCCAGCGTCGGGATGACGGCCGGGGCCGAGGCCCGCAGCTGGGTGTCGAGCCGCTCGTACTGGGACCGGGAGTACAGGGTGTAGGTGGCGAAGCCGAACACGGCCAGGCCCGCCGTGACCAGCACGACGAGACCGAGCACGAGACGGAGGCGCAGCGTCATACGCTTCGAGGATCGGGCCCGGGCCTCCGCCCCCGCTGAGGCGAAGCTCCGAGTTTCCTCAGAGTCTTCTGTGGGTCGGGGCGAGGCATCCACCGCGGCGAAGGGCACCTCGTACGATGGGCGCCGTGAGCGATCGACCCCAACCCCGGGTCCTCGTCGTCGACGACGAGGAGCACATCACCGAGCTGGTGGCCATGGGCCTCGGGTTCAACGGATTCGAGGTGGAACGGGCCGCCTCCGGCCGGGCGGCGCTGTCGGCCATCGAGAGCCGCCGGCCCGACCTCGTCGTCCTCGACGTGATGCTCCCCGATCTCGACGGCTTCGAGGTGGCCCGCCGCCTCCGCCAGGCCGAGGGGGCCGGCAGCCGCGTCCCGATCATTTTCCTGACCGCCCGCGACACGACGCAGGACAAGGTGGAGGGACTCCGCCTCGGCAGCGACGACTACGTCACGAAGCCGTTCAGCATCGAGGAGCTGATCGAGCGGGTGAAGGCTGTGCTGCGCCGCTCCAAGGGGGTCGGGCCGGGCGACCATCGCCTGAGCTACGCCGACCTGGAGCTCGACGAGGAGACCCGGGACGTCTGGCGGAGCGGCAAGCTGATCGAGCTGACCGTCACGGAGTACAAGCTCCTCCACTACCTCCTGTCGAACGCCCGCCGCGTCCTCACCCGGGAGCAGATCCTCGCGCACGTCTGGGACTACACGTTCACCGGCAACGCCAGCGTGCTCGAGACCTACATCAGCTACCTGCGGCACAAGGTCGACGCCTTCGACCCCCCGCTCATCCACACCGTGCGGGGCGTCGGCTACACGCTCCGGCTGCCCCCCGACCGGTCGTCCTGAAATCGGCGGAGTGACCAAGGCGGCTCTGAGGAGACGCGGAGGAACGGGCCCGATCATCGGGGCATGGACTCACTCCCCACCACCACCCCTGTCGCACCGCGGCGGCGCCGTCCGCATCCGGCCCGCCGGGCCCGCCAGGTGACCGGCGCCACGAGCGCCCTCGCTGTCCTGATGCTGACGGGCGCCATGGCGGCGTCGTCGGGGTCGTCCGCCGCAACCGTGGCCGCCGCGGCCGACACGACTCCGGCGGCGGCCACGGAGACGGTGGCCACCAGCGCCACGACCGCGACGACGGGGGCGACCACGTCGACGACGGCCAGAGCCACGACCACCACGACGGCCAAGGCCACCACGACCACAACCACGACGAGCCGCTACTCGGCGGCAGCCTCCACGCCGTCGTCGTCGGCCACCACCCGGAGTCATGGCAGCTGAGGAAGCTTCCTTCCGGGCCATGGGCAGCGACGCCCACGTCATCGTCGTCGGCGGCCCGCCGGGCGGCGCCGAGGCCGCCCGCCGGCGCATCGACGACCTCGAACGGCGCTGGAGCCGCTTCCTGCCCGACAGCGAGATCAGCCGGCTCACCCGCCGGGCGGGGGACTGGGTCGAGCTCTCACCCGAGAGCCTGCTCCTCGTCGAGCGGGCCCTCGACGCCTGGCGCCTCACCGTCGGCCGCTTCGACCCCACCATCCTGAACGCCCTCATCGAAGCCGGCTACGACCGATCATTCGACGAGCTCGGCCGCTCCGAAGGCGGGGAACGGGGGGGTCCAGGGGGGGCTGAGCCCCCCCTGGGGCAAGAGGCAAGGGAAGCTGGAATCATCAGCGCAGCGGGGATCGAAATCGACGGGAACCGTGTCCGGCTCCCGGCCGGCGTCGGCTTCGACCCCGGCGGCATCGGCAAGGGCCTGGCCGCCGACCTGGTCGTCGCCGAGGTCCTCGCCACCGGCGCGGCCGGCGCCTGCGTCAACCTCGGCGGCGACCTGCGGGTGGCCGGCGAGCCGCCGGCTGCATCATCCCTTGATGGCCCGTCCGCCTGGACGGTGGCGGTGGAGCACCCGGCCTCCCCCGAGCCGATCGCCCTCCTCGGCCTCCACGATGGGGCGGTGGCCACCTCCACCACGCTCCGGCGACGCTGGAAGGCCGCCGGCGGTGAGGAGCGCCACCACCTCATCGATCCCTGGACCGGCGCCCCGTCGCACAGCGACCTCACGCTGGCGGCGGTGGTGGCGGCCGAGGGCTGGGCGGCCGAGGTGCTGGCCAAGGCGGTGCTCCTGCGGGGCTCGGCCCACGCGTTCGACCTCGTGGCCGGCCTCGGCGCCGACGCCCTGACCGTCGACCGCCACGGCGCCGTCCGATCGACGCCCGGTCTCGCCGCCTTCCTCGGCGGGACGCCGCTCCCGCTCAGGCTGCGGGAAGTCTGAGGCGGACCTCGGCGCCGCCGGCCGGCCGGTTGGCGGCCGACACGTGCCCACCGTGGGCGGCGGCGATGGCGCTGGTGATCGCCAGCCCGAGGCCCATGCCCCCGCCGCTGTTGAGGTCGCGGGTGAAGCGGTCGAAGGCGTGGGGGAGCAGTGTGTCGGGGAAGCCCGGCCCGTCGTCGACCACCGACACGTCGACGAAGGTGCGGTCCTCGGCCACGGTCACCGTCACCGCCGAGGCGGCGTAGCGCACGGCGTTGTCGAGCAGGTTGAGCACCGCCCGCTGGAGCGACGACTCGTCGCCGTTCACGACCCCGTTGCCCAGGCAGTGGACCTCCACGTGGCGGTTGTCGGCCCGCCGGGCGATGGCCCGGGCCGCCCGGTCGACCACCGTCTCGAGGTCGACCGGTTCGGTGCCGCCCGTCAGGCTGCCGCTGCGGGAGCGGGCCAGCACCAGCAGGTTGTGGGCCAGGCGCTCGAGGCGCTCGACCTCGTCGAGCACCGAGTCGAGGACCTCCCGCTGCTCGGCGTCACCGGCCGCCCGGTCCCGGGCCAGCTCCAGCTCGCCCCGGACGATGGCGATCGGCGTGCGCAGCTCGTGGCTGGCGTCGTCGAGGAACGCCCGCTCCCGGGCCGCGGCGTCGTCGATGCGGTCGAGCATGGCGTTGAGCCGGGCGGCCAGGGCCCGGAGCTCGGCGCCGCCCCCGGAGATGGCCAGGCGCTCGCCGGCCTCGTGGGTCGAGATGGTGTCGGCCTGCTCGATCATCGACCGGACCGGCTTGAACATGGCGCCGGTCAGCAGCCAGCCGCCCAGGGCCACCAGGACGGCCAGGATCGGCATGCCGAGGATCAGGGCCTTCTCCAGCTCCTCCTCCAGCCGGAGCGACTCGTCGAAGCTGGTGGCGGCGACCAGCACGTCCGTCTGCCCGTCCACGTGCACCGGCAGGGCCAGGATCCGGACGGGGACGGTGCGGCCCGAGGGCTTCACGATGCTGGTCTGGCGGCGGACCGTGTGGCCGAGGCGGGCCACCTTGTCGGCGCCGGCCGGCCCGAGGAGGGGCCGGTCGCTCCCCCGGAAGGTCGAGGTGGCGAGGAGGCGCCCGTCCGGCCCGAGCAGTTGGGCCATGGCGTCGGACGGCGGGGCCAGCTCCGGGTTGGGCCCGGAGATCACCGACGGGCCGTCGGACGCCACCCGCTGGACCAGCCCGGTGGCCACCGGGAAGAGCCCTTCGTCGATACCGATGGCCAGCTGGCGGCGGGCCTGGTGGAGCAGCAACCCGCCGAACCCGGCCGCGGCCAGGGTCGTGGTCAGGGCGAAGAGCAGGCCCAGCCGGGCCCGCAGCGTCCGGGGCCGCAGCGCCACGGCCGCCTCAGGGGTTGAGGCGGTAGCCCACGCCCCACACCGTCTCGATCGACTCCCGCCCGAAGGGCCGGTCGATCTTGTCCCGCAGGTACCGGATGTAGACGTCGACCACGTTGGAGTCGCCGTCGTAGGCGAAGTCCCAGGCGTGCTCCAGCAGCATGGCCCGCGACAGCACCTCGCTCGGCCGGCGCATGAACAGCTCCAGCAGGGCGAAGCCCTTCGGGCTCAGCTTGATCACCGTCCCGCACCGGGTGACCTGGCGGGTGGCGGGGTCCAGCTCGAGGTCCCCGACCGCGAGGCGGGTCGGGCGCTCGGTGGCCTGGCGGCGGACCAGCGCCCGGAGCCGGGCCGAGAGCTCCTCGAAGGAGAAGGGCTTTGGCAGGTAGTCGTCGGCGCCGGCGTCGAGCCCGTCCACCCGGTCCTTCACGCCGTCGCGGGCGGTGAGGAGCAGGATCGGCGCCCACCGGCCCTGGGACCGCAGCGTGCGGCAGACCTCGAACCCGTCGGGGGGCGGGATCATGACGTCGAGGATGATGGCGTCGTAGTCGCACTCCGAGGCCATCCACAGGGCCTCCTTGCCGTTGTCGACGGCGTCGACGGCGTGGCCCTCGCGCTGCAGCGCGGCCTGGAGCAGCCGGGACATCTTCGGCTCGTCTTCGACCACGAGCAACCGCACTGGGGAGACCTCCGGATGGGGG
>DASYFF010000107.1:0-12320 GCA_036498605.1 Acidimicrobiia bacterium | reverse complement strand
CCTGCTGACCTGCGAGCGCCTTGGCGTGATCCCCGAGGCCGCCGTCTTCCTCGACGACACCCGCCGTCACGTCGAGACGGCCCGCAGCGTGGGGCTGCAGGCGATCCTCGTGCGTGACCCCTGGGACGCCCTGGCCGAGCTCGACGCGATCCTGGAGTCGGCCGCCGCCTAGCCTGTCGTCCGATGGAACACCTCGGCCTCGTCGGCCTGCCCAATGCGGGGAAGTCCAGCCTGTTCAACGCCCTGACCGGGGCCAACGCCGTCGTGGCGCCCCACCCGTTCTCGACCACGGAGACGACGGTGGGCATCGCCCAGGTGCCTGACGAGCGGTTGTGGAAGCTGGCCGAGATGGCGGAGTCCCGCAAGGTCGTGCCGGCCGGCGTGGAGTTCGTCGACATCGCCGCCCTGGCCAAGGGGGCGTCGACGGGGGAGGGGCTGGGGAACCGGTTCCTCGGCAGCCTGCGGGAGATGGACGCCCTCGTCTACGTCCTGCGGGCGTTCGAGGACCAGGCGGTGATGACGGCCACCGGGGGCGACCCCGACCCGGCCGACGATCTCGCCACCCTGGAGTTCGAGCTCGTCCTGGCCGACCTGGCCGCCGTCGCCGGCCGGATCCACCGCCAGGGGAAGGCGGCCCGGGGCGACAAGTCGATCCTGCCCGAGATCGCCGCCCTGGAGCGGGCCCAGGGCTTCCTCGACGACGGCACTCCGCTCTACCGGGCGCCGCTGTCGGCCGACGAGCGGGAGCTGCTCAAGGCCTCGTTCCTCCTCACCACCAAGTCGATCCTGATCGTGCTCAACATCGGTGAGGATCAGCTCGAGGGCGCCGCCAAGCTCGCCGAACCATTCGGTGAGGACACGCTGGCGGTCTGCGTGCAGCTGGAGGCCGAGGCCGCCCGGCTCGATCCGGAGGAGCGGTCGGAGCTCCTCGAAGGCCTGGGTCTCGGCGACGGCGTCGTGCCCCGGGTCGCCCGGGCCGCCTACCACCTCCTCGGCCGGCGGACCTTCCTCACCACCGGGCCCGACGAGAGCCGGGCCTGGACGTTCCGGGCTGGCGCCAAGGCCCCCGAGTGCGCCGGGGTCATCCACTCCGACCTGCAGCGGGGCTTCATCCGGGCCGAGGTCATCCGGTGGGACGACCTGCTGGCCATCGGCTCCTGGAACCGGGCGAAGGAGCAGGGGAAGCTGCGGGTCGAGGGCAAGGAGTACGAGGTGGCGGACGGCGACGTCCTCGAGATCCGCTTCAACGTGTAGGGCGGCCGCATGGCTTGGCTCGTCCGGGAGGGCGGCGAGGTCCTCGCCAGCGCGGAGGTGGCCCGGGGCGTCAGGGAGCGGACGCAGGGGCTCCTCGGCCGCCACGTCGCCGAGGACGTCGTCGGCGCCCTCGTCCTGCGGCCCTGCCGCCAGGTGCACACGATCAGGATGCGGTTCCCGATCGACGTGGCGTTCTGCGACCGTCAGGGGGTCGTGCTCCGCACGGTCACGGTCGCTCCCTGGCGGGTGACCCGGGTGGTGTGGCGGGCGGGCTTCGTGGTGGAGGCGGCCGCCGGGTCCTTCGACCGCTGGCATCTCCGGCCGGGCGACACCGTCGAGGTCAAGGAGTGAACGAGCCCCGGCCGGCGGTCATCCTGGTGGGGACTCCCATCGGGAACCTCGGTGATCTCTCCCCCCGGGCGGTCGAGGCGCTGCGAGAAGCCGACGTCATCGCCGCCGAGGACACCCGGCGCACCCGGCCCATGCTGACGGCCATGGGGATCCCGACGGCCGGGCGCCTCGTGTCGTTCCACGGCCCCCACGAGGCCGAGCTGGCCGCCCGCCTGGTGGAGCGGATCGTCGAGCGCCGGGAGCGGCTCGTCTGCGTCACCGACGCCGGGATGCCGGGCATCTCCGACCCCGGGGAGCGGCTGGTGACCGCCGCCCTGGCCGCCGGCGTCGCCGTCGAGGTCGTCCCCGGCCCGAGTGCCCCCCTGGCCGCCCTGGTGCTGTCGGGCCTCCCGACGGCCCGGTTCGTCTTCGAGGGCTTCCTCCCCCGGAAGGGCCGCCAACGGGCCGTCCGCCTGGAGTCCGTCCGCACCGAGGACCGCACGGTGGTCCTGTTCGAGGCCCCCCACCGCCTGGAGGCGACCCTGGCCGACCTCGCCGAGGCCCTCGGGCCCGATCGTCAGGTCGCCGTCGCCCGCGAGCTGACGAAGCTGTTCGAGACGGTCTGGCGCGGCACCCTCGGAGAGGCGCTGTCCGGCGCCGGGCCAATCCCCCGGGGCGAGCAGGTGATCGTGATCGGCCCGGGGGCGCCCGTCCCGCAGGACGAGGACCCCGGCGACGAGGCCCTCGAAGGAGCGCTGGCGGTGGAGCTGGCGGCGGGGGCGTCGACGAAGGAGGCGGCGGCGGCGGTGGCGGGCCGCCTCGGAGTCAGCCGCAGGCGCGCCTATGCCCTCGCCACCTCCCTCCGGAAGGCGGCGAGGTCGTGAGCCCCGGGTTCAGATGTCCCGGATCGCCGACATGCAGGTGCTGCAGATGAGCTTGTCCCGGTAGTTGACGAGGTCCTCGGTGGAGTCACAGAACACGCAGCCGGTCTCGACCTTGGTGAGGACGATCCGCTCCTCCTCCACGTGGATGGCGAGGTGGTCACCCTCGTGGATGCGGAACCGCTTGCGGAGCTCGCTGGGCAGGACCATGCGGCCGAGCTCGTCAACCTTGCGTGTCATGCCCGACGCCCGGGCCTCCCGGGTCGAATCGTGCGGGGGGACCGCCCGTGGCGGACCAGACCCCTGCGGCACGCTCTGTGGGCCGTTGGGCCGTGAAGGCGTCGTATCGTACGGCCTAAGCCGATGAGCTGAGGAAGACACGCGTGCCACCCTTCTCCGTCACCACTCCCATCTATTACGTCAACGACGTTCCCCATATCGGCCACGCCTACACCACCATCGCGGCAGATGTGCTGGCTCGTTGGCGACGTTTGTGGGGAGATGAGGTTTTTTTCCTCACCGGAACCGACGAGCACGGCCTCAAGATGGCCCAGGCCGCTGAGGCCCAGGGGCTCACCCCCAAGGACTGGGCCGACCGCACCAGCGAGCGGTTCCGGGAGGCGTGGAAAGAGCTCCGGATCAGCAACGACGACTTCATCCGCACCACCGAGCCCCGCCACTACCGGGCCGTCTCCGAGATGCTCCAGAAGGTCTACGACAACGGCGACATCGAGCTCGGCACCTACGAGGGCCTCTACTGCGTGGCCTGCGAGGCCTACTACGTGGAGGACGAGCTGGTCGACGGGAATTGCCCCATCCACGGGCGGCCGGTCGAGCGGATGCGGGAGGAGAACTACTTCTTCAAGCTGTCCCGCTACGGCGACCGGCTGCTGGAGCACTACGAGGCCCACCCCGAAGCCGTGCAGCCCGAGACCCGCCGCAACGAGGTGCTGGGCTTCATCCGCCAGGGCCTCCAGGACTTCTCGATCTCCCGGACGTCGATCAGCTGGGGCGTACCCATCCCCTGGGACCCGCGCCACGTCGCCTACGTGTGGTTCGACGCCCTCATCAACTACTGCACGGCCATGGGCTACGGCTCCGACCGGGAGCGCTTCGAGCACTGGTGGCCGGTCGACTACCACCTGGTCGGCAAGGACATCCTCCGCTTCCACGCCGTCTACTGGCCGGCCATGCTCATGGCCGCCGGGGAGGCGCCCCCGAAGTGTGTCTTCGCCCACGGTTGGCTGCTGGTCGGCGGCGAGAAGATGAGCAAGACCCGGCTCAACCAGATCGCCCCCGGCGACCTGGTGGCCACCTTCGGGTCGGACGGGGTTCGCTACCACTTCCTCCGCGACCAGAATTTCGGCCCCGACGGCGACTTCAGCTACGAGGCCATGGTCGCCCGCTTCAACGCCGACCTGGCCAACAACTTCGGCAACCTGGCCAGCCGGGTGCTCAACATGGCCGTCAACTACCTCGGCGGCACCTCGCCCGAGGCCCGGGAGAACGGTCCTCTCCGGGAGCAGTCGGCGGCGGCGCTGGAGGCGCTGTCGGCCGGAATGGCCAGGCTCGACTTCGCCGGCGGCTTCGGCGCGGTGTGGGACCTGATCCGGGCGGCCAACGCCTACATCGAGGACCGGGCGCCCTGGGCGCTGCAGAAGGCCGGCGACGCCGAGGCAGTGGCCGCCGTGCTCGGGGACTGCCTGGAGACCCTGCGCATCGTCGCCCTCCTGGCCTCCCCCCTGATCCCCGACGCCGCCGCCGAGCTCTGGCGCCGCCTGGGCCTCCCCGGCACCCCCGAGGACCAGCGCCTCCCTGAGGCTGCCGCCTGGGGATCGATGCCCGCCGGCCTGACGCTGGAACGGGGCCCCGCCCTCTTCCCCCGACTCGAAGGCTGACCTATTGCGGTCTGGGGAGCCAGGTGAAGCCGCCAAGTGGATCGACGCCCACTGTCACCTCCAGTTCGAGGGCAAGGGTCCGACACCGGATGAAGCCGTCGCCCGAGCCCGGGAGGCCGGGGTCGAGCGGATGGTCTGCATCGGAACCGACCTGGCCACGTCGGCCGAGGCCATCCGCCTGGCCGGCGAGTTCCCCGAGGTGTGGGCGACCGTCGGCCTGCACCCCCACGACGCCTCCCGGCTGGGCGACGAGTGGGACGGGCTCGTCGAGCTGGCCGCCGCCGACCGGGTGGTCGGCATCGGCGAGTGCGGGTTCGATCTCTACTACCGGCACTCCGAGCCCGAAGCCCAGGAAGCGGCCTTCCGGGCCCAGCTCCGGCTGGCCGCCCAGCGGGACCTGCCGCTGATCATCCACTCCCGGGACGCCTGGCCCGAGACCTTCGGGGTCCTGGAATCGGAGGGCGTCCCGGCCCGGACGGTCTTCCACTGCTTCACCGGCGGCCCGGCCGAGGCGGAGCGGGCCCTCGAGCTCGGCTGCTGGCTGTCGTACTCCGGGATCGTCTCCTTCAAGACCGCCGACGACCTCCGGGCGGCGGCCGCCCTCACCCCCGCCGACCGCCTGCTGGTGGAGACCGACTCGCCCTTCCTGGCCCCCGTCCCCCACCGGGGGAAGGCCAACGAGCCGGCCTTCCTGCCCGCCGTCGGGGCCGCCCTGGCCTCGGCCCGGAACGAGCCGCTGGAGGCCGTGGCGGCCGGGACCCGGGCCAACGCTCTGGTCTTCTTCTGGCCGTCCGAGGCCCGTTCTTGATCACCTCTCTCTGAGGTCACAAAAACCTCAGAGAGAACGACACTTAACGGTCGTTTCGGTGGCGTGGCACGCAGCGTGGGCCCGTTTGCCGGGCCTCGGGAACGGTGCTTAGCGTGCCGCGATGCCTCCGACCAGCACCGATGCATGGAAGCGCCATCGTCGGCGGGTAGCCGGCCTCTCCGGAGCGGCCGTCGTCGCCGTCGTCGTGGTGGCCGCCGCCGGCGGCTCGGCCGTGGCCCGGAACGTCTCCGGCGGGCATCGCCCGACGCTGCGGTCGGCGGCCCTGGCGGCATCGGTCGACGCCGACCGTCTGGCCCGCGACCGGGCGTCGCGCTCGGACTTCCGCGATCTGCCGGTCCCAGCGCCCGACACCCGGCCGGAGCCAGCGGTGGTGGTGGAGCCGGTGCGGGACGAGACGAGTGAGGTCACCGAGGATCGGGTCGTGCCCGTGACCGAGGCGCGGCGCGACGACCCGGCGCTGCCGAGGGGCGAGACGAGGGTCGAGGCCGACGGGTCGCCCGGCCTGCAGCGGATGGTGTTCCGGGTGACCCGGCGCAACGGGCGGGTCGTGAGCAGGCGGCTGGTGTCCTCGCAGGTCGTCACCCCGGCCCAGCCGCGGGTGGTGGTGGTCGGTCGGGGCGGAGGACGGACCGTCCCGACCGACGTCGCGGACATGCCCCTCAAGCTGCGGATCGCCTACGGCGACACGTCGGTCGACGGCCCGGCGGGAGGCAGCCAGGAGGGTGGGGCCTCCTGGTACAACTACAAGCCCGGGACGTGCGCCCACCGCACGCTGCCGAAGGGCACCGTGGTCAAGGTCACGAACCTGGCCACCGGCCAGATGGCCACCTGCACGGTGGCCGACCGCGGGCCGTTCGTGGCCGGCCGGATCATCGACCTCGACCGCAGCGTCTTCATCGCCATCGCCTCCGGGAACCAGGGAGTGGTCCGGGTCCGCATCGAGTGGTAGGCGGTACCTTGCCGCTTCGTGCGGCTCCTCTCGCCGACCGATGTCCGGAGCCTTCTGGCGGGCCACGACCTGCGGCCGAGTCGCGCCCTGGGCCAGAACTTCCTGGCCGATCCCAACACGGCGCGCCGGATCGTCCGCCTGGCCGGGGTCGGGCCGGGTGACCGGGTGCTCGAGGTCGGTCCCGGCGTCGGATCGCTGACCGTCGCCCTGGCCGAGGCCGTCGGGCCCGCCGGTGCGGTCCTGGCCCTGGAGATCGACCGTCACCTCCTGCCCGTCCTCGACGAGGTGGTCGGCGGCCTGCCCCAGGTGCGGGTGGTCCAGGGCGACGCCCTGACCGTCGACTACGACACCCTGCTGGCCGGCGCCGACCGCTGGACCATGGTCTCGAACCTGCCCTACAACGTGGCCACGCCGTTGCTGGCCCGCCTCCTCGAAGAGGTGCCCCGGCTGGGCGTGCTGTCGGTCATGGTCCAGAAGGAGGTGGCCCAGCGCCTGGCGGCCCCGCCCGGCTCGCGGGCCTGCGGCGCCGTTTCCGTCAAGGTCGCCTACCACGCCACGGCGGCGGTGGTGGGCATCGTCCCCCCCACGGTGTTCGTCCCCCGGCCCAAGGTCGACTCGGCCATCGCCCGCTTCGAGCGCCGCCCCGCCCCGCCGGTCGCGGTGCCCTCCCCCGCGGTGCTCTTCACCCTGGCCCGAACCGGGTTCGCCCAACGGCGCAAGACCCTCCGCCAGGCGCTGCGGCCGCTGCTCGGCTCCGAGGTCGAGGCGGTCCTGGCCGCGGCCGGGATCCCCGCCATGTCCCGGGCCGAGAACCTCACCCTGGCCGAGTGGGCGGCATTGGCCAGGGCGGCACCGGGGGAGGACGGGCGATGACCCGGGATGTCCGGGTGCTGGCCCGGGCCAAGCTCACGTTGTCGCTGCAGGTGCTCGGGGTCCGGCCCGACGGGTACCACGAGCTCGAGGCGCTGGTCGTGTCGCTGCGGGACCCCCACGACGTGGTCGGTTTGCGGCTCCAGGCGCCGTTCGGGGTGCGGGTGCGGCTGTCGGGCCGGGCGGTCATCGGCGTCCCGGCCGACGAGTCGAACCTGGCCGTCCGGGCCGCCCGGGTGCTGCTCGAGGCGGCGGCCGACGGCGACGATCCCGGGCCCTGGGCCGCCTCGGGCCTCGACATCTCGCTCCACAAGACGATCCCGGCCGGCGCCGGGCTGGGGGGCGGCTCGGCCGACGCGGCGGCGGTCATCGTCGGCGGCGCCCGCCTCCTCGGCCTCAGCCTCGACAGCGCCACGCTCGCCGCGCTGGGGGCCTCCCTCGGCTCCGACGTCCCCTTCTGTGTCCTCGGGGGCGCGGCCTGGATGCGGGGCCGGGGCGAGATCATCGACCCCCTCCCGCCCTTCCCCCTGCTCTCCCGGGCTCCCCAGCCCGGATCGGCGCCGCCCTCCGTGCCCTCACCCCCGCCCGGCGTCCCGTCGCCGGGGTGGCCGGGGGTTCCGCCCCGCACCGGGCCGGGCGGGGTGCCCGTTCCGACCGGGGCGTCGAGGCTGCCGGCGGTCTCCCCGCCGCCCGGGCCGTCCGCCGGGTCGTCCTGGCCGGTCGAGCCCGAGATCGGCGGGCTGGCGCTGGTAGTGGCCGTCCCCCCGTTCCCGCTGTCCACCCCGGCGGTCTACCGGGCCTGGGACCAGCTCGGCGGCCCCCGCTCCACCCGGGCCGTCCCCCTCCCGGACGGCCTCGCCGGGCCGGGCTTCTCCGGGTTGGGCCTCCCCGACCACCTCGTCAACGACCTCGAACCGGCCGCCGAGCACGTCGAGCCCCGCCTCCGCCCGTTCCGGGAGACGCTGGAGGCCCTGTCCGGCGGGCCGGCGCTGCTGGCCGGGAGCGGCTCGGCCTATGTGGTGGTGGCGGCGTCACCGGCGCAGGCGGCGGTACTGGCGACCCAGGTCGGCGTCGAGCTGCGGGCCACCGCGTTCGCCACCGGGCTCGCCGCCCGCGGCGTCGAGGCCCAGAAGGGCCCCGACTGAAGAACGTCTACTTCCCGGCGGCGCGGCGCTGCCAGCGGGTGCGCTTGAGAAGCTTCTTGTGCTTCTTCTTCCGCATGCGCTTGCGGCGCTTCTTGATCAGAGAGCCCATGGCGGCAGGCAGGTTAGCCGCCCACAGTTGGTAGGGTCGACTCCGGTCGGGGGTGGTGTAACCGGCAGCACAGGGTCCTTTGGAGTCCCTGGACGAGGTTCGAATCCTCGCCCCCGAGCTATGAACTCCAGGAACCGATCCCACCGAGGCCACTCATGAGCCACTCCCGCCCGTTGGCCGCTGTCGTGCTCGCCGCCGGCGAGGGCACGCGGATGAAGTCGTCGGTGCCCAAGGTGCTGCACCCGCTGTGCGGCCGGCCGATGCTCCTCTATGTCATCGGCGCCCTCGAGGAGCTCGCGCTGGCGCGGATCGTGGTGGTGGTCGGCCACGGCTCGGAGCAGGTCATCAAGACGCTCCACAGCGAGACCGACGTCCCGTTGGAGTTCGTCGAGCAGCGGGTCCAGCGGGGGACGGGCGACGCGGTGTCGGTCGGGCTGACCGTCTTCCCCGACGACCTCGACGAGGAGGACGACCTCATCGTCGTTCCCGGCGACACTCCGCTCCTGCGGGCCGAGACGCTGGCCGGGCTGGCCCGGGCGCACGACGAGAGCGACGCCGCCGCCACCGTGCTGACCGCCCGGCTGCCCGACCCGACCGGTTACGGCCGCATCGTCCGGGGCAAGGACGGGCGGGTCGAGGCCATCGTCGACCACTGGGACGCCACCGAGGAGGAGCGGGCCATCGACGAGGTCAACGTCTCGATCTACTGCTTCCGGCGGGGGCTCCTGGCGCCGGCGCTGCGGCGCCTGTCCCCCGAGAACGCCCAGGGGGAGTACTACCTGACCGACGCCATCGCCGTCCTCCGCCAGGCCGGCCACAAGGTGGTGGCTATGGATGCCCCCGGGGTGGCCGAGGCCATGGGGGTCAACGACCAGGTGCAGCTGGCCGAGGCCGAGGAGGCCCTGCGGGCCCGCATCAACGGCCACTGGATGCGGGAGGGGGTGCGGATGACCGACCCGGCCCGCACCTACGTCGACGCCACGGTCGCCCTGGGGCGGGAGGTCGAGCTGCTCCCCGGCGTCGTGCTGGAGGGGACCACGACCGTGGGGGCGGGGTCGGTCATCGGCCCCGACACGCGCCTGGTCGACACCACCGTCGGCCAGGGGGCCACGGTCACCTACTCGGTGGCCCGGGAGGCCGAGATCGGCGACGGCGTGACCGTCGGCCCCTACACCCATCTGCGGCCCGGCACCCGGCTCGGCCAGGCGTCGAAGGCCGGCAGCTTCGTGGAGATCAAGTCCTCGACGATCGCGTCCGGGGCCAAGGTCCCGCATCTGGCCTACGTCGGCGACGCCGAGGTGGGGGAGGGCGCCAACATCGGCGCCGGCACGATCACCGCCAACTACGACGGGCAGAAGAAGCACCGCACCAGGGTCGGCGCCCGGGCCCACATCGGGTCCAACACCGTGCTGGTCGCCCCGGTCGAGGTCGGCGAGGGGGCGTACACCGGGGCGGGGGCCGTCGTCACCGGCGACGTTCCGCCGGGGGCCCTGGCCAAGGGCGTGCCGGCCCGGGTGGAGGAGGGCTGGGCCAAGGTCCGGGCCGACCAGGCCGAGGCCGAGGCGGCGGCCGCCGCCACCGAGGCGCCGGAGGGCGACGGCGGCTGATACCAGCGGCCCGCCCGTCCATCTGCGACACTTGTGTAAGGGGTAGGGCAACACCGGCAACGGGGGCGGGGCGGACTGTGGAACTGGTCACCAAGAAGAAGCTGATGCTCTTCAGCGGGAGGGCGAACGTCCCGCTGGCCACGGAGATCGCCGAGAGCCTCGGCGTGCCGCTGGGCGAGGTGGAGCTGTCGACGTTCGCCAACGGCGAGATCTACTGCCGCTACCTGGAGAGCGTCCGGGGGGCCGACGTCTTCCTCGTCCAGAGCCACTCGACGCCCATCAACCACAACATCTTCGAGCAGCTGATCATGATCGACGCCGCCAAGCGGGCGTCGGCCAAGCGGATCACCGCCGTCTGCCCGTTCTACGGCTATGCCCGCCAGGACAAGAAGACCGAGGGTCGGGAGCCGATCACCGCCCGGTTGCTGGGCGACATGCTGACCGCGGCCGGCGCCGACCGGGTGGTGGCCGTCGACCTCCACACCGGTCAGATCCAGGGCTTCTTCAACATGCCGGTCGATCACCTGACCGCCCTGCCGGTCCTGTCGTCGTATCTGCTCGACACCATCGAGGGCGACCCGGTGGTCGTCTCGCCGGACGCCGGCCGGGTCAAGCTGGCCCAGCGCCTGGCCAACTACCTCAACGCCGACCTGGCCATCATCGACAAGCGGCGCCCCCGCCACAACGTGGCCGTCGCCTCCGTGATCGTCGGCGACGTCGCCGGTCGCCCCTGCGTCCTGATCGACGACATGATCGACACGGCGGGCACGATCACCTCGGCCGCCGAGCTCCTGGTCAACCGGGGCGCCTCGGTCGTCTACGTGGCGGCGACCCACGGGGTGCTGTCAGGCCCGGCCATCGATCGGCTGAAGAACGCCCCGATCCGAGAGGTCATCCTGACCAACACGCTCCCCATCGAGGACGGGAAGCAGTTCCCCGAGCTCAAGGTCCTCTCGATCGCCCCGATCATCGCCGACGCCCTCGACGCCGTCTTCGAGGACACCTCGGTCTCCCAGATCTTTGAGGGGGACAACCTCTAGGTCCGCTACCCTCTGCGGGTTCGCCTTGTGGAGGTTGGTGGAGATGGCTGAAGAGGTCACGCTGGTTGCCGATGTCAACCGGGGCACGGGCAAGTCGGCGGCCCGGAAGATCCGGCGGGAGGGCAAGGTCCCCGCGGTCGTCTACGGGCTCGGGTCGGATCCTGAGTCGGTGGCGGTGCCGAGCCGTGAGCTGCAGCACATCCTGCACGGCGCCAGCGGGGCCAACACACTGATCAGCCTCGACCTCGGCGGGCGCACGGAGCTCGTGCTGGCCCGGCAGGTGGTCCGCCACCCGGTCCGGCACAACTACGTCCACCTCGACTTCATCCGGGTCCGGCGGGACCAGGCGGTGGCGGCCGAGGTCCCGATCCACCTCGTCGGCGAGGCGGCCGGCCACAAGGACGGCGGCCTGCTGGAGCAGGACACCTTCACGCTGTCGATCGAGGCCAAGCCGGGCGACCTGCCGGCCGGCATCGAGGTCGACGTCACGGCGCTGGGGATCGGCGACCAGCTGACGGTGGCCGACCTCACGCTGCCCCAGGGCGTCGTCTCGACCCAGGACCCGGGTGACCTCGTGGCCCACGTGTCGGCGCCCCGCGGGCTCGACCTGCCCGAGGAGGGCGAGGCGGCCGAGGGTGAGGAAGGTGCCGAGGGCGAGGCTGCGGCCGAGGCCGGCGAGGGCGCATCCGCCGAGGCCGAGTAGTGCCCGCACCGGCCGGCTCGGCCGGCTAGGGCGTGTTCCGGCGGAGTCCCCGGACGGGGGCGGCGGCGGATCTGCTCGTCGTGGGCCTCGGGAACCCCGGTGAGGAGTACGACAAGACCCGTCACAACGTCGGCGCCGAGGTTGTCGAGATCCTGGCCCGCCGCCACGGGGGGAAGCTGCGCAAGCAGAAGGAACGCTCGCTGACCGACGAGATCAACGTCGGCGGGAAGCGGATGGCGTTGGCCGTGCCGCTGACCTACATGAACCTGTCGGGCGAAGCGGTGGCGCCGCTGGTGCGGCGCTACGGCGTCGAGCCGGGCCAGCTGGTGGTGGTCCAGGACGAGATGGACTTCGAGCTGGGGCGGCTCCAGGTCAAGAACGGCGGCGGGCTGGCCGGCCACAACGGGTTGAAGTCGATCGTGGCCCACCTCCACACTCAGGACTTCGTTCGGGTCCGCATCGGGATCGGCAAGCCGCCGGGCAGCCGCCAGGGCGCTGACCACGTGCTGCGCCGGTTCTCCAAGGCCGAGCGCAAGGAGATCGACGTCGTCCTGGAGGAGGCCGCCGACGCCGTCGAGCTGATCCTGGCCGAGGGCGTCGAGGTGGCCATGAACCGGGTCAACTGACCCGCTTCTATCCTGGGCGGGCCCCCCATGGCGCTCTCCGAACTTCCTGCCCTTCTTCGTGACGATCCGGCCTTCACCA
>DASYFF010000106.1:0-2538 GCA_036498605.1 Acidimicrobiia bacterium | reverse complement strand
CCAGCGCACCCGCTTCTGCCACAACCACTGCTCGACCCTCTGTTCACGATCGGATGGACCCCATCGCGGCCCTCTCCTACGGAAGTCAACCGCTGTGAGGACAGGATCAGCTCAGCCGACGAGGGGCAGGCCCGAGCGGCCGATCCGCACGATATCGGCTTGATCCCCGGTCGAACCCCTGCCCCCGAGGCCGGAACCGGCCTGCTCTCGGGCCGGGTTTGGCGAGCGCAGCCTGATGAAAAACAACGAGCAGAGTTTCCCCAGGTCAGAGCCATATTCTCACCCTAAGGGCTGGTCAAACCACTAGCTGAACCAGATCTTCTGGTACTCGCGGCTCTGGGGGTGCACCAGCAGGGCGACGAGGGCGATGGCGAACATCAGCCCGATCGGGTCGTCGAGGGCCGAGGTCATCGACTGGCCCACCAGCTGGAAGCCCAGGCGGAGCACGGCGAAGACCAGGCCGAGGATGTAGCCCCACTTCTTGCCGTTGGCGATCCCGTAGCCGGCGGCGCCGAAGGCCACGGCGAACGGCAGGCCGATGCCGACCGAGCCGACCAGGGCGAAGAACGCCTCCACGTAGAAGAGGATCGTGGCGATCTGCAGCGTCTGGGGCTGGGACGGGTCGAAGAAGCGCTGCGGCTGGGACACGGTCAGGATCCTCCTCGTCGCTGCCCCATTGTGGCAGGACGAGCCAGGTCCGCCGGGGCCGGGGGGCGCTCGGCATGACGGGTGCGAAGTTGGCCACAAGCCGCGTCGATCTCTGTGCCACGGTTGCGGCGGACGGTGGCAGGGACCCCGCCGGAGCGCAGGCGGTCGGCGAAGGCGGCCACCCGCCGGGGCGGGCTGGCCGGCGCCCCGAACCCCGGCGTGGGGTTGAGGGGGATGAGGTTGACGTGGGCGGCGGGCGAGAAGCCCCGCAGCTTCCGGGCCAGGAGGTCGGCCTGGGCGGGGGAGTCGTTGACGCCGCCGATCATGGCGTACTCGAACGACAGCCGCCGCCCCGATGCCGCCAGGTACGTCCGGGCGGCGGCCAGCACCTCGGCCAGGGGGTAGCGCCGGTTGAGAGGGACCAGGTCGTCGCGCAGGCGGTCGTCGGGGGCGTGGAGCGAGACCGCCAGTGTGACCGGCAGGCGCTCGGTGGCCAGGCGCCGCATGCCCGGAACCACGCCGACGGTCGACACCGTGATGTGGCGGGCGGAGATCCCGAGGTGGTCGTGGAGCCGTTCCACCGCCGCCCAGGTGGCGTCGTAGTTGGCCAGCGGCTCGCCCATCCCCATGAAGACGACGTTGCCGACCCGCCGGTCACCGGCGGCGTGCTGGGCCCGGGCCACCTGCTCGACGATCTCGCCCGGGCTGAGGTGGCGCTCGAAGCCGGCCTGGCCGGTGGCGCAGAACGTGCAGCCCATGGCGCAGCCGGCCTGGGTCGACACGCAGACGGTGGCCCGGCCGGGGTAATGCATGAGGACGGTCTCGACCGAGGCGCCGTCGCCGGCCGCCGCCCAGAGCCACTTGAGGGTCTCGCCGCCGTCGGCCGAGCTGGTGCGGCAGGGGGCCAGCGCCGGCGGCAGGGCTTCGGCGAGGCGGGCCCGAAGCGGACGGCCGACGTCGGTCAGCTCCTCGAGGGGCGCCCGGCGGCGGTACAGCCCGTCCCACACCTGCCGGGCCCGGAAGGCCGGTTCGCCCCATTCGTCGAGGAGCGCGGCGATCTCGTCGAAGCCGGCGCCGTAGCGGGTCAGGTCGGCCACCGGCTCAGGGCAGCTCGGCCACGTAGGCCCGGTCGACGTGGTGGACCTCGAAGCCGAGGTGGCGGTAGAGGCCGACCGCCCCGTCGTTGGCGGCGTCGACGTAGAGCATGCCGGTGGTGACACCCCGCTCGGCCAGGCCGGCCAGCCCCCCCAGCACCAGCGCCTTGCCCAGCCCGGTGCCCTGGGCCGAGGGGTCGACGGCGATGACGTAGATCTCGCCCAGCCCGTCGGCGTGGACCTTCGTCCAGCAGAAGCCGGTCAGCTTCCCGTCAGATTCCGACAAAAGGAAGCCGGACGGGTCGAACCACGGCTCGCCCTCCCGCTGGGCCAGGGTCTGCCTCGTCCACCCGCCCTGCTCGACGTGGCCCTCGAAGGCCGCGTTGTTGACCGCCAGCCAGGCGTCTTCGTCCTGCCCGGGGACGAAGCGGCGCACGATCGTGCCGGCCGGCCAGCGGGGGGCCTCGGGGTGGGGCAGGGGCCGGCGCATCTGGAGCAGCTCCCGGCCCCGGGTGAAGCCCAGCCGGTGGGCCAGGGCGTCGTGGATCTGGGTGGGACGAAACACCCAGAAGTGCACCGTGCCGCCGCCATGCTCGGTGGCGTGCTCCAGCGCCGACTCGACCAGGGCCACCTCCACACCGATGCCCCGGTGCTGGGGGTCGACGACCACCTCCAGGCCCCAGTGGGGCGGCGGCCCGTCCCCCTCGGCCGACAGGTGGGCGTAGCCGACCGGGTGGGGGTGGGGCGGGTCCTCGGCGATGAAGCCGGTGAAGCGGGGCCGGCCGCCGTGGACCAG
>DASYFF010000105.1:0-10413 GCA_036498605.1 Acidimicrobiia bacterium | reverse complement strand
TCCCCCGGCCGGCGGCGATGCCGAGGTCGGCCTCCCGGGCCTCCCCCGGGCCGTTGACCACACAGCCCATGACGGCCACCTGCAACGGGATGTTGCGCTCGGCCAGGGCCGCCTCGGCCTCCCGGGCGACGCGGATCACGTCGACCTCCGCCCGGCCACATGATGGACAGGCAATCAGATCGAGGCCCTTGCGCTCCCGCAGCCCGAGGACCTCGAGCAGCTTGCGACCGGCCCGGGCCTCCTCCACCGGATCGGCGGTGAGCGAGAAGCGGATGGTGTCGCCGATCCCCTCGGACAGCAGGGTGCCGATTCCGGCCACCGACTTGATCAACCCCTGGGGCGGCGGCCCGGCCTCGGTCACGCCGAGGTGGAGCGGATGGTCGACGGTGTCGGCCAGGAGGCGGTAGGCGTCGATCATCAGCGGCACCGACGACGCCTTGACCGAGATCTTCACGTCGGAGAAGCCGACCTCCTCGAACAGGGCCAGCTCGTGGACCGCGCTGGCCACCAGCGCCTCGGGGGTGGCGCCGCCGAAGCGTTCGTAGAGCGCCGGGTCGAGGCTCCCGCCGTTGACGCCGATGCGGATCGACAGCCCCCGGTCCTTCGCCTCCCGGGCCACCGTGCGGATGTGGTCGGCCTTGCGGATGTTGCCGGGGTTGAGCCGCAGGCCGGCCACGCCGGCCTCCATGGCCGCCAGCGCCAGCTTGTACTGGAAGTGGATGTCAGCGATGAGGGGGACGGGCGAGCGGGGCACGATCCTCGCCAGCCCCTCGGCCGCCTCCTCCTCGTTGCAGGTGCAGCGCACGATGTCGGCCCCCGCCCCCGACAGGGCGTAGATCTGGGCCAGGGTCCCGTCGACGTCGGCCGTCTTCGTCGTGGTCATCGACTGGACGGTGACCGGCGCGCCGCCGCCGACGGCCACGGAGCCGACGTGGATCTGTCTGGTTGTGCGGCGGGGAATCATCGTTCCCAGCGTAGGACGGCGAGCGCGGGGATCCCGTCTGGAGGTTCCGGAGATCCTGCGGAGTTAGGGCTTCACCGGGTTGAAGATGTCCAGATAGAGGGCCGTGAGTCCCATGAAGACCAGCACGACCAGGACCGCGGCGGTGATCGGCATCAGCTTCTGCACGTCGACCTGGACCCGGCGGCCCTTCACCGTCGAGGCGATCTTCTCGTAGGTGGCGATGGCGACGTGGCCGCCGTCGAGTGGCAGCAGGGGCACCATGTTGAAGATCCCGACGAAGACGTTGATGGCGAAGAGGAACATCAGGACGGCGTACCAGCCGTCGGCCACCGCCTTGCTGGCCACCTGGGCCGCCCCGTAGGGCGACAGGAGCCGGTTGTTCTGGTTGCCGCCCTTGCCCTGGATGAGGTGGCCGTAGTTCTCGATGCCGTTGGGCGAGAAGATGCCGCCGAGGGCCTTGACCGTCTCCCACATGAAGCGGGGCATGTTGGTGAAGGTCGAGCCGATGGCGGCCGGGACCGACTTGGTCTTGTAGTACTGCTGGGGCCCGATCCCGACCCGGGGCACGTCCTTGCCGTCGACCTGGACCGCCTTGGGCTTGAGGGAGATGTCGAGCCGCTGCCCCGTCCCCTTGCGGACGACGGTGAACGTCAGTTGCTGCTCGCCGTGGGCCTGGACGTAGGTCGGGATGTCCTCCCACTGGTGGACCGTGATGCCGTTCACGGCCACGATCCGGTCGCCGACCCGGAAGTCGCTGTGCTGGGCCGGGGAGTCGGGGACGATCTGCTCCACCACAGGCCGGACGTCGGGGAGGCCCACCACGGCCAGGACGATGAACAGCAGCACACCGGCGATGAGGAAGTGCATGGTCGAGCCGGCCACGGCCACCCCCAGGCGCTGGCGGTAGGGCTTGGCCCGGTAGGTCCGCTCCTCGTCCTCGGGGTCGACGACGTCGAGGTTGCTCATCCCGATGATGCGGACGTAGCCCCCGGCCGGAATGGCCTTGACGCCGTACTCCGTCTCCCCCTTGCGCACCGACCACAGCCGGGGGCCGAATCCGAGGAAGAACTCGGTGACCTTCATCCCCGCCCGCTTGGCCATCACGAAGTGGCCGAGCTCGTGGAGCATGATCATGGCGATGATGGCCGCCAGGACCCCGATGGTGCCGGCCATGTGGGGCCGGGCGAAGGCCAGGAACACGATCCCGACCAGCAGCAGCAGGGCGGTGACGGCCGCCTGGCGGCCGCTGGCCGTGGCCTGGGGCGGCTCGACCGCGGCCCGCTCGCTCTCCGCCAGTTCCTCGGGGGTGGGACTCTTCACGCGGCGTTCCTCCGGTCCACGGCCGTGGCGGCGCGGCGGCGCGCCCGGCCATCGGATTCCACAACGTCCTCGATGCTGGTGACGTTCCCGGGGCGGTGCCCGTCCAGCACCTCATCGACAACATCAGCGATCCCCCGCCACGACAGCCGCCCGTCGAGGAAAGCGGCCACCGCCACCTCGTTGGCGGCGTTGAGCGTGGCCGGGGCGTCACCGCCGGCGGTGGCCGCCCGGTAGGCCAGGCCGAGACAGGGGAAGGCGTCGAGATCGGGCGATTCGAAGGTGAGGGTGCCGAGCCGGGCCCAGTCGATGAGACCCACCGGCTGCGCCACCCGCCCCGGGGCGGCCAGGGCGTAGGCGATCGGCAGGCGCATGTCGGGCATCGACAGCTGGGCGATCGTCGACCCGTCCGAGAATTCGACCATCCCGTGGATCACCGACTGCGGGTGCACCACCACCTCGATCCGCTCCAGCTCCACGCCGAACAGCTCCCGGGCCTCGATGACCTCGAGCCCCTTGTTCATGAGCGTCGAGCTGTCGACGGTGATCTTCGGACCCATCGACCACGTCGGATGGGCGAGGGCATCGGCCACCGTGACCCGCTCCAACTCGGTCCGGGACCGGCCCCGGAACGGCCCGCCGCTGGCGGTGAGCAGGATCCGCCGCAGCGCCTCCCGAGGGCCGCCCTGCAGCGCCTGGTAGACCGCCGAGTGCTCCGAGTCGACCGGGACGATCTCCCCGCCGCCCCGGATCCGGGCGGCGGCCACCACCGGCCCGGCGGCGATGAGGCTCTCCTTGTTGGCCAGGGCCAGCCGCTTCCCCGCTTCCAGGGCGGCGACGGTGGCCGGCAGACCGGCGAAGCCGACCACGGCGTTGAGGACGATGTCGACCTCGGCCAGCCCGGCCAGCCCGGCCAGCACGCCCGGGTCTTCGGCGGCGCAGCGGGCCCGGGATTCCGGGACCCCGAATTCGGCGGCCTGCTCGGCCAGCAGCTTCTCGTTGCGGCCGGCGGCCAAGGCCACGACCTCGTAGACCCCGGGGTTGGCCCGCACGACGTCGAGCGCCTGCGTCCCGACCGATCCGGTCGATCCCAGGACGGCCAGCCGGACGGGGTCGGTGATGCGCACCCCTCAAAGGTAGGCGATCGCGACTGGCAACAGGACTTTCCGTTTTTCGCAGCGAACTGTTCGACGGCTACCCAACTCCTGGCGCCGTCTCCAGATCTGCGCCGTCCTCCGTGGAGAACCGATGCGCAGATTGGGCCCCTTGCTGCTGGTGCTCGTCGTCCTCGCCCTGCCGGCCGCCACCGTTTCGGCGCCGACCGCCGGGTCGACCACGACCGCGCCGCCTGGCTTCCACCCCACCTCCTGCAACAGCGTGGCCGAGGGCGTCGAGTACGAGGTCGTGAACCGCCCCAACCCGGCCGGCGTCGCCTATATCGGGCATGTCGCCCCCGGCGCGCCCGTCCGGTTCGGGGGCGTCACGAGCAACAACCGGATTCCCCACGGCGGCGAGACCCTCCAGACGACGAGCGTGCAGTGCAAGGGGCTCGCCTGCATCCTCGGGGTCAACGCCGACTTCCACGACGTCACCACCCACGAGCTACTGGGCGGCTACGTCATAGACGGCCGGATACTGCGCTCGCCGGACCCTGCCCGCCCCCAGGTCACCCTCACCCAGTCGGGGCAGATGGTGGGCGGGATCCTCCCCTGGTCGGGAGCCC
Organism: Acidimicrobiia bacterium; assembly: GCA_036498605.1. Classification (GTDB taxonomy): domain Bacteria; phylum Actinomycetota; class Acidimicrobiia; order IMCC26256; family BP-133; genus BP-133. The sequence continues at coordinate 6,409 of DASYFF010000105.1, read as the reverse complement.
TGACCGCCAGCGACGGCCGGACGCTCGGCCTGTCGGCCATCAACGTCAGCCCGAAGGCGAACCAGCTCGTCCTCTACACGCCGGAGTGGGGGACGAAGACGGCCACGGCGTCGGGCGCCACCGAGATCGTCGTCACCGCGCCGGAGCCGGTCGGCAGGGTCAACCACTCCGTCACCCTCACCTTCAGCGCCCTGTCCGGCGGCAACAGCACCATCCCGGCGGGGGGCGCCGTCCTCTCGGCCAGCGGGACCGCCGCCACCGCCCTGAAGGACCTGGGCAACAAGATCCAGGCCGGCACGCTGACCCCGGCGATCACCCTGCGGATCGACAGCCCCGTCAACCCGAGGGAGAGCCTCGGCGGCAATCCGATGTTGCTGGCGGGCGGCCGCAACGTCTTCCCCGTCGACAGCTTCGCCACCAGCCGGCAACCCCGGACCTTCGTCGGCTGGAACCCGGCCGGCGACATCTTCATCGTGGCCGTCGACGGACGGCAGACGGCCTCCCAGGGGCTCACACTGGCGGAGGCGGCGGATTTCCTGCGCGGCCTCGGCGCCACCGATGCCCTCAACTTCGACGGCGGCGGCGGCACCACGTTCGTCGTCGACGGGGCCGTGACCAACCACCCCATCGACGGCGGGAACCTCAACCAGGAACGCGGCAACGCCGACACACTGGTCCTGACCACTCCGCCTCCGACCCCGGCGCCGCCGCTGCCCCCCGGGCCCCACACGGGCTACTGGATGGTCTCAGCCGACGGCACCGTCTACCGCTTCGGTGACGCCCGCCACCACGGTGACGCCACGCAACTCGTCAAACCCAACGGGACGGTCGACCTGGCCCCCACCCCGAGCGGGAACGGCTACTGGGTGGTCGATTCCGTCGGCCACGTCCTGCCCTTCGGTGACGCCCGTTCGTTCGGCACCGTCTCCCCCGCCGCGCTCTCCGCCGGAGAGACGGTGGTGAGCCTCTCCCCCACCTCGTCGGGAGCCGGCTACTGGGTGTTCACCTCCCGAGGCAGGGTTCTCCCCTTCGGTGATGCGCCCTTCCTGGGCGACATGCACGCCACGACCCTGAACGCACCGGTCCTCGGCTCGATCGCCACACCGAGCGGCCAGGGCTACTACATGGTCGCCTCCGACGGCGGGATCTTCACCTTCGGTGACGCCCGCTTCTCCGGGTCCATGGGCGGGGTGCGGCTGAACGCTCCGGTGCAGTCCCTGGTCCCCGGGCCGGACGGCAACGGCTACTGGCTGGTCGCCTCCGACGGCGGGATCTTCGGCTTCGGAGCCCCCTTCCGGGGCTCGCTCGGCGGGACGAAGCTCAACCGGCCGGTGTCGGGCATGGTCCCGTTCGGGAACGGCTACCTGATCGTCGCCGAGGACGGGGGCGTCTTCGACTTCTCCGACACGGCCTTCCTCGGATCGCTCGGTACCTGCCCGGCCCGCTCGCCGATCGTCTCGGTGGCCGCCCTCCAGGTTCCCTGAGCGGTCGGACGGCCGGCGGTCAGACGACGTCGAGCAGTTTGATCAGGTAGTAGACGGCCGGCAGGGCGAAGAGCATGGCGTCGAACCGGTCGAGGACGCCGCCGTGGCCGGGCAGCAGGCCGCCGAGATCCTTCACGCCGAGGTCGCGCTTGATGAGCGACTCGCACCGGTCGCCCAGGGGGGCGACCACGGCCACCACCACTCCGAGGGCCAGGCCGCTGAAGCGGCCCCAGGGGCTGATGCTGCCGACCAGGACGATCCCGACGACGATCGAGCCCGCCATCCCGGCCAGGAGCCCCTCCGCCGTCTTGTTGGGGGAGATCTGGGGGGCGATGTGGCGGCGCCCGAACCGCCGGCCGGCCAGGTAGCCGCAGATGTCGACGGCCACGCAGCACAGGACCAGGCCGAGGAGCAGGCCGACCCCGTCGGGCAGGGCCAGGATCAGCCCGGCGAAGCCGCCCATGATCCCGACGTAGCCGAAGGCCAGGAACGTCGAGGCCATCCCCGGGGCGGGGCGGGCCTTGGTGACGCCGGCCAGGTACCACAGCAGCGTGGCCGGGGCGACGAGCCCGACGACGGCGGCGAAGGCGCCCTCTCCGCTGTGGTAAGCCCCGAGGACGAGGCCGACCGAGCCGACCAGAGCGACGAGGCCGGCCGGCCGGTAGCCCTGCGTGCGCAGCGCCCCGCACAGCTCGATCACGCCGAAGCCCACGATGAGGCTGACCAGCACGGAGGCCGGACCGGGGCCGGCGTTGAGGACCAGGAGGCCGCCGGCGGCCATGACCACGCCGGTCAGGACCCGGGTGGCGAGATCGGACCCGAAGCCCTTCGACCGGCCGGAGTCGTCCGGCTCGGGGCTCACGGGCCGCAGGCGGCTCACGTTGCCGGCCGCGGCGGCCGGGGAGTCGCCCTCGCCGGGCTCGTCGCCCTCGGCGGTGGCGGGCTGGCGCCGGGGGTCGAGCGGGGCCCGGGCGAACTCGTCGTCCCGCTCCCGGCCCCTGCCCTCGCTCGGAGCCCGGCGGCGGGCCGCGCCGGCGATCCGCTCGCCGGCGGCCGATGGGTGGCCGGTGAGCCGGGCGGCGTCGGCCGGGCGGCGTCGCAGCACGTCAGACCAGACCTCGAGGTCGTCAGCCCCGCCCCGGGCGCGCTGGGCGCGCCCGGTGAGATCGATGGTGGCCCCCATCTCGATCCTGCGCTCCCCGGGGGACACCCCCCGCCCCCCGGGCATCGACGCGTCCGACCCGTCGTCGGCGAGAGCATCGCAATCGGCCTCCTCGCCCCCGAGCAGAGACGGCTCGGCGTCGTCGACGACCGGCTCCTCGGCCGGATCGGCCCACTGGAGCGGCAGCGCCCCCCCGGCCGTGGCCGCTCCACCGGCTGCCCGCTCCCGCTTGGGGCGGGTACTCCCGGCCCGTCGCTCAGCGAGTTCGTCGTCGTGCCGGTCCGCCACACCAACCCCCTGTGAGGCCCAACGGGAAGCTTCCGGGGAAGCCTAATGCGGCCCTTCCAGGACCCGGTGGACCCTCGCACTCGGGGGCTCCGCCCCCCGAGGACCCCCGGAAGACCAGGCCGCGCCCGCCGTGGGGTTTAGACCTCGAGCATCTCCTGCTCTTTGTGGGCGGCGAGCTGGTCGATCTCGGCCACGGCCTCGTGGGTGAGCTTCTCGAGCTCCTTCTCGGCCCGGTCGAGGTCGTCCTCGGACATCTCGCCCTCCTTCTGGAAGGCCTCGAGGTCGTGGCGGGCGGCGCGGCGCAGGTTGCGGACGGCGACGCGGGCCTCCTCGGCCCGGTGCTTCACGATCTTGACCATCTCCTTGCGGCGCTCCGCCGTCAGTTGTGGGAAGGCCAAACGGATGACGGCGCCGTCGTTGTTCGGCGTGATGCCGAGGTCGGAGGCCTGGATGGCCTTCTCGATGGCCTTGATGGCGTTCTTGTCGTAGGGCGAGATGACGAGGAGGCGGGGTTCGGGCACGGAGAAGCCCGCGATCTGCTGCAGCGGGACCTCGGAGCCGTAGTAGTCGACCCGCAGCTTCTCGACGAAGACCGGGCTGGCCCGGCCCGTCCGGATGGACCCGAACTCGCCCTGCAGGTGCTCGCGCGCCTTGCCCATCCTGTCTTTGCACTCGGCGAGGACGTCGTCCTGGATCACCCGTCCCCCTTCATTAGTCGACCACGGTGCCGATCTGCTCGCCGACCAGCACACGGTGGATGTTCCCGGGCTTGAGGACGTCGAAGATCACGATCGGCAGCTTGTTGTCGCGACAGAAGGTGATGGCCGTCGAGTCCATGATCTTGAGGCCCTGGTTGATGACGTCGATGTAGGTGATCTTCTCGTAGCGCTGGGCGTCGGGGTTGGTGCGGGGGTCGGCGGTGTAGACGCCGTCGACGCCGGAGTGCGTGCCCTTGAGGATCACCCCGGCGCCGATCTCGGCCGCCCGGAGGGCGGCCGTCGTGTCGGTGGTGAAGTACGGGTTGCCGGTGCCGGCGGCGAAGATCACCACCCGGCCCTTCTCCAGGTGCCGGGTGGCCCGCCGGCGGATGTAGGGCTCGGCCACCTGTGACATGTGGATGGCGGTCTGCACCCGGGTCGGCTGGCCGATGTCCTCGAGCGCATCCTGGAGAGCCAGTGCGTTGATCACCGTGGCCAGCATCCCCATGTTGTCGGCCGTCGGGCGGTCCATTCCCCGGGACGCCCCTTTGAGGCCCCGGAAGATGTTGCCGCCGCCGACGACGATGGCGATCTGGACGTTGAGGGCGTCGCAGGCGTCGGCCACCTCTTCGGCCAGCCGCTTGACCACCACGGCGTCGATGCCGGAGCCGACGGAAGAATCAGCGAATGCTTCGCCGGAGAGCTTGAGCAGCACCCTCCCCCAACGGCTCTCCGGCACGCCGCTGACCCTACTCCTCGCCGACCTTCACCCGGGCGAATCGGGTGACCTTGGCATCGGCGCCCAGACCCGACAGCAGCGACCCGACGGTCACCTTGGGGTCGCGCACGAAGCCCTGCTCGAGCAGGCAGTTCTCCTTGAAGAAGCCGCCGATGCGGCCCTCGACGATCTTGGGGATGGCCTGCTCGGGCTTGCCCTCGTTGCGGGTCAGGTTCTCCAGCACCGCCTTCTCGGCCTCGATCACGTCGGCCGGGACGTCGTCGCGGGTCACCCAGCGGGGGGCGGCCGAGGCGATGTGGAGGGCGATGTCGTGCCCGATCTCGACCGCCTTGGGGTCGGACGGGTCGACGCCGGTCAGCTCGACCAGCACGCCGATCATCCCCCGTTCCTGCTGGATGTGCTTGTAGCCCTCGACGAGACCTCCGCTGACCTCGTAGCGGGCGATGCGGCCGAGGCCGATGTTCTCGCCCAGGCTCCCGGCCATGCTCTTGACGAAGTCGTCGACCGTCTGGGAGCTGTCGCCGGCGTAGGGCTTGGCCGCGATGTCCTCGCCCTGCTCGGCGACCTGGCGGGCCAGGGTGGCGACGGCCTCCTTGAAGCCCTCGCCCTTGGCCACGAAGTCGGTCTCGCTGGTCAGCTCGACGACGGCGCCGACGCCGCCCTCGACGTACACGTCGACGGTGCCCTGGGAGGCGGCCCGCCCGGCCCGCTTGCCGGCGGAGGCCAGGCCCTTCTCCCGCAGCCAGGTCTTGGCCGCTTCCATGTCGCCGCTCGACTCCTGGAGGGCCTTCTTGCAGTCCATCATCCCGGCGCCGGAGACCTTCCGGAGCGCGGCAACGTCCTTGGCGGAGATGTCAGCCATGGGGGATTCTCCGAGTCCTCTCTCAGGCGTCAGCCGAGTCGGTGGCGGGGACGGGCTCAGGGTCGGCGACGGCGGCGGGTTCCGGGGCCGGAGTCGCGTCCGGGGCGGGAGCCGACTCGGCGGCAGCCGGAGCCGGGTCCGGGGCGGGAGCCGACTCGGCGGCGGCTGCAGCCTCGGCGGCGGCGGCCTTGGCCGCGGCCAGGCGCTCCTCCCGCAGGCGCTGGGCGGCGGCGGCCTCGGCCCGGGCCCGGGCCTGGCGCTCGGCCCGCAGCCGCTCGGCCTCGGGGTCGGGCGGCGGCGGCGGAGCGGCGATCTGCGGCTTGGGCAGCACCCGGCCCTTGCGGGAGGCCATGTACCGGCCCTCCTCCACCGCGTCGGCGATGACCCGGCACATCAGGGCGCTGGCCCGGATGGCGTCGTCGTTGCCGGGGATGACGTAGTCGATGACGTCGGGGTCGCAGTTGGTGTCGACGACGGCCACCACCGGGATGCCGAGCTTGTTGGCCTCGGTCACGGCGATGTGCTCCTTCTTCGTGTCGATCACGAAGATGGCGTCGGGCTGGCGCTCCATGAAGCGGATGCCGCCCAGGTTCCGCTTGAGCTTGTCGAGCTCGCGGCGCAGGAGGAGGGCTTCCTTCTTCGGGACGGCGGCGAAGTCGGGCGAGTTCACCTGGCGCTCGAGGTCGTTCATCTTCGAGACGCGGCCGTGGATGGTGGTGAAGTTGGTCAGCATGCCGCCCAGCCAGCGCTGGTTGACGAAGGGCATTCCCGAGCGGCCGGCGCCCTCGGCGATGGGCTCCTGGGCCTGCTTCTTGGTGCCGATGAACATGATCGTGCCGCCCTCGGCGGCCAGATCGCGGGTGAAGTGATAGGCCTTCTCGATCCGCTCCAGGGTCTGCTGGAGGTCGATGATGTAGATCCCGTTGCGCTCCCCGAAGATGAACCGCTTCATCTTGGGGTTCCAGCGCCGGGTCTGGTGACCGAAGTGGACCCCGGCCTCCAGCAACTGCTTCATGGTCACGACAGCCACAAGTAGGGACTCCCTTGGCTCGGTTCTGGGTTCGTCCGCCCGCTTGATGCGCCGCTGCGGGCGCACACCCATGGAGCTACGGGCGTGTAGATTCCCGGCCCTTGAGGGTCGGGTTGGCGCCCAGTGTAGAGGCCCGGCAGGCGGGG
>DASYFF010000104.1:0-1687 GCA_036498605.1 Acidimicrobiia bacterium | reverse complement strand
CTTCACCAACGACACCGCGCTCTCCGTCCCCGGCACCGGCGCCGGGTCGGCCGACGGGGTGGTCAAGTTCAACGCGCTGCGGCAGCTCTCCCGGATGGGCCTGGTGCTCGACATGCAAGTGCCGGGGCATCCCGACGGCGTCGTCTTCACGGGCTCTGCCTCGGATGGCGATATCGACCCGTACCACGGCTGGCTCATCGGCTACGACGCGAAGACCCTGAAGCTGGTCACCTTCTTCAACACCACCCCGAATGGCGACTTCGGGGGGATCTGGCAGTCCGGAGCGGCCCCCTCGGTTGCGTCCAACGGCGACCTGATCCTTGGGAGCGGCAACGGTACGTTCGACGCCTTCACCACGACGACCCCGCCCGGCCCGGCCGCGCAGGGCGAGTCCGGCTTCGGCCTCGGTTCTAGCGGGATCCACCAGAGCGCGGCCGTCAGCTTCGCCGCCTCCATCCCTAGCACCGGCGTCAGCTCGACGGGCCTGTTCTTCAACGGCGACACCCCCACCGACCAGCCGGTCGCGCCCGACGTCAACCAGCCGCTGGCCGGGACGGGCATCAACTTCGCGGCGGGGGCCGAGGACCCCAACGGCCCGCACACCTTCCAGGCGACCCTCTCGTATCACGGCACCACGCTCTCGGAGACGATCACCGACCAGACCACCGGCGCCTCCTTCAGCCGTGACTACGCGAACGTGGACCTCCCCACCAGCGTCGGCGGCGACACCGCCTTCGTCGGCTTCGGCGCCGGCACCGACGGCCGGCAGGCGACCCAGGCGATCACGAGCTGGACCTATTCCAGCGGCGGCCAGACCGTCATCGACCACTCCGGCGGCTTCGCGAGCCATAGCGACCTGACGGCCACCGGGATCACGAACTTCAACGGCTCCGCGGCCAACCTGACCGGCACCGGTGCCATCTCATCCGAGGGCCAGCAGGCGGGAAACCTCTTCGCCAACAGCCGCGTCAATATCCAGGACTTCTCGACGACCTTCACCTTCCAGCTGACGCCGCCGTCGAGCCCGACCATTCCGATCGGCGACGGCCTGACCTTCATCATCCAGAACGACACCGGCCACCGGGCCGGGCCGGACTTCGGCGAGTCGTCCCTCCGGCTCAGGCCCACCCCGGGGACAATGACCGTTGTCGACTCCTTCACCCCCTTCGACTTCAAGAACCGGGACATCCACGATACCGACACGAGCTCGACCTCCATGACGCTGCTGCCCGCCTTCCCGGGTACGGCGCATCCGCACCTGGCGGTCACGGCCGACAAGTCGGGGACGATCCGCCTGATCGACATCGACAACATGGGCGGGGTCAACCCCGGCGGGCCGGACCGCGTCCTCCAGGAGTTCACGGCGAACCCCCACGGCCTGATCTATAGCTCGCCGGTCTACTTCAACGGCAAGGTCTACATCCAGGGCGTGGGCGACGTGCTCAAGGCCTTCGCCCTCAAGCTCGACCCGGCGACGAACACGATGCTGCTGGACGAGACCCCCGTCAGCCAGGGCACGTCGGTCTCCGGCTTCCCCGGCGAGGTGCAGAGCGTCTCGGCCAACGGCACGACCAACGGGATCGTCTGGGAGGCGCAGGTGGACGGCTTCGCCACGGGCGCCCCGGCGATCCTCCGCGCCTACAACGCCAACGACCTGTCGACGCCGCTGTACGCCAGCAACCAGGCC
>DASYFF010000103.1:0-12391 GCA_036498605.1 Acidimicrobiia bacterium | reverse complement strand
CGGCCAGGCGGGCCTGGATGACCCGCGCGCCCTCCTCCTCGAGTTCGAGGATGGCTTCGAGGTACTCGTCGACCGGAGGGTGCATCGAGTCGGCCATGGCTCCATCCTACCGGCGCCGGACTGAATCGGCTTGACGGATTTCCTTAGGTATGCCTAATATGCCATCGAAGGTGCTCCTACTCCACCTGATTGCCCTCCCCGGCCGGGGCGCCCCCCGCTCGAGTCGGGGAGGGCCGTCAGGCTCAGCCCTTCAGCCCGTCAGCCCTTCAGGACGGGCCACGGCCCGATCGGGGTCGGACAGGAGCGGGAAGTCGAAGCGCATGACCGCCAACCTACTCAGGCGGCGTAGCGGCGCAGGACGCCGTCCATGAGGTCCATCCCCCCGAGGCCCGGCAGCGAGTCGATCCGGCGGTCGATACGGGCCACCACCCCCCGGCCGTCGTCGTCGGCGAAGAGGGTGCGGACCACGTGGCGGATCTCCGGCTCGGGCATGACCGTCGCACCCACCGGGCGCCACAGCGAGCGGAGGAACAGCCGGACCGTCCGCTGGGCGCCGGTGCCGACGTCGAGGTAGCGGCGGGCCTCCGTGAGGTAGTAGTCGATGTGGCGGCCCTCCTGGCGCTTGATGCGCCGGAGGAGCTCGCTGAGCACGTCGTGGTCGGCGAGGGCGGCGAGCCGGGCGTAGCCGGCCTGGGTCGTCCACTCGTTGATGACGCCGAAGGTCATGTGGACGGCCAGGAAGTGTCGGGTGGCCGCCGACATGGCCTGCCAGACGAGGGGGCTGTCGCCCACCCGGTTCCGCAGCCGGCGGCGCATGGCCGCCACCCGGGGAGCGCCGCCCGCCTCGCCGTGGGCCCGCAGGACATCGCCGAGGGCCTCGCCATGCCAGTGCTCCTCGAAGTTCCACAGCGTGAGGAACTCGGTGATCTCCGGGTCCTCGTGGGCCCGGGTGTTGAGCAGGTTCCGCATGTAACACGTCGTGTGCTGCTCGACGTCGTGCATGTAGCGGACGACACGGAGGAGGTCGGGCGGGAGGGGCCGGCGGCCGAACGCGCCGGCCAGGTCGAGGTCGGCGTAGTCGAGCCGGCCGCAGATCTCCCTATACCGGGTCATGTCGAACGCCACGCCCCGAGTTCGGAACGCCGGCCCTGCCCGGATGACCCGCGACCTACGATGCGGTGCAATGGCGACGATCGTGCTGCTGGACGGGCATTCACTGGCCTATCGGGCGTTCTACGCCCTGCCGACCGACCTGGCCACCAAGGCCGGGACGGTGACCAACGCGGTCTTCGGGTTCACGTCGATGCTGGTGAAGCTGCTGGCGGACGAGAAGCCGGAGTACCTGGCCGTGGCCTTCGACGCCCCGGTCCGCACCTTCCGCTACGACCTCGACCCGGAGTACAAGGCGGGGCGCAAGGAGACGCCCGACCTCTTCGCCGCCCAGATGCCCCTCATCCGGGAAGTGCTGGAGACGATGCAGGTGCCCCAGCTGTGCGTCGAGGGCGTCGAGGCCGACGACGTCATCGCCACGCTGGCCACCCGGGCAGCGGCCGAGGGCATCGACGTCATCGTCGTCACCGGCGACCGCGATGCCTTCCAGCTCATCGAGGACCCCCACATCAAGGTCCTCTACAACCGGCGGGGCGTGTCGGACTACGTCCTCTACGACGAGGCCGGCATCGCCGAGCGGTACCTCGGGGTGACCGCCCGGCAGTACCCGCAGTACGCCGCCCTCAGGGGCGACAACAGCGACAACCTGCCCGGCGTCCCTGGCATCGGGGAGAAGACGGCCGCCGCCCTCATCGTGAAGTACGGCGACCTCGACGGCGTCCTCGATCATCTCGACGAGCTGCCGCCGAAGCAGCGCCAGAACCTCGGGGAGCACAAGGACCGGGTTCTCCTCAACCGGACGATGACCTGGCTCCGGCGCGACGTCGAGCTGGAGTACGCCCCGACCGACCTCCGCCAGGGGCCGTGGGACCCGGAGGCGGTCCGCACGCTGTTCAACCAGCTGGAGTTCCGGTCGCTGTTCGCCCGGTTGCCGATGGCCATGGGGGAGGCGGCCCCGCCGCCGGAGACCGACGCCCTCGAGTGCGACGTGACGACCCTGGGCGACGCCGACCAGGCGGCCCGGTTCCTGGGCGAGGTGCTGGCCGCCGGGGAGAGGTACGTGCTGGAGGCCCGGTTCTCGGGTGCGGTCGGGCGCAGCGAGCTCCTGGGACTGGCCGTGGCCCGCGACGACGCCACCGCCGCCTACCTGCCGGCCCACGTGCTGGAGGCGCCGGCGGTGGTGGCGGCGCTGGCCGGCCTCGTCGGGCCGGGAGGCCCGCCGCTGGTCACGCACCGGGGCAAGGAGCTCATGCACGGCCTCCGGCGCCTCCCGGGCGCCAAGGGGGATGGCGGGAGTGTCATCGACGTCCGCACCCTCGATCTCGACACGGCCGTGGGCGCCTACCTCCTCGATCCGGCCGAGGCCCACTACGAGCTGCCCGAACTGGCCCGCCGCTACCTGTCGCTCGACGTGGCGGCCGGCACCGCCGCCGCCGAGGGCACGCTGGATCTCGACGGCAGCTCCGGCGTGGAGGAGGCGGGCCGGCGGGCGGCGGCCGTCCACCGCCTGGCCGCCGCCGTCGAGGAGGGGATGGAGGCCCGGGAGCTCACCGAGGTGTACCGGACCGTGGAGCGCCCCCTGGTGCGGGTCCTGGCCCGCATGGAGGAGGCCGGGGTCCGGGTCGACCTCGAGTTCCTGAAGGAGCTGTCGGTCGAGCTGACCAAAGAGTGCGGCGAGCTCGAGACCCGTATCCACGCCGCGGCCGGGGAGCGCTTCGCCGTCAACTCCGTCCCCCAGCTGCGCAAGATCCTGTTCGAGAAGCTCGGCCTCACCCCGGTGAAAAAGACGAAGACCGGCCCGTCGACCGACGCCGACTCCCTCCAGAAGATGGCTGCGGACCACCCCATCGTGGAGGACCTGCTCCGCTACCGGGAGGTCGAGAAGCTCCGCAACACCTACGCCGACGCCCTCCCGCCCCTGGTCGGGCCGGACGGGCGGATCCACTCCGTCCTCAACCAGACGGTGGCCACCACCGGGCGGATCTCGGCCGAGTCGCCCAACCTCCAGAACATCCCGCTGCGCACCCCCGGGGGCCGGGAGTTCCGCCGGGCCTTCATCCCCGCCGAGGGCTGCGAGCTGCTGGTGGCCGACTACTCCCAGATCGAGCTGCGGCTCCTGGCCCACCTGGCCAAGGACCCCGGGCTGATCGAGGCCTTCCGCCGCGACGCCGACGTCCACGCCACGACCGCCTCCAAGGTCTTCGGGGTCCCCGAGGCGGAGGTGGCCCCCTTCCAGCGACGCTTCGCCAAGGTGGTCAACTTCGGCCTGGCCTACGGGATGGAGGCCTATGGCCTGGCCCAGCGGATGGACATCGCCACCGACCAGGCGAAGGAGATCCTCGACGCCTACTTCGCCTCCTTCCCCAACGTGAAGTCGTTCATGGAGTCGACGGTGAAGGAGGCCCGGGCCCGGGGCTACACCACCACCCTGATGGGCCGCCGGCGGCTGCTGCCCGAGCTGTCGTCGGACAACTTCCGGATCCGCCAGATGGGGGAGCGGATGGCCCAGAACGCCCCGGTCCAGGGCGGGGCGGCCGACATCTTCAAGCTGGCCATGGTCAACCTCGACGCCGAGTTGGAAGGCCGGGGCATGCGGTCCCGGATGGTCCTCACCGTCCACGACGAGGTGGTCCTCGAGGTACCCACCGAAGAGCACGAGACGGCCCTCGAGGTGGTGCGGCGGGTCATGGAATCGGTCTGGCCCCTCGACGTCCCGCTGAAGGTCGAGATGGCCACCGGCATGACCTGGGCCGACACCAAGGACTGAATTCACGGCTCCCCATGTGCGGGGTGTGGGGAACCCGCTACGCTTGCCCCGGCGATACCCGTCGCCGCGCCCAGCGCGCCCATCGCGTCAGGGCCGAAAATGTCCGTCAAGGAGTAGGCAACCGATGTTCGAGCAGGAAGGTCCGAGCACCACCCCCGCCCCCGAGGTCGCTGGCCCCGAGAGCACCACAACGGAGGCCCCGGCTGCCACGGAAGCGGAGGAGGCTCCCACCTCTCCCGCTGAGGCCGCTCCTGCCCCGGCTGCACCCCCGACTCCGACGTTCGGTGGCACCGATGCCGAGGGCGAGTACCAGCCGCTCCAGGTCGTGAGCGACGACCTCGGCGGCATGTCCTTCGCCGACGCCATCTCCGGCACGATCGTGGAGTTCGACGAGGGCGACATCGTCACCGGCACCGTCGTCAAGGTCGACAAGGACGAGGTGCTCCTCGACATCGGCTACAAGTCGGAAGGGGTCATCCCCAACCGCGAGCTGTCCATCCGCCACGACGTCGACCCCCACGAGGTCGTCGCCACCGGCGACGTGATCGAGGCCCTCGTCCTCCAGAAGGAGGACAAGGAGGGCCGGCTGATCCTGTCCAAGAAGCGGGCCCAGTACGAACGGGCCTGGGGCACGATCGAGCAGATCAAGCAGACCGACGGTGTCGTCGAGGGCCCGGTCATCGAGGTCGTCAAGGGCGGCCTGATCCTCGACATCGGCCTGCGGGGCTTCCTGCCCGCCTCCCTGGTGGAGCTGCGCCGGGTGCGCGACCTCCAGCCCTACGTCGGGCGGACGCTGCAGGCCAAGATCATCGAGCTGGACAAGAACCGCAACAACGTCGTGCTGTCCCGCCGGGCCCACCTGGAGGAGACCCAGCGGGAGGCCCGCGACGAGTTCCTGGCCAACCTCAAGCCGGGCGAGGTCCGTCGTGGTGTGGTCAGCTCCGTCGTCAACTTCGGCGCCTTCGTCGACCTCGGCGGGATGGACGGGCTCGTCCACGTGTCCGAGCTGTCGTGGAAGCACGTCGACCATCCGAGCTCGGTGGTGCAGGTCGGTGACGAGGTGACCGTCCAGGTCCTCGACGTCGACCTGTCCCGGGAGCGGATCTCGCTGTCCCTCAAGGCCACCCAGCAGGACCCCTGGCAGCAGTTCGCCAGCGGCCACCAGGTCGGCGAGCTGGTCTACGGGCGGGTCACGAAGCTCGTCCCGTTCGGGGCCTTCGTCCAGGTCGGCGAGGGCATCGAGGGCCTCGTCCACATCTCCGAGATGGCCGCCCACCACGTCGACCTGCCCGACCAGGTCGTCTCGCCGGGCGAGGAGCTGTGGGTCAAGATCATCGACCTCGACCTCGAGCGGCGCCGGATCTCGCTGTCGATCAAGCAGGCCGCCGAGGGCGGCACCGTGGCGGCCGAGTACCAGGACCTCTACGGCGAGCACGCCTACGACGAGCACGGCAACTACATCGGGCCCGACTACACCGCCGAGGGTGAGGGCGGTGGCGAGGCCGCCGGTGCAGCCACCGGGGCGGAGCCCGGTGCCGATGCCGACGGCGGCGCCCACGAGGCGGAGTCCGGTGCGGCCGGCGGGGCCGACGGGGCCGAGCCCGGTGCCGAGGGCGGGGCCGACGAGGCTCCGGTGGCCGTGGAGGCCGAGGAGCCGCCGGTCAGCGGATGAGCGTTCCCCCCGTCGGGGGGATGATCACCGGGTTGATGAGGTCGGGGGCGAGGTTGAGGGTGCCGCTCCCCGAGATGTCGAGGTGGTAGGAGATGAACTGGGCGTGTTGCTGGTTCACGCCGCCGCCCCCGGTGACCTTGAACGGGTTGGCCTCGGGGGTGAAGAACACACCGTTGAGGTCGAGTCCGCCGCCGCCGTTGATGGTGTAGGCGGCCGACGCCTCCGACCACAGCGACAGGCCGGCGAAGGGGCCCTCGGTCGGGGGTGTCCAGGTCGGGGACGAACCTCCGGTGTCCTTCACCGCACCGCCCTTCTGGTACACGAAGGTGCGGTGGAAGTTGAGCGCCCCACCGGTGATGTTCAGGTCGCCGTTGCGGAAATAGGTGAAGGCGGCGTTCTGGCTGAAGGAGGCCAGGCAGGTGGGAGAGATGGCCGCCTGGCAGGCGCTCGGCAACGACGAGGTCGTCGTTCCGGTGTTGAAGCTGAGCGATCCACCGGTCATCTTCACGGTCCCGTCGAACACCACGTTGCCGTTGAAGGTGAGGTTGGTCCCGGCACCGATCGAGAGGGTGTTGCAGTCGACCCAGCTGTCGCCGTTGACCACGATCGTTCCGGTCGGGACGTTGCAGTTCTGGCTGGTCGACCACTGGGTGAAGGACGGGCTGACCGGCTGGCCGCTGGTGCCCACGGCGGCGATGAGCTGGTCGATGTAGGGCGGGAGGTTCGAGTCGGCCGGGCAGTCGGCGAGCGTGACGCCGTGGAAGGCCGGGTAGGCGGGGGAGAAGGCGTTGGGGCCCCGCTTGCAGTTGTAGCGCCAGTCCACGGGCGAGCGGGTGGCCCGCTTGGGGGCCGGTGTCGGCTGGGGGGCGATCCGCCCGCCGTTGACGTCGGCGGGGTCACAGGCCGTGCCGGTGCAGGTCGTGGCCCCCTGGGGCAGGGCGTAGAGCGAGATCAGGCCGGGGTTCAGGCCCGTGAGCGGGACGGCGTTGAGGAACGTGCCCGACCCGGTGGACGTGAGGGTCGACTGGTTCGAGCTGCAGGCCGTCCCGTCGGAGTCGATGGTGGCCACCCCCGGGATCGGCGGCGAGGCGGAGGCGTCGCCCAGGGTCAGCTGCGCGCCGCCGGAGATCGACAGGTCGGTGCACCCGTAGGGGTCGAGGAGCCACAGGGCCGGGATGCGGTTGCCGATCGAGCTCGACATCTTCACCACCGCCAGGCTGGACGTCTGCAGGGTCGAGGTGCCGAACACCCGGGCGAAGTAGGCCCGGTCGGTGACGGAGATCCTGACTCCCATGCGCTGGCACGGGGTTCCGTCCCGTTTGCCCGTCCCGCTGTAGTGGGAGTCGGCGATGTCGGAGTCGAGAACGGGGTAGAGCACGGTGACGGTGTAGCGGCCCACGGTCGTCGAGGGCCGGGCCTGGGCCGTCCCCCCGGTCACGCTGCAGTTGGTGGCGGTGACGTCGTTGGCGGACTGGCCGGTACAGAAGGACGAGGCAGCGATCTTGGGCGAGAGGTCCTTCACGTTCATGTTGATGTACGTGATGGCGTCGGTGCAGGCCTGGCCCGGGCTGCCCTGACTCAGACTCTTCCCGGCGCCGGTGGCGGCGAGATCGGCGATCTCCTGGGCCACCCGCCGGCTGGCCCGTTGCTGGCCCAGGTCGACCACCACGGCGGCCACGCCGAGCATCCCCACCATGAGGATGGCGAAGAAGACGATGACGAAGCCCCCCTCGTCCCGGGCGCGCCTCATGACTCGAACTTCGCCGTCGCCTGACTGGTCAGGGTGACCGGGAACTTCACCAGGACGGCATCGATCTTGTCGCCGGTCCGGGTGATCGCCACCTGCACCCGCTTGCCGGAGTCGCCGTTGCCGTCGCTGTAGCAGGTGCCGTCGGCGTTGGGGCTGTTGACCGAGTAGCCGCTCCCGAGGGACGCCCCGGGGTTTCCGCTCACGAGGGCCACGCAGATCTGGGCGGCGGTGAGGTCACCGGCGGCCCGCTGGACCACAACCGCCTGCACCACCTGGGCCCAGGTCGAGGACCCGCAGGGGTTCGGCGAACCGACGCACTGCAGCTGGGGGAGCGTGGCGCCGTAACGGGCCCCCTCCCGGGCGGCGTGGGTCAGGTCGATCTTGTGGTTGTAGGTCAGACCGGCCGTGACCGTCCCGAAGGCCAGCATGAGGACCAGCGGGAGGATCAGGGCGAACTCCACCAGGGCGGCGCCCTGTTCACGGCGGTGCCTCGTGCATGGCATGCCATCCCTTCGAGCGCGGCCCGGCGCCGATTGAGGCGCGAAGCGTGCAACCCGGTGGGGGACGACAGTTTCGCGGGGCTAAGGCCTCACTTCTCCGTCACGAGGTGGACGGGGTTGCCGAGGATGCTCACCGACCAGGTGGTGCGGTCGGTCACCGTCCCGCTGGTGGTGGTGTAGCGGATCTTCCACCACGTGTTGGAGCCGTAGGTCGTGCTGTAGTTGGCCGGCAGCTTGATGAAGGCCGAGACTGTCCGGTCGCTGAACTTCGACGTGCTCGACAGGTTGCCGTAGGGCTGCGTGCCGGTGCCGCTGACATCGAGGTAGGCGACGTTGTCGGTTCCGGCCGTGTGGGTGGAGCTGTCGCAGCTCGACCCGGACGGGGCGGCGATGGTCACACCCCCGACCGTGCCGCAGGGGGTGGTCCAGTCGAAGGTCACCGGGTTGCCGTTGGGATCGAGGATTTCGAGCTTGCTGGCCCCCTCACCGGGATCGAACAGGTCGACCTGCATCGTCTTGCCGGCGTAGACCGGATCGACCTGGGCCAGGTAGAAGGCGGCCGAGCTGCCGGTCTGGTTGGCGAAGATGGACATGTCGTCGACGCCGTGGATCTGGGGGCAGGACGACGAGTAGGCCGGATCGCCGGAGATCGTGCTGCAGACCGACGTCGAGTTGCTCCAGGTCTGCGACGACGGGTGGGCCCGGATGGCGAACCCGTTCGAGCCGTAGCTGTTGGCCTCGTTGGCCGTCGTCTGGACCTGGAGGTAGTACCGTCCGGCGGTCGGCGCCGACAGCGTGTAGAGGTTGACCCAGCTGTTCTGGCCGGTGGTGCCGGAGGCGAAGGTCCGGCTGTAGAGCGGCGTCGTCGACGTGGGGACGTCGAACGGTGAGGCCGTGTGGCCGTAGACGGTGTAGGTCGTCGTGACGGTCGATCCCGACTTGAGGGAGTTGTCGGCGTTGGACCCGGTGGCGTTGTAAGCGGGGTCGTAGATGTCGATGGCGATGTTCTGGCCCGGGGTGGAGGCGAAGTCGATGGCGTAGACGTAGCCTGTGGCCTCGTAGTCGCCATTGGCCGGGAGAGTCGACCCGCACGTCCAGTTGCTGCTCACGTACGTCTGGTCCTTCCCCGCCTGGCGCAGGTCGCCGTTCTCCCGGCCGGAGCACCAGCCGCTGACCGCGGCCCAGAAGTTCTCCGTGTTGGGGCTGGGCAGGAGGTTGCCCGTCCCGAAGGTGTTGCGGGGGCTGCCCATGGGCACAGGCGTCACGTACTCGCCGGTGGCCGACCGGGTCTCGTGGACGGTGGACAGGAACGGCCGGGAGAAGAACGTCGGGACGCTGGGGTCGGACAGCTGGACCCGGAACTGCTGGTTCGACGACGGCTGCGGGTACGACACGGTGACCTTGGTGGTGTCGATCCCGTTCTTCTGCAGGGCGGTCAGGGCGGCTGCCTGGGCGGAGGCGGGGTCGCCGGGCATCCACACCACGCCGGCCAGGGCGGCGGCGTCGGCCGCCCGCTGGAGCTTCGAGCTGCGCAGGTACCAGCTGCCGAGGTCGACGGCGAAGCCGGACATGGCCAGGAGCACCACGAGCATGATCGCCATCCACACGAGGACGATCCCCCGCTCGTCGTCCCGGCGCCTCACGGTACCTTCGGTTCGATCCGCATCACCACGCTGTCGGTGATGGTCTTCGACGTGCCGAAGAGCTTGGTCACGAAGCCGTGCGTCGTCTTCACCCATACGCCGATGTAGTCGGGCCCGAGAGCCTGGCTGTCGACCCTGGTCGTGGGGCACCAGGCGGAGTCCAGCGAACCGGTGCCGCAGCCGAACTTGGTGGCCGGCTGGGTGAAGACGCTGGCCGTGTAGGTGTTGCACTTGTCGGTGATCGACGATGTCGTCTGGCAGGTGCTCGTGGGGCCACCACCGGTCGACGACGCCCGGTAGATCGAGACCTGTTGGATGGCGTTGGCGCCGCCGGGGAGGGCGGTGGCGGCCGCCTTCACCGCCTGGAGGATCTGGTAGTCGGCGTCGGCGCTGCTGCCGGCGGCACTCCCCACCCGGGCGCCGGTGCGGGTGGTGTTGGACACTGTGAGGTAGTCCTTGAAGAACATTCCGTACTCGAAGGCGCCGAAGATCAGCAACAGGAGAACCGGTGCGACGAGTGCGAATTCGAGCAGGGTGGCACCCCGTTCACCGTTGACCGTCCGGTTCATAACGGCGCCTCCTTCTGACGTTGGGCTGAAACGCTGTAACGGAACGAGGCCCGCCGACGATTGAGTCGCCAATCGTGCAAGCCGTTTTGCCGTCGCGCTTTCGCGCCCTCGTTGACGGCCCCTTGACGGAGGAGCGCCGGGGCGAAGCGTCATCTACGGCCCCACAACGGTCTTTGCGGCGTCGGCCGCCGCGGCTCGCGGTGAAGACGTGCCGACAACCCTGGCAGAACGCCGATCTGAGAGGTTCCGCCGTGGGTAATCGAAGGGTGCTGATCCTGGTCATCGCCGTCGCGTTGGCCGGCCTGACCGCCTTTCTCACGTTTCACTACGCCAACTCGGCCGACGAGCGGGCCTTCAAGGGCGCCCAGCTCGTCCAGGCCTTCGTGGTGAAGAAGGACATCCCCAAGGGCTTCCCCGGGGATAAGGCCCTCGACGAGGGCTACATCGCCAAGGAGTCGATGCCGGAGAAGTTCTTCCCGGCCACGGGCATCACCGACACCAAGGCCCTGCGGGGCCAGGTGGCGGTGGCGCCGATGGCCGCCGGCGTGCCCGTTGTGGCGGGCAGCTTCGTCGAACCCGCGGCGGCGTCGGAGTCCTTCGCCCAGCGGCTGGACAAGGGGATGGAGGCGGTGACCCTGGCGGTGAGCGACGTGCAGGGCGTGGCCCGCCTCGTCGTCCCCGGTGACCACGTGAACCTGATGCTGACCGCCGACAAGGCGGCCGCCCCCGGTCAGCCCGCCGGCAAGGAGACCAAGATGGTCATCCAGAACGTCGAGGTGCTGGCCGTGGGCAGCACGACGACGCTGGAGCCCGGCGAGGCCGCCCCTCAGGCTCAGAACGCCCAGGCGGGCCAGGCCAAGACCGTCGACTCCGGACTCATGACCTTCTCCGTTCCCGGTCTCGACGCCGAGCGGGTCGTGCACGCCAGCGAGTCGGGCTCGATCCACCTGACCCTCGTCCCGCCGGACTACACCCCGGCCCCGATCCCTCCGGTGAACGATGGCAATCTCTACTCCTGAGACGTGGGGCGGGCCGGTGCCTGACGGCGACGGGCTGACCCTGGCGGTCGTCGACCCCGACCCCCGCCTGCGGACCCGGCTGGCCCTCCAGTTGGGCGGGGACGGCGACGTCGTCACCTACCCCGAGGTGGCCGCCCTGGCCGAGTACCAGTCGGGCGCCCGGGGGCTGGTGGTGGTGTTCGGTCCCGGCCTGGCCGACGGGCCGGGCCTGGCCGACATCGAGCGCTTCACCCGGGCCCGGCCCGACGCCGGCGCCATCCTGGTCGCCACCGAGCTGTCGACCAGCCTGCTGCAGCAGGCCCTGCGGGCCGGGGTGCGCGATGTGCTCGGTGCTCCGACCGAGGCGACGGCGCTGGCCGAGTCGGTGGAGCGCGTCGCCGGCACGCTGACGCTGGTCCCGACGGTGCCCACGTCGGCCGACGACGTGGCCCAGCTCGGCCGGGTCATCACCGTCTCGTCGACCAAGGGCGGGTCGGGCAAGAGCGTGGTGGCCACCAACCTGGCCACCGCCCTGGCCCGCCGCTCGTCGCGTCCCGTGGTGCTGGTCGACGCCGACCTCCAGTTCGGCGACGTGGCGGTGATGCTGCGCCTCGTCACGCCCCACACGCTGGTCGACGCCGTGTCGGCCCAGGGCCGCCTCGACGCCCAGTACCTCCAGAGCCTCCTGGTCCGCCACGACCCAAGCGGACTGCTGGTCCTGCCCGCGCCGCTCGAGCCGTCGTTCGCCGAGCGGGTCACCGGTGCCGACATGACGAACATCGTCGAGATCCTGCGCTCCTTCTGCGCCTTCGTGGTCATCGACACGCCGGCCCAGTTCAGCGACGTCGTGATCGCCCTCATCGAGCAGTCCGACGACATCGTGATGGTGGCCGGCCTCGACATCCCCAACATCAAGAACACGAAGCTGGGACTGCAGACGCTGCGCCTCCTGGAGGTGGGCGAGGAGAAGATCACGCTGCTGCTCAACCGGGTCGACTCCAAGGTGCAGCTCGACGTGGCCGAGGTGGAACGCACCCTGGCCATGCGGGCCGGGTCGCTGGTGCCGAGCGACATCGTGGTGCCCCAGTCGGTCAACAAGGGGGTCCCCGTCGTCCTCGACGCCCCCCGTTCCGAGGTGGCCCGGGCCTTCGAGCTGCTGGCCGAGCGCTTCGGGGGCGGGGCGGTCTCACTCCCGCCGGTCCGTAAGGGCCGGTCCCTGTTCGGCCGGGCCTGACGGCCCTTCACGGAGGATTGTCGATGTCCCTCTACCAACGCCTCCACGAGGTCCAGCGCAGCGACGTGCCGGAGTTCGGCTCGGGCCGCGACCCGGTCCTCGACGAGCTGCGCCAGAGGGTGCACCACCTCCTCATCGACGAGGTCGG
>DASYFF010000102.1:0-4662 GCA_036498605.1 Acidimicrobiia bacterium | reverse complement strand
GCCGTGGAGGCCGAGCTGGCTGACACGGCCACCGTCGCCCCCGACCGGTCCGACTGGAACGCCACCGTGGCCGGCTGGCAGACCGCCCATCCCCTGGCCTACGACCAGGAGGACGACGGCCCCCTCAAGCCCCAGTACTGCATCGAGCAGCTGCGCGACCACACCCCCGACGACACGATCGTCGTCTCCGGCGTGGGTCAGCACCAGATGTGGGCCTCGCAGTACTGGAAGTTCAACCACCCCTACACCTGGATCAACTCCGGCGGGCTCGGCACGATGGGCTTCGCCGTCCCGGCCTCCATCGGGGCCAAGGTCGGCAAGCCCGACCGCATGGTGTGGGCCATCGACGGCGACGGCTGCTTCCAGATGACCGCCCAGGAGCTCGTCACCGCCAGCGCCGAACGGGTGCCGGTCAAGGTCGCCATCCTCAACAACGCCTACCTCGGCATGGTCCGCCAGTGGCAGGAGCTGTTCTACAAGGAGCGCTACAGCGAGGTGTACCTGTCCCCCGACCTGCCCGACTACGTGAAGTGGGCCGAGGCCATGGGCTGCGTCGGCCTGCGGTGCGAGACCCCGGAGGACGTCGCCCCCACCATCGAGAAGGCCAACGCCGTCGACGACCGGCCGGTCGTCATCGACTTCCGGGTCGACTACCGGGAGAAGGTGTACCCGATGGTGGCGGCCGGGACGTCCAACGACGACATCATCCTCGGCCCGGCCGAGGGGGAGGGGGGTCACTGATGCCTACCAACAATGGAGTCGGCGTCTCGCACCACATCCTGTCGGTCCTCGTCGAGAACAAGCCCGCCGTCCTGACGCGGGTGACAAGCCTCTTCTCCCGCCGGGGGTTCAACATCTTCTCCCTCGCCGTCAGCCCCACCGACGACGAGCGCTTCTCCCGCATGACGATCGTGGTCGACGCTGAGTCAGCGCCGCTGGAGCAGGTGACCCGGCAGCTCGACAAGCTGCTGAACGTGGTGGAGATCACGGAGCTCTCCGCCGGGCAGGCCGTCGAGCGGGAGCTGATGCTCGCCACCCTGGCCGTCGATGCCTCGACCCGGGGCCAGGTCACCGAGCTGGCCGCCATCTTCGAGGCGAAGATCCTCGACGTCGGCCCCGAGGCCCTCACGCTGATGGCCGCCGGCTCGCCCGACAAGATCGACTCGATCGAGGAGCTGCTCCGGCCCTTCGGCATCACCGGCCTCCAGCGGACGGGCCGGATCGCACTCCCGCGGATCACCCGCGGTACCGTCCGCCTGGCTGCCGTTCCCGAAAGCGCCTGAGGAGGCCTCGAATGCCCGTCACCATCTACTACGACGACGACGCCGACCTCGGTCTCATCGAAGGCAAGAAGGTTGCCGTCCTCGGCTACGGCTCCCAGGGCCATGCCCACGCCCTCAACCTCCGTTCCTCCGGCGTCGACGTCCGGGTCGGCCTGCGGGAGGGTTCCTCGTCGTGGTCGAAGGCCGAGGCCGCCGGCCTCAAGGTGGCGACCATCGCCCAGGCCTGCGACGAGGCCGACGTGATCATGGTCCTCCTGCCCGACACCGAGCAGGCCAGGGCCTACAAGGAGTGGATCGAGCCCAACCTGCGCGACGGCGACTCGCTGGCCTTCGCCCACGGCTTCAACATCCACTTCGGCCAGATCCGTCCCCCCAAGGGCGTCGACGTGTGGATGATCGCCCCCAAGGGGCCCGGCCACCTCGTGCGGCGCACCTTCGAGGAGGGGGGCGGCGTCCCGGCGCTGGTGGCCGTGGGTCACGACGCCACCGGCAAGGCCCGCGACATCGCCCTGGCCTACGCCAAGGGCATCGGCGCCACCCGGGCCGGGGTGCTCGACACCACGTTCAAGGAGGAGACCGAGACCGACCTCTTCGGCGAGCAGGTCATCCTCTGCGGCGGGCTCACCGAGCTGATCAAGGCGGCCTACGAGACCCTCGTCGACGCCGGCTACCAGCCCGAGTCGGCCTACTTCGAGTGCCTCCACGAGGTGAAGCTCATCGTCGACCTGATCTACGAGGGCGGCATCTCCAACATGCGGTTCTCGATCTCCGACACCGCCGAGTACGGCGACATGACCCGCGGCCCCCGCATCGTCACCGGCGAGACCAGGGCCGAGATGAAGAAGATCCTGAACGAGATCCAGACCGGCTCCTTCGCCAAGGAGTGGATCCTCGAGAACCAGGCCAACCGGCCGGTGTTCAACGCCCTGCGCCGCCAGTCGGCCGAGCACCCCATCGAGGAGGTCGGCGCCCAGCTGCGGGCCATGATGCCCTGGATCGGCGCCGGCAAGGCCAAGCCCCAGGACGTATCAGGCGGCTGACTTTCTCCGTTCACACAACCAATCATTTCCTTTACGAGATGATTCATTTACTATACGCGGCGGTGCGAGCAGCCAACCTCTAGGGGGTGCTAATGCCGCCCATCACCATCGTGTTCTTCCTCACCGGCATCGCCGTGTGGGCCAACGCCCTGTACTTTCTCGGGATCGGCGCGGATAAGCAGGACGGCGGCGCCGATCCCCTCAAGTCAGTCGGCTGGATCAGTCTCCTCGCCGGTCTGTCGAACTTCGGGCAGGCCATCTACATCATGGCCGCGAGACCCCTGGCGGACGCTTCCGTCCTCCTCGCCGGACTCGTGATCTTCTATGCCGCCTTCTTCACCTTCCTCGGCATCACCGAGATCCTCGGGCTGGACCTCCGGGTGCTCGGGAACGTTTCGGCGGCGGTGGCCATCGTTCCGCTCTTCTACTGGGACTTCTTCTCCGGCGGGTGGATGTTCCGTTCCATCCTCGTCGTCTGGGCGGTCGTCTTCCTGGCCATCACGGCCACGACCTACGGCAAGCTCCAGCCCAAGGTGACCGGCTCAATGCTGGTCGGAACGGCCGTCTACACCTTCTGGCTGCCGGCCGCCATCCTGGCCCTCGGCAACAAGATTCCCTGAGCCGGCGTCGCCCGGCGATTCTCCCCCGTCCCCTCGCCGCGGTCGGTCCGCGGGTCAGTCCGCGGACCGCGCCGCGATCCGACGGCGGGTCACGAGCGCAAGGACGCCGAAGCAGTAGCCGGTGCCCGCCGCATCGATCAGGAAGATCGGCGCCCGCTCGACCACGAGCCCGACCAGCGACAGCACAAAGAGCCCGCCGAGGACCATGAGTCCGACCGCCAGAAGGACGGTCGGAACGGCGGCGGAGCGGGCGGGCGGCTGGTCCATCGGTGATCCCTCGCGTCGTGGTCTGACTCCTCTACCCGGTTGTCGGCCGATCCGACCGACGCGTTGAGCTTGGCGGCGGTAGCAGTCAAGGCGTGTAGGCGCCACCGTCGTCGAACTGGGCGCGGTGGCTCTCGTCGCCTTCGCCGCCCCAGACGATGAACTCCCGGCCCGTCCACACCGCCGCCGCCCGGGCCCGGCCGGTGAGCGGCGCGGCCGGGAGCGGCTCCCAGCGGTCGCCGCCGGGGTCGTAGGCGGCGCCCCCCGGGTTGACCGTGACGGGGGCGGCGTCGGCCGGGCCCCGGGTCGGGCCCCCGCCCCAGAACATGACCCGGCTCCCGGACCACGCCGCCGCCTTGCCCTCCAGATCGGGGTCGGCGAACGGGTCTGCGGTGATCAGCGCCCACCGGTTGGTGGCCGGATCCCAGGCCAGGCCCTGGCCGGCGAACACGACGCGGCGGCCGGTGTCCACGCCGACACATCCGGGCGCGTCGAGGCACCACGTCTGCTTCGGCGGGGCGGGGACGGCGGCGACGGCGGTCCAGCGATTGTGGATCGGGTCGTAGGCGGCGCCGTCGGAGGCTGGTATCCGCTTGCCGTTCTCGACCGGCCCGAGCCCCCACGACAGGAGTGCCGTCCCGGCCCGGGCGGCGCCGAGGGGGGCGATGCGGCCCGCCAGCGGCGCGGCGGGGAGCTTCGACCACTTGTTGGTGCCGGGGTCATAGGCGGCGCCGTCGGCCAGTGGCGGCGGGTCATCGCCTGCCTCAGCCGACGCGCCGCCCCAAACGACGAGGCGGGCCCCGGTCCACACCGCCCGGGCGCCGAAGCGGGGGGCCAGCGGCCAGTTGGCGATCGGCTTCCAGGTGTCCCGTCCCGGGTCGTAGAGGGCGCCGTCGTCGAACTCGTCGCCGAAGCCGGTCAGCGACCCCTGCTTCTGGCCGCCCCAGATCAGCACCTCCTTGCCGGTCCAGGCGGCCACGGCGTCGGAGCGGGGGGCGAGCGGCGAGGCGGTCAGGCGGCGCCACCGATCCCCGGCCGGGTCGTAGGCCGCGCCGTCGTCGAGCCAGATGGAGGCGTTGCCGGCCCGCCACGCTCCGCCCCACACGATCATTTCCCGGCCCGTCCACACCGCGGTGGCGCCATGGCGCCCCCGCAGCGGTGCCGCCGCCAGCTTGCGCCACCCCTTCGGTCGGGCCGGTCCCGCGCCGGGATCGGTCGGCGACCCCACGATCGGCCCTCCGCCGCCGGAACCGGTTCCCCCGCCCGATCCGCCGTTGCCCCCCGAGCCGTCGGGGCCGCCGCCCGGTCCGGCCGTCCCGCCGGGCCCACCTCCGGATCCCCCGACCCCCGGGCCCGCCGGGCCGTTCCCCCGTTGCCCGCCGGCGGCCGTTCCGCCGCCGTCGCCCGCTCCCGTTCCGCCGGCCGCCGCGCCGCCGGACGGGCCGAGTGAGGTCC
>DASYFF010000101.1:0-13215 GCA_036498605.1 Acidimicrobiia bacterium | reverse complement strand
ACCTTAGGCACGCGACCGCGGCGGCATTCGGCGTTCTTTTGTGACGGACGGGTGCAACGGAAGGACGCCAGTTCGAGGGACAACGCAGGCGGGAGCCGCACCAGGGGTTCTGGCTCTGGCTCCTGACCTGCTCTTTCTCCGTCGGGCTGGGGAGATTTGAACTCCCGACCTCTTGACCCCCAGCCAAGCGCTCGCCGTGACGACTGGTGTCGTCCTGTTCATTACGTGCCGTCTGGTCAGGGATTTTACCATCCGGCCGCTCGTTTGCGTGACGTCTGGTTTCGTCCTGTGATGTTGATTGCGTGACCACGGCGTGACCACGGAACTGTTCCATCCGGCGATCCTTCCGCTTCCCTGGGTCACGGTGGGCGGGGATGGCGTAATGCTGGCGCAGGGGTCGAGGGCGTTCCCCATGCGGGTCCCGGCATCAAAGAACCCGCCAACTCCGCGTCCAGCGCCGGGCAGCCGCGCCAGGCGGGGATCTGTAGCCCGCGATCAGCGACCTCCGACGAAGCGGGCTCCGACGGCGAGGGCACCGATGAGGGCCACCCCCACGGCCAGATAGCCGTCCCGCAGTCCCTTCGCCACTTTGGGACTGAGTTCGGAGGCCAACGCCAGGGCGGCCTGCCCCTGGGTGGCCGACGGCCCTGCCGGCGACGGCGTCACCGCCACCGTGCTCGACGAGTTGCCCGAGCTGACCACCGGAGCGGCGGAGGTCGCCGGGTAGGCGAAGCCGGCGCCGTCGGGCGACGTTGACGTCACGTCGGGCGCCGGGGTGGCGGCGACCGAGGGCGGCGCGACCCCGGCCGCGACCTGTGGTGCGGCGGCGGCCGGGCCCGGCTGGTCGACCGGAACCGCCAACCCCGGCTCGGCCGGCGCCAGCTCGCCGCCGGCGCCGACACAGGCGGGAGCGCAACGGTGGCCGAGGACCCGCACTTCAGCGCCGCCGACCGAGAACCCACCGCCCGAGAACCCCTGCGGGTTCGAGGCGCCGAACTTCTGATCCCGGTGGACCACCCGGAGCGATCCGGTGACGGCCTGCACCGACTCGTCGTTGTCGCCGGGGCCGGCGAGGGAGGGCATGAGGCGAACGTCGGCGAAACCCGCTTGGCTGAGCGCGGCGTTCACCTTGTCCTGGACGCCCGGGGCGGCCTTGTCGCCCACGACGACCCCCTTGTCGGTCAGCTGCACGGGCGTGCCGTTGACGGTGGCGCCTTCCACCACCGTGCTGGCGATCCCTTTCGGCGCTCCTGGGGCGGCCGAGACGAAGCCGTAGGCCCGGGAGACCATGCTCTCTATATGGAGGGGACCCACGGTGATGCCGTGCAGCACCGAGCTCGACTCGGCCGTGATCCCGCCCTCGGAGGGCTCGGTGTGGGAGACGACGACGACCTGCCCGATCGCCAGCTGGCCCGGGACCTCCACGCTGGTCACGGCGGCGTCGGCCCGCCCGGTGGGCGTGTCGCTGGCCTTGGCGTGGAAGCGCCCGTCGACTACCGGCCCGTTGGCTCCGGTGGTCACCGGGCCGGAGAAACTGGCTTCCTGGGGATTGGCGGGGTAGAAGGCGCCGGCCTCCCCGGGGGGCGGGTCGGGAAGTTTGCCGTTCTGGCCCGGGCCGCCTCCGCCGATGAGGCCGTAGGTGTAGGTGGCGGCCACTCCCCGCTGGATGAAGGCGGCGATGTTCTTGGAGCCGGCCGGCGGATTGTTGATCTCCGACAGGGCGCCCACCAGCCGGTTCTCCTCCTCGCCGACGGCGAAGAAGTACCCGGTGGCCGCTTGCCCCTGGGCGTGGGTCTGGATGCCGGTGAATCCCGTAACGACGCTCTCCTCCGCCGCCACCGGCGGGAGGAAGGCGAGGAGCCCGAGCGTCGCCGCCGGGATCAGCAACATCGGCCTTCGCACGTTGCACCTCCTGTTGGCCACGGTTGCGCCGACTAGCGAACGATGGGTCCGGCGAGGTACTTCCAGACGAGCTTCCCGTTGTCTTGCTTCAGTTGCGCCAGGTAGGTCGTTTTGTTGGACCGATGCTGACCGGGCCGCCACCCGATCCGAGCACCCAGGCCGGTGTCGAAGTCACTGACCCGGTCCAGGTCGTCCTTCAGCCCCTGGCGGGTGACGTTCAGACCGAGGCGCTTGAGGCCGTCGGTGAGCACCCTCGCTCCGATGAACCCGGCCTTGGTCCAGTTCGAGTGGTCGACCTGGGGGTAGTAGTGCTCGACCGTCTGCTTGTACTCCCGGTATCCGGGGCTGCTGGCGGCGGGGCCCTGCGGGTCGTCGGGCAGGAAGTCGATGGCCGTGATCGTGCCTTCGGCGCTCGGCCCGGTGAGCCCGGGCGTGGCCTGGAAGTACAGCGCCGCCCCGCCGGAGTAGGCGTTCTTGGGCTTGAATCCCTGCGACGCCGCCTCCCGCACCATCCGGGCGAAGATCCCCGGGTCGACCATGGTGGTGATGGTGTCGACGTTGTCAGCCCGGGCCTGGGCGATGAAGGTCGACGTGCCCGGGTCGTCGAAGTTGGCCGCCTGCGACACGACGACGGCGCCACCGTTCTGCTCGATGACCTTCTTGTAGGCGTCGAGGTAGGCCTTGCCGGTGGTGTTGTTCCAGTAGAGGACGCCGACGCGCTTGGCGCCCTGCTGCTTCGCCTGGTAGTCGGCCAGGTTCTGGGCTTCGTTGACCCCGGATGCGCCCACCGGGAAGCTCCAGGCGCCGGCGTACTGCGCCTCCCCCCAACCGTCGCTGCCCACGTTGGGTGTCTTCTGCTGATCCATGTAGGGCGTGATGGCGTCGTTGGTGGGCACCGACTGACTACAGGCCAGGGCGAACACCTTCTGGCGCTCGACGAGGTCGCGCACCGCGTTGCTGCCCTTGGTGGCGTCCCAGCCGTCGTCGCGCACGAGCACGTCGTACTTCCGGCCGTTGACCCCTCCGGCGTCGTTGGCGGCCTGGAGCCCGGCGCGGCAGGCGTAGGACAGGTTCTCGCCGAAGGACCCTACGGGCCCCGAGTAGATGCCGATGTGGCCGAGCTTGATCGATGTGGCCGTCACCCCCACGTCGCTGGCGGCCGCCGTCGCCCCCGGCACCGGCGCGCCGGGACCGGGCTGGCCGGGAGTGGCCTGGCCGGGAGCGGCCTGGCCGGCGGCGGAGGACGGGGCTCCCGGCGAGGCCGACGAAGGGCCGGCCTTCGCCGACGAGGTCGCCCCCGCCTTGGGTGCGCCGGCCGAGGAGGCCACCCGTGCGCCGGCGTTGCCGACCGCCGCGGGGGCGGCAGCATCCGGTGTGATGGCGGCCCCCGGCGTCACCGACTCGGCCGGGGCGGCCGCGTCGCCGGCGGTCCCGGCCGCGGTGGCGGCGGCCGGTTGGCCGGCCGCGGCGGCCAGCCTCTGGTAGCGGCGCTCGATGGCCCGCTTCTGCGCCGCGCCGCCCCCGCAGGCCGAGGCCAGCAGGAGCGCCACCGTGAGGGCGGCGACGAGTACTCCACGCGATCTGGTCACAGGACTCTCCTCCTGGCGTCGGGAACACCGCCAAGCGGCAAGGTACGGCCGACGGGACCGCAGCGTCGTCCGTAGGGCCTACCGATTCCTCTACCTACACCGGCTCGGGATCACCGTGGGCGGATCGGTAGGCCAATCGGTAGCGCCTACGGACGACGCCCCGTTGGGGTCGCCGTACGGTGGCGCCGACCCGACCGTTCGAAGGGAAGCGCCGTGGAGAAGCTGCTCCAGACCCTCATCATCGGCGTCATCGCCGGCGCCTTCTATTCCCTCATCGCCCTCGGCATGGTCCTCGTCTACCGCACGACGGGCGTCCTGAACATCGCCCACGGCGGGATCGGGGTGCTGTGCGGGTTCGTGGCCTGGGACCTGATCACGCTCCGCCACTGGCCGTACTACCCGGGCGTGGCGGCGGGGATCGTCGTCGCCGTGATCCTCGGACTGATCTTCGAGCGGATCGTCATCCGCCGGCTGGCCGGCCGGCCCGACCTGCAGACGGTGTCGACCCTGGCCCTGTTCATCCTGGCCCAGGGCTTCGTGTTCATCATCCCCTGGTGGGGCAACACCTGGGGTCAGGTGTTCCCCTCGCCGCTGCTCGGCCACAAGGTGAGGATCCCCGGCGCCGACTACTCCGTCACCTACGACCAGATCGCCCTCCTCGTCGTCACCGTCGCCGTCTTCCTCGGCCTCAACTACCTGTTGAGACGGACCAGGCTGGGCATGGCCATGCGGGCCGTCTCCGACGACGGCACCGCGGCGCGGATCATGGGCGTGAACCCGCGGCTGGTCTCGCCGGTGGTGTGGGGCCTGGCCTTTGGCCTGTCCGGGCTCACGACCATGCTCCTGGCACCCATCCTGTTCCTCGACAACCAGTCCCTGACCGGCCTCACCCTGAAGGCCCTGACCGTGAGCTTCATCGGCGGCCTCGTCTCCCTGCCCCTGACCGTGATGGGGGCTTTGCTGCTCGGCGGGCTCGAAGCCCTGACGCAGGTCTACAGCCCCGGCGCCAAGGGACTCTCCGACGCCTGGCCGTTCATCCTCCTCATGGTGGTGCTGGCCGCCCGGTTCGTGCGTCAGCGGAGCGCCTTCGAGGACAAGGCGGTGGTGCGGGCATGAGCGCGGTGACCGACCTCCGGGCGCCGCATCCCGACACCGAAGCGGCGGCGACGCCTCCTGGGCCGGCCCTGCTGCCCCTTCCCGGCCCGCTGGGGATACGGATCGTGGCAGCTCGCGCCGTCGGCGTCACCGTCCTCGTCGCCCTCATCCTGACCCTGCCCTTCGCCCTCCGCTTCGCCGGACCGGCCTACGCCATCGACTTCGGTCTCATCGTCGCCCTGGCGGTGCTGTCGGCGTCGGTGGTGGCCTGGATCGGCGAGATCACCCTGGCCACGCTGGCCCAGATGGGCATGGGGGTCGTGCTGCTCAACTTCCTCCAGAACCGGGGGGTGCCGTTCGCTGCCGTGGTTCCCATCGTGGCGGTGCTGTCGGTGCCCGTCTCCCTCCTCATCGGGGTGTTCGCCCTGCGGCTGCGAGGGGTCTATTTCGCCATTGCCACCCTCGCCTTCGCCGCCCTGGCCCAGAAGACGTTCTTCCAGAGCTATCTCGGGGCGGAGGGCGGCTTCGAGAAGCCGATCGCCCGCCCGTCCTTCGTCTCCAGCGACTACCGCCTCTACTACCTGATCATGGCCTTCCTGCTCGTCGTCGCCGGCACCTGCTACCTGATCCGCCGATCCTGGATCGGCACGAGGCTCGACGCCCTGCGGGACTCGGAGATGGCCTTCGCCGTCCTCGGGCACTCCCCGGGCCGCTACAAGCTCTTCACCATCTGCGTGGCCGGCGCCATCGCCACCGTCGCCGGGACTTACTACGGGATCCTCCAGCAGGTGGTCCCGGCCAACTACTTCAACCCGGTGCTCAGTATCGCCTACTTCGCCTTCGCCGTGGTCGGCGGCCTCGGGTCGATCGGCGGAGCGATCGCCGCCGGGCTGGTCTTCGGGTCGGTGCCGAAGTACTTCGACACCATCTCCCAGGGCCACTTCGTCGGCTACGACCAGTTCTTCGCCGGGGCCGTCGCCCTCCTGACCGTGCTCACCGTGCCGGGAGGGCTGGCCGAGATCGGCCGCCGAACCTGGCGGCGCGTGGAAGGACGGGCGCGATGAGCGCGACCGGCCTCCATCCCGCCACCTTCGCCCGGCTCCGGCCCGTCCGCGACCGGCTGGCGGCCCGGATGGCGCCCGACAGCGGGTGGTCCATCGACCTCCGCGTCAGCAGGGAAGAGATCCTCACCGTGGCCGGCGTGTCGCTCCGCTTCGGCGGCTTGCAGGCGCTCGACGATGTCACGCTCGTGGCCCGTTCCGGGGAGGTGACCGGGGTGATCGGCCCCAACGGAGCCGGCAAGACGACGTTCTTCAACTGCATCTCGGGCCTCTACACCCCCGACCGGGGGGAGATCACCTTCGAGGGAAAGCCCCTCCGGGGTTCGGTCGTGGCCCGGGGCCGGAGTGGGTTGGGACGGACCTTCCAGAACCCCCGGCTCTTCGCCAGCCTGTCCGTGCTCGACAACCTGCTCCTCGGCTGCGCGGTGGCGGAGTCCACCGGGCGGCCCTACCAGTTCGAACCCGGACTGGCCCGCCTCCGGCGGCCCGAGCGGGCCGAACGGGTCGCCCGTCTCGTCGGCTTCCGGGGCGACCTGGCCCGACGGGCCGGCGACCTCGCCTTCGGCGACCTGCGCGTCGTCGAGCTGGCCCGGGCCCTGTGCGCCGCCCCGGCGCTGCTCATGCTCGACGAGCCCGCCTCGGGACTCGACGCCGAACAGGGCAGCGATCTCGTCTGGCTCCTGCGGCACCTGGCCGACCTGGGTCTGGCCATCCTGCTCATCGAGCACGACATGGAGGTCGTCATGGGGGTGTCCGACTCGATCACGGTCCTGAATTTCGGGACCGTCCTCGCCCAGGGAACCCCGCTGGAGGTCCAGGCCGACGAGGCGGTCATCGACGCCTACCTGGGAAGGAGCGCCTGATGCTCGAGGTCCGCGGCCTCTGCGTCTCCTACGGGCCGATCTCGGTCCTGTCCGGGAACGACCTGACCGTGGGCGACGGCGAGATCGTCGCCCTCATCGGCCCCAACGGGGCGGGAAAGACGACCACCCTCAACGCCATCGCCGGGCTGGTGCCCCGGACGGGTGAGGTCATCTTCGACGGCGAGCCCCTCCCGGCCGCCGCCGAGCAGGTGGTGACCCGGGGCGTCGCCCTCGTACCCCAGGGCCGGCGGATCTTCCCCAGCATGACGGTGGAGGAGAACCTCTACATGGGGGCCTACTCCAGGGGCGGCACCTGGAGGGACGCCGAGCAGCGCTTCGGGCCCATCTACGAAATCTTCCCCCGGCTGGCCGAACGCCGGCGCCAGACGGCGAGCAGCCTCTCGGGCGGAGAGCAACAGATGCTGGTGATCGGCCGGGCGCTGCTCTCGGAACCGAAGATCATGCTCATCGACGAGCTGTCGCTCGGACTGGCGCCCAAGGCGGTGCTCACCCTGCTCGAGACGATCCAGCGGGTCAACGCCGAGCGGGGTACCGCCTGTGTGCTGGTGGAGCAGGCCGCCACCGCCGCCCTCTCCATCGCCACCTCCGCCGTCCTCCTGCGCAAGGGCCAGGTGGTCTACGAGGGCTCCGCCGAGCGTCTCCGGTCCGAACCCGAGCTCCTCCACGATGCGTACCTCGGAACGAAGTCGTCCCAACCGGCCCGCCGGTGAGCGTGGGCCTTCTCGAGACAAGGAAGGGAACATGGATCGATTGAGACGAGATCACAGCCGGGAGTTCGTCGGCGCCGCCCTCGTGGTGGTCGCCCTCGTCGCCATCGTGATCGGCTACGCCAACATCAAGGACGAAGCGGAGGTGGCCATCCAGCTGCCCTACATCCTCACCGGCGGTATCGGGGCGCTGGTCCTCACCGCCGTGGGGGTGGCCGTGCTGCGCTCCCAGGACGACAAGGCGATCCTCGATCGCCTGGCCGACGTGGAGTCGATCGGCTACGACCTGAGAGAGCGGGTCGTGTACCTGAACCAGCTCCTCGAGGCCGGGCTCCTGCCCGACGAGAGCGCCGACGCCGCCAAGAAATAATGCACACGATCGACGTCAGCGTCACCATGCCCCACCCGATGGACGAGGTCGTCCTGTGGTGCCGCTCGTCGGAGGCGCGCCAGTGCTTCCCGGGCGCCCGCAATGTTCGGGGCGACGGCACCGGGCTGTTCTTCGACGTGGGGATGCGGGCCCCCGGAGCCGCCCCGGCCACCGTCAACGTCAACGAGTACGTGAAGGACTTCGGCCGCGCCCCCCGGGGCTTCTGGTTCGAGACGTCCCAGGTCTGGACGTGGCCGAGCCGGGAGTGCGGCACCTCGTGGCACCTGTACCGCTTCACCCAACGCCCGGGCAAGACCACCTTGGATTTCCGCTGGCGCTACATCCTCCCCGGGCTGGCCGGTGCCCAGGTGCTCAGCGCGGCGCGGTTCAGCCGCTCGATCGAGCGCGCCGCCGAGATCTACGTCGACCGACTCGCCCGCCGCCTCGCCGCCGCGGCGTAACCCGAACCTCAGGACGGAAGGAGCCTCAAGGAGCCATGGTCACCACTCCGACGCAACTCACGCCCGCCCAGAAGCACGCACAACTCAAGGCGTTCTTCGAGAGCACCCCGCCGCTCGGCCGGCTTCTGTCGACCCAGCGCAGCCGACGGGTGGCCAAGGGGTACTCCATCGACAGCGGCAAGCCCGAGACCCGCCAGTCGTCGGGCAACACCGTCCGCCAGGAGCGGAGCGTCCTGGAGTTCACCTCGGAGCACGAGACGATCCCCCTCACCGACGTCGAGGAGGCGATCCTGGCCTGGTCGGCCTGCGGGGCCAACGGGTTGGCCTGCTGGGACATCGCCGTCAACGGCGGCTTCCACGAGTTGAGCTGGATCGCCGGGCGCACCGGGGCCACGCCGGGCAACTCGCACTCCACCGACCTGATGATCATCAAGGACGAGGGTGTCTTCATCTACAAGCCCGACCAGGTGCGGGAGAAGATCGTCGAAATCGAGGGCGAGGACGACTACGAGAAGATCCTCCGCTTCCACGAGAAGAACACCACCCAGATCCTCGGCCACCGGCCCAACTTCGACTACGGCACCCGCATCCCGGGATGCCCCAACGCCGTGATCGCCGGGCCGTACCAGTTCAACCTGAACCGGGAAGGCACGACGTGGTTCGTGCCCATCAGCGACCTCGGGTACCTGTACTTCAGCATCCTGCTCAATATGTTCGACGTCTGGCACCTGGCCATCGTCGACGACCAGACGGGGGAGCCGGCCGGAATCGGGCCGTGGATGCGCGAAGGCCAGTGCGAGTTGCCCGTCACCATCTCGCAGTACGACATGTTCATCTTCCAGGAGGAGCAGTACCCGACCGGGCTGCAGGTGGCCAACATGCGCCTGGCGGCCGAGTCGATGGGGCTCGGCAGCTGGATCTTCGGCGGCTACTTCGACGACATCCTCATGGGCGCCATGCCCCAGGTGACACCCGGAGTCGGCTTCCAGCACGAGGAGCCGAACCCGAAGGCCCCGCTGCCCACCGGTGCGCTCAAGACCTTCGGCGTCAAAGACGTGAAGGAAGGCCTCTACGTCCCGGGCCCCCGCTACCAGAACGGCACCGAGGTCATCGACCAGATGCTGGCCGACAAGTACTCGAAGGGCATGACGCTCTCGCCCGGCGAGGACAACTACATGGTCAACAACGGGCCCTTCTCGCCCGACGTGGCCCGGGCCATCGTCAACGACCCGGCCACCAAGGTGTCGGACTGGGCCCGGGAGGCGGCCATCGCCTACGTGGACTACGTGGTCGACCGCTACGGGCAGTGCCCCGCCTACGTGAACCCGTTGCAGTGCAACTTCTCGACCGTCGTCCACCACGTCGACGAGGCGTTCTACGAGAAGTTCTACGGCGGCAGGACGACCACACCGCAGATCCGCGAACACATGTCCCGCTGGCACTAAGGGGAGCAATGGACAGCACGCTGGACGCCGCCGTCCTGAGCCGGGTCGTCAGCGCCGAGGCGGCGCGTGACCCCGACCGGCTCGTGTTCGTCTTCGAGAACGGCAAGCTCCCGGCCGAACGGGTCACCGCCGGCGATCTGGCCGTGCGGAGCAACCAGCTGGCCGCCGAGCTCGCCGGCGCGGGACTGGCCCGCGGGGATCGGGTGGCGATCATGATGCGCAACAACCCGGAGTTCGTCTACGGGTTGGCGGCCAACGCCAAGCTGGCCCTGCCCACCGTGCCGGTGGATCCCCGGGCCCGGGGCGAGAAGCTCGATTATTTCCTGCGCTTCGCCGGCTGCGCCGCGCTCCTGACCGCCGACTACGTGTTGGCCGACGACGAGGTGGCGGCGACCATCCGGGATTGCGGCGTCCGCACCTGGGTGGTCTCCACGCCCGAGGGACGGGCCATGTCGCTCGACTACTCGGCCGAGTGGCCCGTCCTCAACGGGGCCTTCGCCGGCGGCGAGGCTCCCGATGTGGGTGAGCACGTGGAGGACGTCGCCTCACCGTGGCTCCTGGCCTACACGTCGGGGACGACCGGCGACCCCAAGGCGATCGAGTTCGGCCACGACCGCATGCTCTTCTACCGCGCTCTGCCGAAGTTCTTCGGCTACCGCTCCGACGACGTGCCCTACACCGGGCTGTCCCTCACCCACGGCAACGCCCTCATCGGCACGATGATGCCGGCGATCTGGGGGATGGTCGACCATACCGTCCTCTCCCGTTGGTTCACCAAGACCCGCCTGTGGAACGTCTGCATCGACCACGGCGTCACCACCTGGTCGAACCTCGGGGGGATCGCCACCGCCATCTACAGCGAGCCCAGCTCGGCCAATGACCGGGCGCACAAGGTGCGCCTCGTGATCAGCGCCGGAATGCCACGCGAGATCTGGCGGGCGTTCGAGGAGCGGTTCGGGGTCAAGATCCTCGAGTGGTACGGGACGATGGAGGGTGGCTTCGCCTACAACCCGGTGGGGGTCGGCCCCCCGGGCTCGTTCGGCAAGCCCCCCGAAGGGCTCCTCGAGATGGACGTCGTCGACGAGGACGGCCGATCGGAGCCGCCCGGGCAGGTGGGCGAGCTGATCCTGCGCCCCGCCGGCGGCGAAGCCAAACTCACCTACTACAAGAACCCGGAGGCGTCCGCCCGCAAGGTGCGCAACGGCTGGCTCTTCACCGGCGACATGGTGACCCGGGACGAGGACGGCTGGCTGTACTTCGCCCACCGCCGCGAGGAGGGCGGGCTGCGCAAGGCGGGCGAGTTCATCTCCGAGGGATTCATCCGCAGGGTGCTGGCCGAGGACCCCGACGTCGTCGACGTCCACATCTACGGAGTGCCGTCCCGGGCCGGCGCCCCCGGGGAGACCGACATCGTGGCCGCCGTCGTCCCCCGGGAGGCGGAGACCTTCGACGCCGGCGCCGTCTTCGCCCGCTGCACCGCCCGGCTCGAGCGATCCCACGTCCCCGACTTCCTCCAGGTCGTCGACGACCTGCCCCGGACGGCCTCCGAGAAGGTGCAGGTCCGGTTCCTGGTCGAGACCCTGAGCGAGTCGGCCCGGAATGTCTTCACCCGGCCCACCGTGACCGCCTGACGGAAAGGGGGCAGCACCGTGCGCGACGTCCACGTGGCCGGGGTCGGCATGACCCGCTTCGGCAAGTTCCCCGACTCCTCCGTTCGCTCGCTGGCCGAGGAGGCCGCCGCCCGGGCCCTGGCTGACGCCGACCTCCCGCCCGGCGAGGTGGAGATGGCCTTCTTCGCCAACGCCACCGCCGGGATCCTCCACGGCCAGGAGATGATCCGGGGCCAGGTGGCCCTGCGCCACACCGGCCTGCTCGGCATCCCCATCGTCAACGTGGAGAACGCCTGCGCCTCCGCCTCGAGCGCCTTCTACCTGGCCTGGATGGCGGTCGCCTCGGGGGCGGTAGACGTGGCCCTGGCCATCGGATCCGAGAAGCTCACCCATCCCGACAAGGAGAAGACCTTCGCCGCCATCGGCACCGCCGTCGACCTGGGACAGCGGGCCGAAATGGAGGCCCGCCTCGGCACGTCGGGTGGGCACCGGTCGTTCTTCATGGACATCTACGCCGGCATGGCCCGGGACTACATGGCCCGCTCCGGGGCCACGGCCGAGGACTTTGCCCGGGTGGTGGTCAAGAACCAGCATCACGGGGCCCTCAACCCCAACGCCCAGTACGGCGGGGAGCGCTCGGTCGAGGAGGTGCTGGCCAGCCGGGAGGTGGCCCCTCCCCTCACCCTCCTGATGTGCTCCCCCATCAGCGACGGCGCCGCCGCGGTGGTGCTGTGCTCTCCCGAACTGGCCGGCCGCCTCGGCGCCGATGTGAAGGTGGCCTCCACGGTCCTGCTCAGCGGACGGGACCGCAATGGCGTCGGGCAGCCGGCGGCCGAGCGGGCCGCCCGGCGGGCTTTCGAGCGGGCCGGTATCGGCCCCGAGGACGTCGACGTGGTCGAGGTCCACGATGCCGCCGCCCCCGCCGAGCTCATCGTCTACGAGGAGGTCGGCTTGTGCGGGCCGGGCGAGGGGCCGAAGCTGCTGGCCTCGGGCGACACCGCGCTCGGCGGGCGGGTCCCCGTCAACCCGAGCGGCGGGCTGCTGTCCAAGGGGCATCCCATCGGCGCCACCGGGTGCGCCCAGCTGGTGGAGCTGGTCGATCAGCTGCGGGGCCGCTGCGGCGCCCGCCAGGTGGAGGGAGCCCGGGTGGCCCTGGCCGAGAACGGCGGCGGGTTCCTGGGCGACGACCCCGCCGCCGTCGTCATCACCATCCTGTCCAGGTAAAGGAGAACCGATGGAGTTCAAGCAGGTCATCGGCAGCCGGCGCAGCATCCGCTACTTCGAGCCCAAGCGCCCCGTCGAAGACGAGAAGATCCAGGTGATGCTGGAGGCGGCCAACCGGTCGTCCCG
Source organism: Acidimicrobiia bacterium (assembly GCA_036498605.1). Taxonomy (GTDB): domain Bacteria; phylum Actinomycetota; class Acidimicrobiia; order IMCC26256; family BP-133; genus BP-133. The sequence goes on along the minus strand of DASYFF010000101.1, from coordinate 741 downwards.
GTCGATCAACGCCGACTACATCAAGGCCGTGGTGGTGCTGCGCGACGAGCTCGAGCCCGGGGTCCTCGAGCAGCTGAAGACCCCCACCACGCAGGTGTCGACCGACCTCGCCCCCGTCTACATCTTCTTCTACGGCGACATGTCCTACGGGGACAGGGCCCAGGAGAGCCTGAAAGAGCTCGTCGACGTGGGGGCGATCAACGCCAGCCACGGCTGGTCCCACGCCTACGTGGACGAGGTGGTCTACGCCCAGGTGCTCCGTCCCCTCCTCTCCGACCCGACGGTGGCGGGGTGGATGTGCACGGTGGAGTGCGGCCTGGCCATCAACCAGGCGATGCTGGCCGGGGTCGACGAGGGGCTCGGCGTGTGCCTGCACGCCTTCAATATCCCGCTGGCCAAAGAGGTCCTCAAGGTGCCCGACCACTGGATCCCCATGTGGATGCTGCTGGTCGGCTACCCCGCCGAGTCCCCCGATGCCGGCGGCGCGCGACCCCGCCGCCCCCTCTCGGATCACTTCTACCGGGGCCAGTACGGGAACCCCTGGCAGGAGATCCCCGAGGTCACCGAGCGGCTGCGAAACGAAGGGATGATTCAGGCTCCGGCGCCCCTGCCCAACCGCCGCGAGGAGATCCGCGAACTCGCCCGCCGCTTCGGGCTGCCCGAATGAGCGAGGACCTCGACCTGTTGGCGGGATCGCCCATGGTGCGCCGCTGGTTCGAAAGCGCCGGCTACGAATCGGAC
>DASYFF010000100.1:0-3216 GCA_036498605.1 Acidimicrobiia bacterium | reverse complement strand
CAGGAACGACAGGCCGCCCCCGGCCTTGGAGTCGCGCCGGGTGCGGACCCAGCCCTTGACGGTGACGGTCGACCCGACTGCCACCCCACCGCTCAGGATGGCGGCGACGGAGGAATCACTCAACCGTCAGCGTCCCGTTCAGGACGTTGTGGATCTTGCAGTGAAAGATGTACTTCCCCTTGGGCAGCGAAGGGACGTCGGGCACGTCCTTGAACGTCCCGGGGGGGACGATGTCGGAGTCGAACTTCGGCGTCACGCCCTCGGGGACGTTCTCGGTGAAGGAGTGGCCGGGCCCGGCTGTCGGGTCGCCGTCGACGAAGCGGATCCCTTCCCCCTGCTTGATGGTGACGTCACTGGAGGGGAAGTAGTCCCGCAGGACGGCGATCATCGTGTGCTCCGGCGCCGGGCCGGCGACCCGGAACGGCGCAAGAAGCATCATGGCGGCGGCGAGGAAGGCGAGCATCTCAGCCCCTCATGTTAGGAGGAGATCTCCTTCATCATCTGGTCCCAGGCGTCGCGGGCGTCCTCCACCGAACCCTCGTCCTCGATGGTCGACACGTCGCCGACGTCCTTGCCCATGGCCACCGCCTTGAACACCCGGCGCATGATCTTGCCGCTGCGGGTCTTGGGCAGCATCGAGACGAAGTTGCAGTCGGCGATGACCGCCACCGGGCCGAGCTCGTTGCGGACGGTCTTGATCAGCTCCGCCTTCAGCTCGTCCGACGGCTCGTGGCCCGTCCGCAGCACCACGAAGGCCGAGATCACCTCGCCCCGCAGCTCGTCGGGCCGCCCGGTGCAGCCGGCCTCGACCACCGCCGGGTGGCGGAGGAACGCCGTCTCGACTTCGACGGTACCGATGCGGTGGCCGGCGATCTTGATGATCTCGTCGGCCCGGCCACTGAACCAGAAGTAGCCGTCGTCGTCGTACTCGGCGGCGTCGCCGGTGTAGTAGACGCCGGGCAGCTTCCCCCAGTAGTCCCGCTCGTAGCGGTCGGGGTCGCCCCAGATCGTCGGCAGCATGCTGGGGAACGGCCGCTTGATCGTGACGATCCCCTTGATGTTGGGCCCCACGGCCTTCCCGTCGTCGTCGACGATCTCGACGTCCCACCCGGGCATGGGGATCCCGGCCGACCCCGGCTTGATCGGCAGGAGCCCGAGCCCGAAGGGGTTGCCGAACACCGGGCCGCCGGTCTCGGTCTGCCACATGTGGTCGATGACCGGGATCCGGTCCTCCAGCAGGGTCTTCTGCAGCCACTCCCAGGCCGGGGGGTTGAGGGTCTCGCCGGCGCAGACCACCCGGGTGAGCGAGGTGAGGTCGATCCCCTTGGCCGCCTCCTCCCCGTAGCGCATCATCAGGCGGACGGCCGTGGGGGAGGTGAACATCCCCGTGACGACGTTGTCCTCCACGATCTTGTAGAAGGTCTCCGGCCCGGGGTGGTCGATCGAGCCCTCGAAGGCGATGGTCGTGGCCCCGGCCAGCAACGGCGCGTAGATGATGTAGCTGTGGCCGACGATCCAGCCGATGTCGGACGTCGACCACCACACGTCGTCGGGCCCGAGGTCCATGACCCACCGGCCGGTCGAGTTGATGCCGACCTGGTAGCCGCCGTGGACGTGGACGGCCAGCTTCGGTGCCGCCGTCGTCCCCGACGTGGCCAGGATGAAGGCCGGCTCGTTGGCCTCCATCGGTTCGTGGGTGGACGGGTGCCCGGCGCCGCCGGCCAGGAAGTCCTCCCAGGTGATGTCGCGGCCCGCCTCCATGGGGCAGGGCCCGTCGTCCCGACGCTGGAGGACGACGACCTTCTCCACGTCGTGGCGCTCACCGCCCGAGAGTGCGCTGTCAACGATGCCCTTCAGGTCGACGGTCTTGCCCTTGCGCCAGGTGATGTCACCGGCGAAGACGGCCTTGGAGCCCGACATGCGGATCCGGTCGCCGAGCGCGCCGGAGCCGAACCCGGCGAAGACCACCGAGTGGATGGCCCCGATGCGCACCACGGCCAGCATCAGGATGATGGCCTCGGGCATCGTCGGCATGTAGACGGTGACCCGGTCGCCCTTGCCGATCCCCAGCCCCCGCAGGGCCGAGGCCACCTTCTCCACCTCCCGCAGCAGCTGCCCGTAGGTGTAGGTGCGGCGCTCGCCGAGCTCGTTGACGCCGATGAGGGCGCCGTGGCCGCCCCGCCCGTCGGCCACGTGGCGGTCGAGGCAGTTGAAGCACAGGTTGGTCTCGGCGCCGCTGAACCACTTGAACGTCGGGGGCGTCCAGTCGAAGACGGTGTCCCATTTGCGGAACCAGGGCAGCCGCTCGGCCTCTTTGGCCCAGAACCCGTCCGGGTCGTCGAGTGCTTCCTGCTGGAGACGACGCACCATCGGGTTCACGACGTCCATGGCTCCCCCTTTGCTGCCAATCGGTTCCGGTTCCGGACTTTTGACCCTACCAACCACCCACCTACCCCCAGGACGGCGGCCGCAAGGGCCAGTGCGGCGTAGAGCCCTGTCTTCGAGTGTTCGCCGCCGGAGCCGCCCGCCCGACCGGCCAGCCCGCGGGGGTCGGCCGCCTGCCGGCGGAGCTCGGCGATCGGCACCCAGCGGGTTTCGCCGTCGAGGGTCTGGCGCCGGTCGCCGAGCAGGTAGGGGATCGACCACGTCTTGACCGTCACCGTCTTCCCCCGGTCCACGACCGCCGCCGGCGGGTCGTTCTTCGGGTTCGCCGCCCGCAGCTCCAGCCAGCTCCACCGGGGACTGTCGGCCACCTGGCGCCAGGCGGGCGGGGCGGTGGCGTCGGCCGGGTCGGACGGATCCCTCCCGTCGGCCTGCTGGACCTCGACCCACGTCGGGCTCTTGGCGTTGACCTCGCTGACCCCGTCCTTCGGGCCGATGCGGGCGAACGGCTCGCCCTCCTTGCCGAGGATCACGACCGGTTCGGCGGTGAGGTTCTCGACGAAGACGGCCGGCACGGTGCCGGGCACCACCTGCATCTTGAGGCCCTCGGCCGGGGTCGGTGACGACTTCTGCACCGCGGTGTAGGAGCCCCGGGGCGGGTTGTACTCGAAGCGACCCTCCAGCTGGCCGGGTTGGCCGGGCGCGTCGCCGAGGCGGAACGGGATCGTCCACCGGCCGAGCACCGCCAGCTTGGCGGCCTTGAGGACCTCGGGCGGGACGACCTGACCGGCGGGGTGGAGGCGGTGGTCGTACCAGCCCCAGTTCGGCTGGACG
>DASYFF010000099.1:0-3405 GCA_036498605.1 Acidimicrobiia bacterium | reverse complement strand
CAGCTGACCGCCTTCATGGACGAGCACGTCTACCCGGCGGAGGCCGTCTACGAGCAGCAGCTGGTCGAGCTGGGCAACCCCCACGCCCATCCGCCGGTCATGGAGGACCTCAAGGCCGAGGCCCGCCGCCGGGGCCTGTGGAACCTGTTCCTGCCCCACAAGACCGAGTGGACCGAGGGCCTGTCCAACACCGACTACGCCCCGCTGGCCGAGATCATGGGCCGCTCCCCTCTCGCCTCCGAGGCCTGCAATTGCAGCGCCCCCGACACCGGGAACATGGAGATCCTCACCATGTTCGGCACCCACGAGCAGCAGGAGCGGTGGTTGCAGCCGTTGCTGGAGGGCGAGATCCGGTCGGCCTTCGCCATGACCGAGCCGGCGGTGGCGTCCTCCGACGCCACCAACATCACCTGCTCGATCCGCCGGGACGGCGACGACTACGTCATCAACGGCCGGAAGTGGTTCATCTCCGGCGCCCGCCACCCGCACTGCCAGGTGCTGATCGTGATGGGCAAGACCGACTTCGACGCCGCCCCCCACCGCCAGCAGTCCCAGGTGCTGGTCCCGATGGACGCGCCCGGCGTCACGGTCCTCCGGGACATGCAGGTGTTCGGCTACAACGACGCCGAGGGTCACGTGGAGATGACCTTCGAGGACGTGCGGGTGCCGGTGTCCAACCTGCTCGGCGAGGAGGGCGGCGGGTTCGCCATCGCCCAGGCCCGCCTCGGCCCCGGCCGCATCCACCACTGCATGCGGACGATCGGCGCCGCCGAGCGGGCGCTGGAGCTGATGTGCCGCCGGGCCCACGCCCGCAGCCCGTTCGGCAAGCCGCTGGCCGACCAGGGCGTGATCCAGACGTGGGTGGCCGACGCCCGCATCAACATCGACCAATCGCGCCTCTACACGCTCCACGCCGCCTGGCTGATGGACACCGCCGGCAACCAGGCGGCCCGTACCGAGATCTCCGGCATCAAGGTCGCCGTGCCGCTGATGGCCCTCGACGTGATCGACCACGCCATGCAGACCCACGGCGCCATGGGCGTCTCGCAGGACACGCCGCTGGCCCGCATGTACGCCTGGATCCGGGCCCTGCGCTTCGCCGACGGCCCCGACGAGGTGCACCGCATGACGATCGCCCGCCGCGAGCTGCGCCGCTGGGCCCCGCCCGGCTGACCCCGTCCCGTCAGGGGCAGGGGTCCGGGCCGGTCGTGCCGACGCAGTGGATGAGGCGGCTGAGGCGGGCCGACAGGGCGGCCACGTCGACGTGGTTGGCCGCCGCCGCGGCGCTGGTGGTGATGAGGCTCTGCAGCTCCCAGGGATCGCGGTGGAGGTCGTAGTACTCCCGGAAGGTCACCGTGGAGTTGTCGGCGCCGGGGGTCGTGCTGCCGGTCCCGTACCACTCGATGTACTGGTAGTCCTTCGTCCGGATCGACGCCCAGGCCGGGATGCCGCGGTGGCCCTGGTACCCGGCCGGCGTCGGGCGCCCGACCGGTCCGAACTCGAGGTACTTCTCCGACCGGCCCGGCCGACCCGGGAGGAACGAGCGGCCGTCGAGGGGGTAGCGCAGGACCGGCGGCTTGTAGCCCGCGGCGTCGAGGAAGGTGGGCAGGTAGTCCTCCCCGCCGATCGGACGCTGGTCGACCGTTCCGGCCGGGAAGTGGCCGTCCCAGCGCACCATGGTCGGGACCAGGATGTCCTCCCGGTAGGGCAGACCCTTGCTGGTCACGCCCCGGTCGCCGAACGAGAAGCCGTTGTCGGAGGTCAGGATGACCAGGGTGTTGGACAGCTGGCCGGTCTTCTGCAGCTCGGTCATGACCTTGTCGACCATGTCGTCGGCGGCCATGAGGGTCCGCATCTGACCCTCCCAGGTGATCTTGCCGCAGCTCGACGGGAACGTGTTGTTGCGGACGTAGGGATCCTTGTCGGCCTTGGCCTTGGTCTTGCTGTCGCCTTCCACGGTGACGGCCGGTGAGGGCTTGTAGGGCGGCAGCGGGACGTTGTCGTAGCGCGACGGCCAGGAGTAGACCTGGTGGAGGTAGGCGTCCTGTTGCGCCGGCGTCGATCCCGGGGCGCAACCGGGAGCGTGCTGGTTGGCGTCGCCGACGTGGTCGATGTGTGGAGCGTGGGGGGCGACCTGCATGAACCAGGGCTGGCCGGGGTGGTCCTTGGCGAAGCCGTCGATGTAGCTCGCCGCCTTCGACCCGACGAAGTCCGTCGAGTACCCGGTGTTGGAGATGATCTTCGACTTGGCCTGGCCCGGGTCTTTGACCATGAAGGGGGAGTTGTTGTAGCCGCCCTGGAGGGCGGCGAACTGGTCGAAGTGCGGCGGCTGGTAGCGGAAGTTCCAGTCGGTGATGAACTTCCCGACGAGGGCGGTGCGGTAGCCGGCGTCGTGGAGGTACCGGGAGCTGATCCAGTCCCGGTCGAGGTTGTCGCCCGAGGCGTTGTCGACAACCTTGGTGTTGTGCTCCAGCCGGCCGCTCCAGATCGTGCCCCGTTCCGGGCAGCACAGCGGCGAGGTGGCGTAGCCCTGGGGGAAGACCGCGCCGCCCTGGGCCAGCCACCGCTTCGTCTTCGGGAGCACCGAAGGCTCGTCCATGACCCCGTCCGTCCGAGCGTCGTCGAGCAGGATGAACAGGATGTTGGGCCGGCCGGTGGTGGCCGCCCGGGCCTCGTGGCGGACGGCCGGCAGGAGCGCCACCAGGCTGACCGCGCCGACCAGGACGGCGGCGACCCGCCGGCGGACCGGAGGCCGTGAAACGGGACAAACCGGAGCATTCACGACAGGACACTTCCGCTCCCGGCGCCCGGGCCCTCCCCGGGCGGCAAGAATTCAGTCTCCGTTTGAACGAAAGGGCCCCGTCCTCAACCCAGGTGGGACTCGATGAGGGCGACGCCCCGGGCGGTGTCCTCGGAGAGGAAGAAGTGGCCGCCGTCGGGGACGACCTCCAGCTTCACGCCGGCGGCGGCGGCCGCCGCCTCCATCCGGTCCCGGGGGACGGTGGTGCGATCGCCGCACAGCACCGCCACCGAGGCGGTCAGGTGCGGCAGATGTTCGAAGCCGGCGTTGACGCCGGCCAGCGCCGGCTCCCCGGCGAAGATGGCCGCTTCGATCCGGGGCGGGCAGGCCAGCTCGACCTGACCGTCGGGGCGGTCGTGGGTGCCCCACTCGATGTAGGCGGCCAGCGCCTCGGGGGCCAGGCGGTCCATGGGCGGGCGGCTGCCGTAGCTGTGGACCATCGCCTCCCGCGACGGCCAGACCACCTTGCGGCGCAGGGCGGCGGCGGCCATCGGCTGGGCGGTGCTGGCCGTCTGCCCGGCGCCGATGGGCAGCACGATCGGCTCGCAGAGCATGAGCCGCCGGGCCCGGCCGGGCTGCAGCTTGTCGAGGTGGACGGCCACGCC
>DASYFF010000098.1:0-32088 GCA_036498605.1 Acidimicrobiia bacterium | reverse complement strand
GCCGCTTCCACATCCGACAGGGTCGTCACCGACACCTCGGCCCCCTTTCAGGGTGAGCGCGGACCTTCCGCACCCAGGCCATGCTCCGCGACCCGACGGTCCACGACAACTGAGTTTGTTTCGGCGGGCGACAGAGGCGCGCTGTGCTTCGCACAATCAGTCTGCGGGGCCGCTGAAGAGAACCCCCATTGCCTGCCGGCCGGACGACACCGACGATGAGGCCAGGAGGTGAGCGATGGATCTGGCCAGTTTCACCGAAGCGCTGCGGCGCCTGTCCGCCGAAGACATCCGGACCTGCGCCGCCGGTCTGGGGGCCCAGGAGGCCTCGGTGGCCGACGAGGTGGTGCAGTGGCAGGCCGAGCTCACCGTCTGCCGCCTCCTCCATTCCCGCTGCACGCGGGCCGAGACACAGCGGGCCAACGCCGCCGCCCACCGCACGGCGCGGCTCGTGGTCGACACCGCCCGACGGCGCGGGATGGAGCTGCCCGATTCCGACGTCACCTGCGTCGCCCGGGCGGCGGCCGGAGTCGCCCGCGGCCTGTCGCTCCCGGCCCTGCCCGGCCAATTCCTGGAGCTCATCCTCGCTCGCTGGGCCCGCGCCGTCGAGACCGGCGCCCGCCGGGAGATCAGCGCCGCCTAGCCCGAGGGGCCGGGGGGGCGGAGAGGATCGTGACCACCGCCACCGCCTCCTCACCGTCGATCAGCCCTCCGCAGTTGTGGGCCAGCCCCACCCGCGCTCCCGACACCTGGCGGCCGCCGGCCCGACCCCGGAGCTGCTCGGTCAGCTCCACCAGCTGGCCGCACCCCGTCGCGCCGAGCGGGTGCCCCTTGGACAGCAGGCCGCCGCTCGGATTGACCGGGATGCGCCCGCCCAGGTGGGTGGCACCGTCCCGGAGGAGCTTGGCCGCTTCCCCGGGGGCACAGAGGCCCAGCTCTTCATAGATCCACAGTTCGGCCGGGGCGCAGGCGTCGTGGACCTCGGCCACGTCGACGTCCAGGGGACCGAGACCGGCCTGCTCGTAGGCGGCGCGGGCCGCCCGCTCGGCCGGGGCGCGGGCCTCGGGGTTCGAACCGCCGGAGGCGACAGCGCAGGCGGCGACCCCGACCGCCCCCCGGCCCCTCCGGCGGACGTAGGTGTCGGAGGCGACCACCAGCGCCGCGGCGCCGTCGCCCACCGGGGCGCACATGAGCAGGCGCAGCGGGTCGGCGACCATCCGGCTGGCCAGCACCTCCAGGGAGGTCACCGGAGTGCGGAACTGGGCGTGGGGGTTGAACGAGCCGTGCCAGCGGTTCTTCTCCGAGACCCGGGCGAAGTCCTCGACGGTGGCCCCCGCCCGATCCATGTAGCGCCGCGCCTTGCCGGCGTAGCGGTCCATGAGCGGGGAACGGTCAACCGGCACGCCGCTGGAGCCCTCGGCCCCCAGGAGGATGGCGGCCACCGCCCGGCGCAGCTCCGGCTCGGCCACCAGGTCGGTGGCCGTCGCCACGGCGGCGAAGCTGCGCTCCTTCTGCGGGTGGGTGAGTTTCTCGACGCCGACGACCAGGGCCACGTCGGCCGCGCCGGCCCGCACCGCCAGGCAGGCGACGTGGAAGGCGCTCGACGACGACGCGCAGGCGTTCTCGACGTTGAGGATGGGGACACCCCGGAAGCCGGCGTGCCGGAGGGCCACCTCGCCCCGCACCATCTCCTGGCCGTGCAGCACTCCGTCGACCGCGTTCCCGAAGACGACCATCTGCACGTCGGCGGGCGACAGGCCGGCGTCGTCGAGGGCGGCGCGGGTCGCTGCTTCGGCCAGGGAGCGCATATCGCCGTCGGGGTGCCGGCCGAAGTGGGTCGTCCCCGCGCCGACGATGCTGACCATCGGCTAGCCGACCATCCGGTCCTGCCCGGCCCAGTACGGCGCCCGGACCGCCTTCTTGTCCAGCTTGCCATAGGTGGTCTTGGGCAGCTCCTCGACGAAGTCCACGGTCTTGGGCTTCTTGTAGCCGGCCAGGTGCTGGCCGACGAAGGCGATGATCTCCTGCTCCGTCACCGCCTGCCCGTCGCGCAGGACCACGTGCGCCTTCAGCGCTTCGCCCCACTTGGGGTCGGGAATGCCGAACACACAGACCTCGGAAATGGCGGGGTGGGTGATCAGGACCTCTTCGACCTCCCGGGGATAGATGTTGAGCCCGCCGGAGATCACCATGTCCCGGGTACGGTCGAGGATGTAGACGTATCCCGCCTCGTCCATCTTCCCGATGTCGCCCGTGTGGAGCCAGCCGTTGCGCAGCGTATCGGCATTGGCTTCGGGGCGGTCCCAGTAGCCGGGCATGACCGACGCCCCCCGGATGCAGATCTCACCGATGCCGCCAGGCGCCATCGGCTCGTCGTTCTCGTCCAGGATCCGGACCTGGACCCCCGACCGGGCCCGGCCGCACGAGGTCAGCAGGTGGGCCAGCGGGCCGTCGACCATGTGCTCCTCGGCCCGGAGCATCGTGCCCGTCATCGGGGACTCCGTCTGACCGAAGATCTGGACGAAGACGGGCCCAATGAGGTCGAGCGCCTTCTTCAGGTCCTCGGCGTACATCGGCGCCCCGCCGTAGACCACCCACTTGAGGCTCGAGAGGTCGGCGTCGGCGGCCCGGGGGTGGTCGATGACCATCTTGATCATGGTGGGGACCATGAACAGCGCGTTGACCTGGTAGCGGGGCACCCAGTCGAGGAACTTCTCGACGTCGAACCCCGACTTGGACAGGATGACCTGGGTGCAGCCCTTCATGGTGAAGGCGAGCGCGTTGTGGCCTGCGCCGTGGGTCAGGGGCGAGGCGTGCATCCCGACGTGCTCGACCTCCAGGCGCATCACGTCGGCCAGGGCGCAGAGGGACTCGAAGACCAGGACGCCGTGGGTCAGCATGGCGCCCTTGGACCGGCCCGTCGTCCCGGAGGTGTAGGCCAGCCAGGCCAACTCGTCGTCTTCGACGTCGACCGACAGGAACCCCTGCCCGCTCGACGTGTTCACCAGCACCTCGAAGTCCAGATGATCGTCCAGCACCACCCCGCCGAGCTGGATGACCTGTTCGACGCTCTTGAGGCGGGGTCGCCGGGCGGCCACGAGCTGGCAGCCCGACTCGTCGACGATGAGGAACCGGGCACCGGAGTCGCCGACGTGGTACTCGACCTCGTCAGCGGTGAAGCGGGGATTGAGCGGCACGACCGCTCCACCGGCCTTGAGGACGCCGAAGAACGACTCCATGACCTCCGGGCAGTTGTGCATGTACAACGCGACCCGGTCGCCCCGCTCCAGGCCGAACGCCACCAGGGCGTGGGCCAGCGCGTCGGCCCGGCGGTTCGTCTCTCCATACGTCCGGGAACCGCCGTCCCAGATCCAGGCCACCCGGTCGGGGTAGCTGGTGGCAATGGTCGTCAGCATCTCGCCAGCGTTCACCTGATTACTCGCTTCCTCCGGAAACGTCTTGAGGACGGGCTCTGCCTGCTTTGATCCAGGGCATCATCTCCCGCAACCGTCCGCCGACCTCCTCGATGGGGTGGGTGGCCGCCCGGCGGCGGAGGGCGTTGAACACCGGGCGACCGGCCCGGTTCTCGAGGATCCACTCCCGGGCGAACCGGCCGGACTGGATCTCGTCGAGGATGCGGCGCATCTCCTCCCGCGTCGCATCGGTGATGACCCGGGGACCCCGGGTCATGTCACCGTATTCGGCGGTGTCGGAGATCGAAAAGCGCATGTTGACGATGCCGCCCTCATAGATGAGGTCGACGATGAGCTTCACTTCGTGGAGGCACTCGAAGTAGGCCGACTCCGGCTGGTAGCCGGCGGCCACCAGCGTCTCGTAGCTGGCCATGATCAGTTCGGTCAGCCCGCCGCACAGCACGACCTGCTCGCCGAAGAGGTCCGTTTCCGTCTCTTCCTTGAAGGTCGTGTCGAGCACGCCGGCCCGGGTCGCGCCGATCCCCTTGGCATAGGCCAGTGCCGTCGGTCGGGCCTTGCCGGTCGCGTCCTGGGCCACGGCCACCAGCGCCGGGACGCCGCCCCCCTCTTCGAAGGAGCGCCGCACGAGATGGCCGGGGCCTTTGGGAGCGATCATCCACACGTCGATGTCCTTGGGCGGGACGATCTGACCGAAGTGGACGTTGAAGCCGTGGGCGAAGGCCAGGGAGTCCCCGCTGCGCAGGTTGGGGGCGATCACCTCGCGGTACACCGCCGCCTGCTCGGTGTCGGGCAGGAGCACCATGATGACGCCGGCCTCGTCGCAGGCCTGCTCGATGCTCATGACCTTGAGCCCGGCCGCCGCCGCCTTGGCCTCCGACGACGATCCCGGCCGGAGGCCGACCCGAACGTCGATCCCGGACGAGAGCAGGTTGAGAGCATGGGCGTGCCCCTGGGAGCCGTAGCCCAGGACCGCTACCGCCCGGTCCTCCAGGAAGGACAGTTCGGCGTCGTGGTCGTAGTGGACGATGGCAGGCACGGTGGTCTCCTTCCACGCTCGACGGAGTCCTCGGGTGCCCGGTCGGGAGTCGCCAACAATGAGGGGAGGAAGCTGTCGGCAACTCTCAACCGGGGCACCCGTTCACTCCGCCGGGGGCGGGTGATCTAGGCCCGGACGACCCACCGCCGGGGCGGCTCCGTGGCCGGGCTGAGGTCGGCCAGCGCCTGGTAAGGCGCCGGCTTCGACGCTTCGGACCCTGCACTGCTGCCGGCGTCCCCTCCGCTGGACGACTCCTCCGTCCGGTACTTGGCGTAGGAGGTCGACTGGCCGAGGATCAGGGAGATGGACTTCTCCGCCGCCGCATTGGCGACCGTGACGTTGATCCCGCCGGAGAAGGCCTTGGTCTTCCCCGGTTCGCTGCCCTTGTCGAAGGTGGACTTGACGAGGTGCACGCTCACCCCCGCCTTGTCCAGCGACGCGTCAACCTGCTTCTGGGCGTCGGCCGACGACGAACCCGGCAGCGGGTCCTTGACCACGACGCCGGCCTCGGTGATGGCGACCCGCTGACCCTGGACGGCCGCCCCGCTGATGGCCACCCCCGATGCCGCCCCGTCGGCGCCGGCGGCGCCCGCCGTGCTCAGGGCGTTGGAGGTGATCTCGTCGATGGTCAGCACGTCACCGATCTTCACGCCGTGAAGCGTCGCCTCGGTCACCGCCGAGACCATGTGCTTGGCCGCGTCGTACCCGGTCTGGCTGGTGGCTTCGATGGTCTTGAACGAGACCGCGCCTCCGACGATGCCTTCGCCGGCCGAGGCGTGGGAGTAGTTCGACGGCTTGTCGTCACTGCGGCAGATGGCGATGCCGGCCCCGGTCGTGGCGTCGTCCTCCTTCTTGGCCGAGGGCGGCTGCTCCGTCAACGACTGGTGGACGTCGGGGCCGGTCCCCTCCCCAACGCCGGGATAGAAGCACTCCGACGACTCCGGCGATTTGGTCTGGCCGAAGTAGACGTACTCGACGACCCGGCCGGCCAGGCCGGGTTCGACCACCGAACCCTTGCCGTTGGCGTCGGGGGTCTGGTTCGTCTGGCTCAGGGCGTAGCCGATGGAGGGCTCGATCCGCAGCGGAGTGAGGATCACCGTCTGGATGGCCGAGGATTCGGCAAAGGTCGAATAGATGGCGTTGCCCGGCTGGTCGTCGGCTCCGGCGGTCAGCGGGGCGACGAGCGAGCCCATAAGGGCCGCGACCGACAAGAGAAGGATAGGGCGTCTGCGCCTCATGGCGTGCTGACCTCCTGGAGTGCCTTCCTCCCGGCCAGGTACGCGCCGTGGAGGACAGATGGGTTGTCGATGAGCTGCTGGCTCGTTCCGGCGAAGACAAGTGAGCCGTGTTCGAGGACGAAGGCGACGTCCGCCATTCCGAGGACGAGGCGGGCGAACTGCTCGACGAGGAGAATCGTCACGCCCGACTGCTGGATCTCCTTGAGGGCCGCCAGCAGGCGCTGGACGACGATGGGCGCGAGCCCGAGGGACAGCTCGTCGATCATGAGCAGCTTGGGCTTGGTCAGGAGCCCCCGGGCGATGGCCAGCATCTGCTGCTCGCCACCGGAGAGCGTTCCGGCCAGCTGGTTGGGGCGCTCGGCCAAGACCGGAAAGAGCTCGGCCACGCTGCCGATCGCGTCGTCGAAGGACCGCCGCCCCCCGCGCCGGGCATGAAGCCCCATCAGCAGGTTCTCCCGGACGGTCATCCCCGGGAACACGCCGCGCCCTTCGGGGACGTGGGCGATACCCAACCGGACGGTCCGCTCCGGTGGGGTCCCGGTGATCTCCTTGTCCTCGAACACGATCCGTCCTGTCCGAGGCTTGAGCCCGCCGGCGATGACCCGCAGCAGGCTTGTCTTTCCGGCACCGTTCGGGCCGAGGAGCGTGGCGATCGAGCCCTCCGGCACGTCGATCGACACGTCACGCAGGATCGACCCTCGGCCGTAGCCTGCCGTCACCCCTTCAACCGACAGCATCATCAGGCCAGAACCTCCTCGTGGGTCGTGCCGAGATAGGCGGCGATCACGTCCGGGTTGTTGCGGACGTCGTCGGGCTCACCCGAGGCGATCACCCGCCCGTAGTCGAGGACGGTGACCCGGTTGCAGTTCCCCATGACCAGCGCCATGTCGTGCTCGACGATCAGGACCGTCAGGTGCAGCTCGTCCCGCAGCTGGCGAAGCACCTCGCCGAGCCGTTCGGACTCCTGCATGCTCAACCCGGCGGCCGGCTCGTCGAGCAGCAGGATCTCCGGCTCGGACGTCAGGGCCCGGGCCAGCTCGACGAGCTTCAGCGTGCCGTGGGACAGATCCCCGGCGATGGTGTTCGTGAGGTGACCGAGCCCGAGGAAATCGAGGTTGGCCTCCGCCGCCCGCTCCACCTTCTCCTGCAGGTGGTGGGCATCGAGCCCGAGGGCGTCCCGCAGCAGGTTCCCCGACCAGTGGGCCTGCTCGGCGACCATGAGGTTCTCGAGGACCGTCAGGTTGGGCAGGACGTTGATGTTCTGGAACGTCCGGGCGATCCCGAGCCGGGCCCGCCGGTAGGACGGGAGCCCGATCAGGTTCGTGCCCTTGAAGAAGATGTTGCCCTCCTGCGGGCGGTAGATCCCCGTCACGCAGTTGAACAGCGTCGACTTCCCGGCGCCGTTGGGTCCGACCAGGCCGTGGACCTCGCCGCGCTGCACCGTGAAGGAGACATCGGTCAGGGCGACCGTGCCACCGAAGGCGATGCTGACCCCCTCGACCTCCAGCAGCGGGCCCCCGCCGTTGCCCGAGCCGAGTTGCTGGCGCTCCCGCATCCGCCGGCTCGTGCCGGTGTCGGCGTCGATCAGCGACGTCTCGGCCCGGGACCGGATCGTCGTCGCCGGTGAGGCTCCGTTGGCCGATGGAGTGGCCAGGATGGTTCCCCGGAGATCGATCTCGACCTCCTCGCCGTCATCGGCCTCGTCGTCCGGCGCCGCCTTGGCCATCCGTAGCTTCAGCAGGTGCACGAGTTCGGCGACCCGCTTCGGGATGGCCACCAGGCCGCCCGGGAGGAGCAGCACGAACAGGACCATGCCGAGCCCGCCGATCATGTACGTCCAGTACTGCAGGGCCGTCACACCGGCGAACAGCTGGGGATACCAGGCGAAGGCGATCCCGGCGATGTAGGGCCCGATGAGCGACCCCATCCCGCCGACGATGGCCACGGCCAGGATGTAGAACCCGAACTGGACGTTGAAGAGGTCCTTGTTGATGTTGGCGATCAGGCCGCCGAGCAGGACGCCGGCGATGGCGGCGTACACCGCGCTGATGCAGAAGCCGGCCAGCTTGTAGGAGGCGACGTTCCCACCCACATGGCTGAACACCGTCTCGCTCTCCCGGACGGCCATCATCCCCCGGCCCATCGTCCGGTGCCGCAGGTTGGCGGCCAGGGCGGTGAGCACGACGGCGATGGCCAGGCACAGGAGGTAGTAGTTCTTGTCGTTGAGGAAGTCGACCCCGAAGGCGTGAGGTCGGTGCAGGACGGTGTCGTTGGAGTAGCCACCGCCCATCTGCTCGAACACCCCCCGCTCGGCCGTGTAGCCGAAGGCCAGCGTGGCCACGGCGAGCTGGAGGCCGCGGATCCGAAGCGCCGGGATGCCGACCACGAGGCTGAACAGCAGGGCGGCACCGACGACGACCGGCATGATGGCCAGGAACGGCCAGCCGTGGGTCTGCAGCTTGGCCGTGGCGAACGCCCCGGCACCGGCGAAGGCGGCGTGCCCCAGCGAGGCCTGGCCCACCCAGCCGGTCAGCATCGACAGCGACATGGCGGCCAGGCCGTAGACGACCCCGAGCGTGAAGATGAAGGCCGTGAAGTGGCTCCCGAACAGCGGGATCGAGGCCACGGCGGCGAAGACGGCGACGGCGGCGATCTGGCGGGCCCGCCGGTTGGCCATCAGCGCCGCGAGCTTGGCGTTCATGCCGCCCTCGCCATCTTCCGGCTGCCCTGGAAGCCCTGGAACAGCAGCGCCACGACCACGAGGCCGAAGGGCAGGTAGTTCACGCTGTCCCGCACGTGGACATAGCCCTGGAAGTAGGCCTCGGTGACACCCAACAGGAGACCGCCGAGCAGGGCACCGGACAGGCTGTTCAGCCCGCCGAGCAGGGCGGCCACCAGGGCCTTGACCGAGTACAGCGGCATGCGCAGCGAGTCGAGCAGGGTCAGGGGCGCCAGCATCACGCCGGCCAGTGCGGCCAACAGGGCCGCCATCGACCAGGCGATGGTGGAGACGTAGAGCGGGCTCACGCCGAGCCCCCGGGCCGAGTCAGGGTTTTCCACGTAGGCCCGGATGGCCGTGCCGGCCCGGGTCCACTTGAACAGGACCCCGATGAGCACCGCCGCAACGAGGACACAGCCGAAGCCGAGGAGCTGCGGGTAGCTGAAGTTGAAGCCGGCCACGCTGATGAACCGCAGCGGCACGGCGGCGGGGAAGACCTTCTCCTGGGCGCCGAAGATGATGACGGCCAGGCCTTGGAGCGTGAGGAGGAGACCCAGCGAAGCGACCGCGGCATCAAGTGGAGGCCGGTGCCGCAGTGGCCGCATGATCAGCCAGTCGGTGGCGATCCCCATGGCGATGGCGACCAGCGCGGTGAGGATCATGGCCAAGCCGTAGTTCATGTGACGGTGGAGGAAGGAGAGCGCCACGAAGGCGAGGAACATCGCCATCCCGCCGTGCGCGAGGTTCAAGACCCGGGTCGCCTTGTAGGTGACGACGAACCCCAGCCCGAGGACCCCGTAGATGGAGCCCGAGATCAGACCGCTCAGGATCGTCTGGAAGAGGAGTTTCAAGTCCACGGAACTGGCCTTCCTGTGTGGATCGGGGCGTGTTGGGGGAGGCGGGTTACCCCGCCATCCCCCAACCAGCCGGTGGAACTAGGCCCTTACGTGGCCTTCTTGAACGACGGAGCCTCGACGATGCCGGTCTGCGGGACGAACTTCTTGTCGATGACCTTCATGAACACCGACGAGATGTTCGAGCGCTTGGCGACACCGGGCCCGGGGTGGAACGTCAGCTTCACGCCCCAGTGGGTGTCCCAGTCGTGGATGTTCTCCACGTGCTCCCGCACGCAGTCCCGGGTGAGGTTCTTGCCGCACGACTCGATGGATTCCATCGTGAGCCGGGCGGCCACACCGGTCAGCGCCAGCCACGGGCTGTAGGTGAGTTCCTTCAGGTCGTAGTACTTGCCGACCGTCTTCTTGAACTCCTGCAGACCGGGGGAGTCGACCTCGTAGGGCAGCATGTGGTTCTGCACCACCGTGCCGTTCGAGTACTCGCCGAGGAACTCGATGAGCTTGTCGACGTAGGCCGTGGTGTCCCACCCGAAGCCCTTGTCGGGCTTCCAGCCCTGGTTCTGAGCTGCCTGCTCCATCCGGATCGTGGGCACGATGGTCAGGAAGCCGGTGATGAAGTCGGCGCCCTTGGCCCGGGCCTGGACGATGAAGGAGGAGAAGTCGGGCGAGTCGGTGTTGAAGTCGCCCTCGTAGACGTCCTGACCGCCGGCGGCCAGGAAGCTCTTCTTGAAGTTGTCACGGTACTGCGGGCCACCCGGCACGGTCAGGCTGGCGATGGCGGCCTTGCGGGCCCCGATCGTCTTGTAGGCGTAGGTGCCCATGAGCTCGCCGAGGGCGGCCGTCGACGTCCCGATGGGGAACGTCCAGGTACCGTTGTACTGCTCCTCGCTCAGACCGTCGACGCCGATGTAGGGCATCTTGATCTCGTCCATGTACGGGGTCAGTGCCGCATTGGTGTTGAGGCTCTGGGTGCAGCACATCATGAAGACCTTGTCCTGCTCGACGAGACGCTTCGCGCCCGCCTTGCCCCGGACCGGGTCCCACGCGTCGTCGTACACGATCAGCTTGACCTGACGGCCTGCAATGCCGCCGGCCTCGTTGCGCTCCCGGAAGAAGGCCTGGGCGACCTTCGGGAAGCTCTGGCCGTAGACGGCGATCGGCCCGGACAGCTCGGAGAGCATGCCCATCTTGATTTCGGTGTCGGTCACACCGGTGGCCGTTGCGCCACCGCCACCGCCGCCGGCGGCGGCCGCGGGGGCACCGCCCGGCTGGCCGGGGGTCGGCGCGCCGGGAGCGGCTCCACCGGGAGCGGCGTTCCCGCCGGGGGTCTTGGCCGAACCGGTCGCGGGACCGGCGCTGGCGGCGGACTTCGCACCGGGGGCTGCCGCCGCCGTCGCCGACTTCGCGCCGCTCGAGGTGTTCCCGGCCGCCGCGGCGGCGGACGGGGTCTGAGCGCCGGAGGCCGCCTGCGGGGCCGCGGCGGCACCGGCCGAACTGTCAGCGCCGGCGGCGGGGGTCGCCGCGGCCGGCGTCTCCGGCGTACCGGCCGCCGCCGGTGCCGACGATGCTTGCGAAGGCTGGCCGGGCAGGCCGGAGGCTGCGTTGTTGCTGTGCTTGTCGTCGCCGCAGGCCGCCGACACCAACGACATCAGGGCGAGAACGGCGATAGCCCTGGGCCAAACCGATCGTCTCCCGGACATGGGTCGAACACGAGGAATGATGCGATTGTCCATTACAACGACGTCCCCCTTTCATATGGGCCCGAATTTCTTGCATCCGGGAGGTTACGAGAGGATTCGCGGCGAGATCATCGTCGTGGAGACCAATGATTGACTCGCTCGTTAGAGGCCGGTCCAACCCATCGGGGGCCAGCCGAACTTGTTCGCTACGAACGTATGTGAGTCGCTGCGACCTGTCGATGGCGCTACGTTCAGAGGGCGCAGCGAGTTGGTTGTGCATTTCGACTAGGGCCGGATATCACGAAAACTTCCGCGTTGGAACCGCCGTTCCATTTACGCATTTGCCCAGCGAAGTAAGACGCTTTAGACGCAGGCCGTAAGGCGACCGTAGAGCGTCGTTCGCTGCTCGAGGGGCCGGCCCAGCCGCTCGACGAGCGCCACCAGCTGCTCCTCGTCCAGGCACTGGCCGTGCTCTGCGCCGGCGGCCCGGGAGATGTTCTCGTTCATCAGCGTGCCGCCGAGGTCGTTGGCCCCGGCCATGAGGAGCTGTTCCGCTCCCCCGAGGCCGAGCTTGACCCACGAGACCTGCACGTTGTCGATGAGGCCCCGGTAGGCGATCCGGGCCACGGCGTGGACCAGCACCACCTCACGGAAGGTCGGCCCCCGGCGGGCCTGGCGGGTGAGGTAGATCGGCGAGGCCATGTGGACGAACGGCAGCCCCACGAACTCCGTGAAGCCGCCCGTCTCCTTCTGGAGCGCCCGGGTGCGGACCAGGTGCCGGGCCCACGAGACGGGTTGCTCCACGGCCCCGAACATCATCGTCACGTTCGAGGCCAGCCCGACGCGGTGCGCCGCCCGGTGGCACTCCAGCCACTCGTCGGTCGTGATCTTGTCGGGGCAGAGGATCTGGCGGACGGGATCGTCGAGGATCTCGGCCGCCGTGCCGGGCAGCGATCGCAGCCCCGCCTCCTTCAGGCGCCGCAGATACGACTCGAGCGGCTCCCCCAGGCGCCGGGCCCCTTCCGTGACCTCGAGCGCGGTGAAGGCGTGCACGTGGATGTCAGGCGCCGCGGCCTTGACCGTCCGGCAGACTTCCAGGTAGTACTCGCCGTCGAACTTGGGGTGGATCCCGCCCTGGAGACAGACCTCGGTGGCACCGCAGTCCCACGCTTCGCGGGCCCGCTCGGCGATGACGTCCATGTCGAGGAGATAGGGCTTGCCCCGGAGGTTCAGGCTGAGCGGGCCTTTGGCGAACCCGCAGAACCGGCACCGGAACGTGCAGATGTTGGTGTAGTTGATGTTCCGGTTCCTGACGAACGTCACGACGTCGCCCACGGCCTCGGCCCGCAGCCCGTCGGCGAACTCGGCGATGGCCGCCACCTCCGGACCCCGGGCGGAGAAGAGCGCCGTCAGCTCCTCGACGCCCGGCTCCTGGCCGGCTTCGACGCCCTGGAGAATCTCACCGACGCGGCCGCCGGCCCGGGGGCTGCCGGGCAGCAGCGAGGGCGGGTCGAAGGAGCCTCCCGAGCACCACACGGTCGAACGGCGCCCGATCACGGCCACCTCGGCGCCGTCGAGCGGCTGGCCGACTTCGGCGGTGCGCTGCGGGAGCAGCGATCCGGGGTCGTCGCGGGCGAGGCCCTCGGCGTCGGACCGGTCGAGCACCGGGAACCGCAGGGCCTCGTCGAGCCACCGCGTCGGTTCGAGGGCGAACTCGGGATAGACGGTGAGCCGGGGGACGAGGGTCGCCCCCTGCGCCTCGCAGACCGCCCGCAGCTGCTCCACGACCGGCCAGGCCCGTTCCGGGTTGACGTGGTCGATCGTGACGGGCGAGATCCCCCCGAAGTCGTCGATGCCGGCGTCGAGCAGAGGAACGACCGAGTCGGAGAGGTTGGGCGGCGCCTGCACGTGCACCGTGGCCGGGAGGATGGTCCGGGCCAGGGCGATCGTCTCGACCAGAACGTCGGCGGGGCACGGCGGCCAATCGGCCATGGCGGTGCCCGGCTTGGGAAGGAAGTTCTGGACGATGACCTCCTGCACGTGGCCGTGCCGTTCGTGGGACCGGGCGATCGCCTCGAGGGCGACGATCCGGTCGCCGCGCTCCTCGCCGATCCCGAGAAGGATGCCGGTCGTGAAGGGGATCGCCAGCCGGCCGGCGGCGTCCAGCGTGGCCAAGCGGCGGGCCGGCGTCTTGTCCGGTGCCCCCCGGTGGCAGCGGAGGTCGGCCCGCAGGGTCTCGATCATCATGCCCTGCGACGCGGTCACGGGCCGGAGGGCGGCCAGCTCGTCCTCGCTCAGCGCGCCGGCGTTGGCGTGGGGCAGCAGTCCCGTTTCGGTGATGACGAGCCGGCACATCGCCACGAGGTAGTCGACGGTGCTGGCGTAGCCGTGCAGCCCGAGCCAGACCCGGGCGTCGGGATAGCGGGCTTCGGGGCGCTCCCCGAGAGTGAAGAGGGCCTCGTGGCAACCGGCGGCCGCCCCCTGCCGGGCGATCTTCAGGACCTCGTCCGGGGTCAGGTAGGGCTGCGCCAGGTGGGTCGGGGGTTGGGCGAAGGTGCAGTACCCGCAGGCGTCGCGGCAGCGCTGGGTCAGCGGGATGAAGACCTTCGGCGAATAGGTGATGCGGGTGCCCGTGGCGGTCATGCGCTGACTCCGCTCACGGTGGACCGCGGCCCGACCATGTCGAGGAGCGCCGGCACCAGTCCCGACACCGGCCCGTCGACATGGAGCAGCGTGCGCGCCGTCACCACCTCGATCTCGAGGGCGTCGATGATCGCCGACTCCGGTCCGGCGTCGGCTTCGTCGATGACGAAGGTGTCGATGAGATCGCGGTACAGCCCGGCGACCGACGACGGCGAGTGCGGAAGGCCGAGGGCGCCGAGCAGGGCCGCCCGGCTCCGGGCCCGGCGGGCCTCACCCTCGTCGGTGATGCGGACCGAGGTCACGACCGGCGTCACGGCGACGACCCTGGCCGCGCTGTCCCTGATCGCCTCCCGCACCCCGGGCACGCCCAGGATGGGCAGGACGCTGGCCACGGGGTTGCTCGGGCCGAGGATGATCAGGTCGGCGGCCTCGATGGCGTCGATGACCGACGGCCCGGGCTGGCTGGCGGGGAGCCCGTCCCAGCGGACGTCGGTCACCGCGTCGGCGGCCCGCCGCTGCACGAGGTATTCCTGGTAACCGAGCTCCGCACCGCCGGCCGTCCGGATCACCGTCCGGACTTCGTCGCTGGTGGCGGGGAGCACCCGGGCGGGGACGCCGAGCGCACCGGCCAGCCGGGCCGTGACGTCGGCCAGGTTCTGTCCCTCATGGAGCAGGCGCGTGCGCAGCAGGTGCGTGGCGAGGTCCCGGTCGCCCATGTTGAACCACACGTCTTCGCCGAGCCGGCGGAGCGACTCCATGCATTCGAAGCTGTCTCCGCTCACTCCCCAGCCCCGGGCGGGGTCCTGCCATCCCGACAGGGCGTAGAGCACCGTGTCGATATCGGGGCAGGCCCGCAGCCCGTGCATCCAGACGTCGTCGGCGACGTTGACCACCAGCGTCAGCGAACCGGCGGGAGCCGACGCCGCCAGCGGGGACCACAGCCGGGACGCCCCGATGCCCCCGCCGAGGCCGACGATCGCCGGTCCCCGCGGCCGCTCGATGCGGTCGCGGGGACGCGACGGGGGGAGAGCTGTCAGGTCGTGACCCATGCGGACCTGCTTCGTCCGCAGATAGCTGACGTTGTCGGGGTTCGGCGTCGCCTCCAGCCGCTCCACCGAGGCGACCTCGATGCCGGCCGCCGACAACCCGGCCGCCTTGGCGGGATTGTTGGTGAGGAGATGCACCGTTCCGACGCCGAGGTAACGGAGGATCTGCCCCGCCGAGGCGTAGTCCCGGGCGTCGACGGGAAGGCCGAGGGCCACATTGGCTTCCACGGTGTCCAACCCCGCGTCCTGGAGCTGGTAGGCCCGCAGCTTGTTGACCAGGCCGATCCCCCGGCCCTCGTGGCCCCGGAGGTAGACGACGACGCCGGTCGGTGCGGCCCCGATCCGGGCCAGGGCCAGCTGCAGCTGCTCACCGCAGTCGCAGCGGCGGGAGCCGATGACGTCGCCGGTCAGGCACTCGCTGTGGACCCTGACGGGGACCGCTCCGGTTCCCGCCGGTTCACCTTTGACCAGAGCCAGGTGCTCGACGCCGTCAGCGTCCTCGAAGGCGAGGCAGCGGAAGACGCCATGAGCCGTCCGGACCGTCGTCTCCGGGACGTGGGGACCTGCGCCGCTCGACACCATCGTTCAACCGATCTCGGATCCGTTCCTGCGATACACGTCGCTGTAGGGCTTGGCGATGACGCGCATCCCGTTGGCGATGAAGAACGACCGGACCGCATTCTCGGCCTCGTGCCGTTCGCGGCCTTCCGGTGCGTACTTCGCCACCCATTGCTTCAACGACCGCATGTACTCGTTCTTGACGTCGCGGTTGGCCCGGGCGGCGGCGATGATCGTGTCCGGGTCGTTCTGCTGGTGCTCGCAGAACGCCTCCAGCACGACCAGTTCCCGCTTGCGGATCCGGGCCCGGATGGGGTCGGACGACGCCGACCCCATCCATGCCGCCACCGACGAGTAGTCCGTCAGCGCCTTTCCGTTCAGTTCAGCCACGATCACTAGGCCTCGGGGTAGCCGTACATCCGGGCCAGGCTCCGCAGCTCCTCGAACCGGGACTGGACAGGGGCGCTGTCCTGCAGGAGACCCTCGCTGCGCAGGTCGTCGACCACACCCTCGTCGCGGGGGAACGGCGTACCCCAGCTGCCCTTGAAGAACAGCTCACCGAACGGGTCGCGGGGGCGCTGACCGCCGGCGTTCGGGTTCTCCGCCGGATACCCGACGAGCTGGCACCAGACCGGGACGCACCGGGCCGGCACACCGAGGATCTCCTTGACCCTGTCCTGCTTGGTGGGACGGGCGATCATGTTCAGGGCCGTCCCGAGACCCTCGTTCACCGCCGCCAGCACGGCCAGGTTCAGCGCTCCCACCGTCTCGTTCATGGCGACCACGACGCTGATCTCCTCGGGCAGGCCGTGGATCAGCTCCTGGATCGAGGCCATACCTTCGGGGGTCTCCACCGCTTCTTCGATGGCGGCCTTGATGGTGTCGGCGTTCCAGCCGTAGGCCCGGGGCAGGGCCCCGACCTCGACCAGCTCGACCGTCCGGGCGGCGAAGTTCTCGGGACGGCAGACGCCCGGGTCGCAGTACCAGTAGATCCACACCGGGGCCTGGGTGTGCCCGCCCTGCCAGTTGTCGACGGCCAGGAGCTCATCCCGGATGGCGTCGTCGAGCTCGTCGCGGACGACCACCACGGCCCGCCACGGCTGGAGGTTCCCGGGGCACGTCGAGAGGCGGACCGCCTCGAGGATGCGCTGGATCTTCTCCGTAGGGACTTGTTCCCAGGACTTGAACCAACGGATCGTGCGGCGATCCCCGACGACTTGCAGGAAGTCCATACGTCACCTCTTCTCTCTGGGCCAGCCCTCGCTCGACCTCACCTGGTCAATACTTCAGACAGCGGAAGGGCCTGTCGATGGCGCTACCTTCAGGCGGTTGGCGCGCCCCGTTAGACAATTCCACTACGAGGGAGCTAGCGGACCTCCGCCGGCTCAGTGAGAATCCGGGCCCGCTCGACGGCCCACCAGACGCGGAAGAGGACCTCGGTGTCGGCCAGGTCGGCGTCGGTGATCTCCTCGAAGCGCCGGAGCCGGTATCGCACCGTGTTGGGATGGATCCGCAGCATCTGGGCCGTGCGCTTCAGGCTGAGACCGTTGGCGAAGAAGATCCGGAGCGTCTCCTCCATCGCGTCCCGGAGATCGGGCACGGTCGACAGGGGCTCCAGGTAACGGTCGACGAGGAGGTCGCCGATCTCGGATTCGTCGGCGACGGCGGCCTGGGCGGCCACGTCGATCAGCGTGTGGGTGCCCGTCATCGAGAACCGCAGGCCGACGTCGAGGATGCGGCTGGCGGCGGCGTACGACGGTTCCATGGCCCCGAGGTGGGCCGGTGGACCGACACCGATCATCGCCCCCGGCATCTTCACGTTGGGGGGTGTGGCCACGACGCCGGCCACGTCCCCGTCGAGGATGGCGACGAGGCAGTTCTGGCGTCCGCCCCAGGCCACCGAGGTCTCAAGGGCCCGGCGCAGCTGCGTGAGCGACCCGGCGTCGCCGGCGTGGATGGGCCGGGCCCGCACGGCGTGGTACCGCTCGCTGAGCTGCAAGCCGTAGGTGGCGGCCCGACGGTTCAACTCCCCGCCGCTCACGGATCCGAGCAGCACGTGGCGGAGGAACTCCGTTCGCTGCAGCTCGTCGTGACGGGCCAGCGCCACCTCGGTGTCGTGGTGCACGACGGCCAGCTGCACCGTGATGTCCTCAGCCAGCGCCCACAACAGTTGTGTGGCCTCGAGAATGCTCCGGGGCCGGGCGTTCCATTCGAGGGCCAGCTCGAGGAACGTGTCCCGGATGACGCCCATGGTCAGGCTCCAGGCGCTGAGCATGTCCTCGACCGGTACCCCTTCCCGGGCCCGTTCGGCGGCGACGGTGGCGTGGGCAGCAAGCTCCTGCGGGGTGGCGTGACGGTGCTCGCGCACGATCCAGTAGCTGAGCTCGACATTCCGGAGGCATGACGCCTGGAGTCCCTGCGTACTCACCGAGGCGTAGGCGTCGCTGTACTGCTTCCGGATGCGGGACTCGGTCTCGACGGCGATCTGGGGCCCCCGCTCCCGCATCTCGGCCAGCGTCGAATAGATGGCGCGCTCCCAGCGCACCTCCTCCGAAAGGACGGTCATCGATCTGCCCGCCCGCGCTCCATCCGGCCATCCCCCTCATGTCAGGCTCGCGTAACTATGCACCCGGCTGAGGTGGCGCAATCGCGTCAATACGCGACAACAGTGAGTGGTCGCGGGCCGTGCGTCAGAAGGCCGAGCGGTCGAGCTCGAGGCCGTAGGCCCGGAGCCGGCGGTGCAGTGTCGCCCGGGAGATCCCGAGGGCGGCGGCCGCCCGCGTCCGGTTGTCACCGGCCTGCTCGAGGGCCGTCATGATGGCGTCCAGCTCGACCTGCTCCATCGGTGAGAGCCGCCTCCGGGTCGCCTGGCGACGCACATCGGAGGGGAGATCGCTGATGCCGATCTCCGGGCCGCACCCGTTGGACAGGGCCGCCCGCACCGCATTCTCCAGCTGGCGGACGTTCTGGGGCCATACGCCTCGCATGAGGAGCTGCAGCGCTTCGGAACCCAGCCGCACGTGTTGGGTCCCGTCGTCGTGGCGCCGGAGGATGGCGGCGACCAGATCGGGAATGTCCTCGCGGCGCTGGCGCAGAGGAGGAGCCTCCACCCGGCCGGCGGCGAAGCGTTCCACCAGGGCGAGGCACTCGGGCGAGAACCGGCCGGTGCTGGTCAGCGTGGCGAACAACCGGGCCCCGCCGGGAGCCATCTCGTCGATCGCGCCCGACAGAGCGGCGGCCGACTCCGGGCCGAGGGCCTCGAGATGGCGGAAGACGACAACCGGACTCTCGACCAGGGCGCTCCGGGCCCGGTTGGACCAGGCCGCCACGCCCTCCACCGGTTCATTGGCGCAGTCGAGCACGACGACGTCGAGCCCGGGGAGGCACTGGGCGCAGACCCCCTGAACGAGGCTGAGCTTTCCCACCCCCGTTTCGCCGGTCACCAGCAGCGGCAGGCCGTCGTCGACCCGGCGCATGGCCTCGGCGCAGGCGGCCCGCCAGACCGCGCTCTTTCCCGGCAGTCCTTCGAGAACGGGCGTGGCGGCCCGGCGCCGACGGTTGCGGCGCTTCGGGGCGTTGTCCTTGGAGAACTCGAGGAGGGCGCCCACCAGCTCGGTGCCGTCATGGATCGGCGTACAGCGGACGGCGACGGTCTCCTCGGGGCTGAGCGAGAACTCCTGAAACCCCTCGAGCCGCTCGGCCACGGCCTGCGAGGCCCGCTCCCACAGCGCCGCCTGGTCGACGTTCTGGAGCAGCCGGGCGGCGAGCGGGTTGGTCAGGATGGTCTTGCCGCTCAAGGCGGTGACGGCCCTCGTCGAGCCCCGGGCGGCCGGGAGGTAGTGGCGGAGCAGCGTCTGCTCGGCGCGGCTGGCGTCGAGGAAGAGCCGTTCCTCGACGTGGCGCACGGCATCGACCACCAGCGGGAGGATCAGGTCGTTCGTGTCTTTGTAAAGACAGCTGATGTCGATAATGCCTTCGAGCTGCCGGCTGATCGGGTGGAACACCGGTGCGCCGACGCAGGTCCAATGGTGGAAGGCGTCCTTGTAGTGCTCGGGACCGGCCACCACGAAGGGGCGCCGCTCTTCGACGGGGCACCCCAGGCCGTTCGTGCCCACGTGCTCTTCGCCGAAGCAGAACTGTGCCGTCACGAAGTCACGGTCGAGAATGGGCAGCAGCGCCGAGTCGAGGACCCAGCGGTGCACCACCCGGGCCCGGCTGTCGGCCAGGAGAATGGTGTTGGACGTGTCGTTCAGGCGTTCGGCGAGGTCCTCCAGCACCGGCTCCGCCGCCCACCGGAACCGGCTCTCGGTGTCGGTCTCGACGTCCTGGGGCACGGCCAGCGTGTCGGGCCGTACGCCGCACTGGCGGGACCGCCGCCACGAGGCCAGGACGGGCTCCCGGACCGGCGACGGGCCGGGATCGTCGGAATTGAACCGCTCCCAGGCGAGGCGGACCTCCCTGCCTTCGCTTCGTCCCGAAGGGTGCATATCATCCGACCTTGCTCGGGGGACGAGCCTCGGCATAGAGACCGTCCGGATCATGGCGCGCTGGGGCGGTCGGAATCGCCAGGACCCTTCCTCCCCCCCTTCGCCACTATGCATGATGGTCCGGGCACAGAATCGCGTCAAAACGCGACAACTTTTGCCCTTTTTCTGGGTCGCGACCCCCCTCCGTCACAAAAATCGGCCACGGCGCGTGCGATGGCCACACACCGTGGCCATCGCAACGCAGATCAGACCGATCCCGGGTTGGCTGTCGGCGGTCTGGGCGTAGGCCAGGTGTCAGGGACCGATCCCGGTCACCTTGACGGCCCACTGGCAGGCCGGGTCGGTGATGATCTTCAGATGCTGACGGCCGGGAGCCGCCTCGGGGCTGATGCCCTGAGCCTCCCGGCTCGTCTGCTCGACCGCCGGTTGTGGGGCACCGTCGCCGGCGGGGATCACCTGGAGTGTGAAGGTGCCCGTCCCGCCGGGGGCGTTGACGCAGCGGAAGTGCCAGCCGATGCTCCACGGCCCGCCGGCGGCGAAGACCGGGAGCTCCGACGGGCCCTGGCCCGGGGTGTTGGCCATGAGCACCGTCGGCTTCGCCTCGGTGGCGGCGGGGGACGTGGTGGCCGTCGTCCCCGTCGTGGCCGTCGTGTCCGTGGTCGAGGTGGTCCCGCCCGCCGGGGCCGGCGAGGTCAGGCTGCCGAGGGCGACGATGGGCTTGGCGGCTCCGTCGCCGGCCGACGGCTTCTTGCCGCTGTAGCCGATCATCATTCCCGCCACCAGGGCCACGGTGCAGCCCGCCACGAGGTGCCGGGTGGCCCAGGTCCGCCCGGCGAGACGGATCCCGAGGCCCGGGCCATGCTGCGTCTTCGTCTCCACGTCGACCAGTAAACAGCGCCGGGCTGAACGGGGATCAACAGAACCCTAAGAACGCAGTCCCCAGTCGGTGACAGCTCAACGACCGGTGTTCAAACTCTGGGCATTGCAAGGGCGCTAAAGCATTGGTACCCCACCAATCTACGCAGATCGCTCTTGGACAAATCTGCCGCCCCACCGCACACTCCGCCTTGGAGCGTCGAGCCATTTCGGCGGGCCAACCATCACGTTCCGCGCTTGCCCATTTTTCACTCACCACCCCTTTGTCTTTTTGCGTTCTCTTGAGTTTCAACTAGGAGGGTCATGAAGCTCATCCGTCGGACACGCACCGCGGCGGCCACCGCCGCGGTCTCGATCACGGCGGTCGTCGTCGGGCTGGTCGGCGTTCCCGCCGCCTTCGCCGCCGCGGCGGCCACCGCCACCCCCAGCACGAACCTGCACGACGGCCAGATTCTCAGCGTCAGCGGTTCGGGACTTCCCGCCAACACCACGGTCCAGATCATGGAGTGCCAGGGCACCGCCGCCACTCCGCCTTCCGACAACACGTCCTGCGACGGCAACACGCTCGACACGCAGGCCACCAGCGACGGCAGCGGTTCCTTCGTCAACGCCGCCGGCGACGCCAACGGTGACTCCGGTTTCAAGGTCTACGCCCTCGGCACGCCGGGGTCGACGTTCAACAACTCCACCATCCACTGCGACGTCGCCCACGCCTGCGTGCTCTACGTCGGCGTCGACCAGAACAACTTCTCGGCCGCCCACACCTTCGTGGACATCGCCTTCGCCGCTCCGCCGGGGACGCCGGTGGCGCCGAGCTCGCCCTCGCCGCAGGCCATGGCCGTGGCCAACCTCGGCGCGGGGAACATCACCGTCAGCTACGGCACGGCCAACGACTCCAACGGCGTGGCCGAGACGATCAACCCGTCCACCGCGGTGGTTACCAACGCCACCCACGGCACGGTGACCAACGTCTCGCCCGGCGTCTTCAGGTACACCAACACCGACGGTTCGGCCACCACCGACAGCTTCGTCGTCGGCGGCGCCACCGCCACCTGCGGCAGCAACTGCTCGCCGTCGACGTCACCCGCCGGCAACAACGTGACGGTCAACGTCACCGTCCAGGGCGCGGTGGCCTACCCCACCGACTGTGACGTCACGACCCAGGCCAACTGCGCCCTCAAGCAGATCGTCGTCATCCCCGTGACCGGCGCCGACCTGACGATGAGCCAGACGGGCACCCCGCCGGTCATCGACACGCTGGGCCACACGCTGGCCGGCACCGCCTGCTCGGGCCCCGCCGTCACCCTGAACGGCAAGCCCCAGAACGCCTGTGGGGTCATGGCGCCGATCACGGTGACCAACGCCCGGGGCAGCGACGCCGGCTGGAGCCTCACCGGCCAGATCAGCGACTTCCTCGACGCGTCGGTCCCGCCGAACACGACCTGCGACACGGCGACGTCGTTCAGCAACCACTGCATCCCCGGCGGCAACCTGAGCTGGGGTCCGCTGGCCGGCGTGGCCCACGACCTCGTGCCCGGTGACGTGGCCAAGGTCAATGCCGGCAACCCGGTGGCGGCGGCCTCGCTGCTCCCGGCCGTGCTGCAGTCCAGCGGCCCGCTGGCCGGCGCCAAGCTCCAGGGCGCCCCGGCGCCCGCTCCGCTCGACGGACTGCACACCGCCGCCCAGACGCTGTGCAGCGCCGCCAGCACGACCTCGGGCGGCACCTTCGCCTGCGGTGCCAACCTCGTCGTGGCCGTCCCGGCTTCCGCCTTCGCCCCCGGTGCGCCCGGCTACCAGGCGACCCTCACCCTCACGCTCGCCTGACCGGCGCAGTCCGCAAAAGGAGATCACTGTCATGAAGGTCCGATTCATGAAGCGCCTGGTGATGACCGGCGCGCTCACCACGGTGGCGGCGCTGGTGCTGTCGACCGGGGTGGGGCAGGCGGCCACACTGGGCCAGTACCCGCAGTTCTTCACCCCCGGCGTCAACCAGTTCCGGGCCACCGGCTCGGAGACGACGTACTACGTGATGAACGCCGTCGGGAACCTCTACTCCCAGTCGTCAATCTACGGCTGCACGCTGCAGTCGACCGACCTCAAGACCTGCGTCACGACAGCCGACGGGTCGGCCACCGACACGCTCGACGACTACAGCCGCAACGAGTTCGTCAACGGCGAGGGTATCGGGACGGGCAACGGCGTCGGCCAGCTGTGCGGCAGCAAGCCCACCGGCGGCCTGGCCGTCGACTTCGCCCGCGGCTCCCGGGCGCCCAACGCCGGGGACAACTGCCCCTCGGCGGTGGCGCTGGAGTTCGCCCGGGACTCGGTGGTCGGGGTCGTCTTCCCCTTCCACAACAAGACCACCGTCGCCTGCTCCGGCACCTGCACGGCCACCCAGGTCGGGCCGGTTTCGGCCGGCTGGCGGACGGGTGACCCGCTGGCCGGGCCCTACACGGGCGTGGCGGTGACCGGTCTCGACAACACCACCCAGGTCCCCGGCAGCGGGCACAGCCTGGCCTTCGAGATCTACTGCGACACCACCACCAGCTTCAAGATCAACGACTGGGGCCAGCTGAACGACAAGACCGACGACCCGGCCAACCCCGGCCACACCCTGGGGAGCGAGGGCCTCGGCGCCTCGATCGGCGCTCCCATCTACATCCCGGCCGTCAACACCGGGTCGGGAACCTACTCGGTGTGGAAGTCGTACGTCGGCTGTGACCCCAACACCAAGAACAGCGACTTCAAGATCGCCCAGGAGAACGACGCTCCGCAGCTGACCGACATCGCCAACGCCGACCACGCCACGGACAACATCGCCGCCGCCAACCAGGTGGCGGAGAGCCTGTACTACATCTCCTACGGCGTGTCCCAGTGGCGGCCCTACACCTACAGCTCGGGCGGCGTGAGCGGCAAGCTCACCAAGATCAACGGCCTGTCGGCCAGCCCGGCGCTGGAGCTGAGCAAGACGATCGCCACCTTCCGGGGTCTGTACAACATCTACAAGTCGGGGACGATGCGGGCCTCCGTGGCCGGCTTCCTCAACTACGTGTGCGACACCGACCCCGGCAAGGTCAACCACGGCATCGACCTCACCACGGGCAAGAACTACTCCGACGAGCTGACCAACACGGTCTCGACCCAGTTCGTGTTCCCCCGGGTGCCGTGCGCCGTCGACGGCAGCGGCAACTCGGTCCCCCCGATCACCGCCGCTCAGGTGACGGACCTCAACTCCTGACCTGAGCCTGTCCCGACCACGGGCCGGGAGGCCCGGGGCAACGACGCCCCGGGCCTCCCGGTCGACACCGTTCCCGCACCATCCCCGACGGAGGTAGCTCCCCCCATGACCTCGTCCGCCCCCTCGGCCACCATGACCCCCTCCCGGGGCCTCGTCGACGGCCAGCGCACCACCATCACCGGCACCGGGTTCGACCCCTACACCGCTGTCCAGGTCCTCGCCTGCCAGGGCACGGTCGTCAATCCCCCCAAGGATTCCACCGCCTGCGAGGGCGTCACGCTCGACAGCTCGGGGTACACCGACGCCGCCGGCAACTACCGCAACGCCGCCGGCGACCCGTCGGGCGACACCGCCGGCTACCGGGTGGCGATCCTCCCCTCGGCCCAGTTCAAGACCGTGAGCATCCACTGCGGGCCCGCCGACCCCTGCGTGCTCTACGTCGGCGAGCAGTTCAACGACTTCAGCAAGCCGCACACCTTCGTGCCCATGGTGTTCAAGGGGGCGCCGGCCGGGCCGGCCGCCGAGCCCGGCCCGGTGCTCGAGGGCGGCATCGGCCTGGCCCTCGTGGTGGCGGCCGCCGCCGCGCTCGGTCAGCGGCGGCGCCGGCGGACGCGGGCGGCCCGTCTGCAGCCGGAGCTGCGCACACCGTGACGGCCCCGGCCGTCTCGGTCTCGGTCAGCCCCGCTTCGGGGCTCACCGACGGGCAGATCGTGGCCCTCCACGCCACCGGGCTGCCCGCCGAGCACACCATCCAGGTCGAGGAGTGCGCCGGCACGCTGTCCACGCCCCCGCCCGACAACACCGCCTGCGACGGCCTGACCCTCGACACCCAGGCCGGCACCGACGCGTCCGGCAACTACGTCAACGCGCCGGGGGCCAACGGCTCCAGCGGGTACCTCGTCTACTCCCGCCCCAGCCCGCTGCTCAACTCGCCGACCACAATAATCTGCGACGCCACCCACCCCTGCGTCCTCTACGTCGGTGTCGACCAGAACGACTTCTCCAAGCCTCACGCCTTCGCCGAGATCCGCTTCGGCCCCGGCGTCGTCGCCCCGGCCACGACGCCGCCGGCGCCCGGGATCCCCGTCATCAGCGGAGCCCCCGTCGGCGGCCAGGCCACCCTCACCCACCTCGCCGCCCCGGCAACGACCGCTCCGGTCACGACCGCGCCGGCTTCGGCGGGGGTCGCCGGCGACGGCGCCGCCTCCCTCGCCTTCACCGGTCCCGCCCCCCTGGCCCCCGGCCTGGCCGGACTCGGACTCGTCGGTGTCCTCCTCGCCTCCCTGGGACGCCGCCGGATGCTGCGGGGAGCGGACCGATGATGACGGAAACGCCGCCCGAGGAGGAACGCCTCGACCTGCGGGCCAGGCCGGGCGGGCCCGACCGCTGGTTCCGGGGTCTGCTGGTGGCCTCCGCCTCGACGGTGCTCGTCACCATCGGCGGCATCCTCGTCTTCCTGCTGTCGCGCTCGGCGCCGGCCTGGAACCACCAGCACCTGGGCCTTCTGACCGGCGACGGGTGGAACCCCGCCGGCCGCGCCTTCGGTTTCCTCGGCGCCCTCACCGGTTCGCTGACCATCGCCGTCATCGCCCTGGCCGTGGCGGCGCCGGTGGCGCTGTGCACCGCCCTGGCCATCAACGAGTACGTCCCCCGCCGCTGGCGGGCGCCGCTCGTGGCCCTCGTCGACCTGCTGGCCGCCCTCCCCAGCCTCATCTACGGCCTGTGGGGCAAGTTCTTCCTCGACCAGCACCTCCACAACCTCACGGTCTGGCTCGGGGACCACGCCGCCTTCTTCCCCCCGTTCCGGATCCAGGGCAACCAGATCGGCGGCTCGCTGTTCCTGGCCGGCCTCGTGGTCGGCATCATGGTCCTGCCGCTCATGACCTCCGTCACCCGGGAAGTCATGGCCCAGGCGCCCCGAGACCAGTGCGAGGCCGCCCTGGCCCTGGGCGGCACCCGCTGGGGCATGATCACCGAGGTCATCTTCCCCTTCGCCCGCAACGGCATCGTCGGTGCCGCCATGCTTGGGCTGGGCCGGGCGTTGGGCGAGACGATCGCCGTCAGCCTCGTCCTGCTCAGCAACGAGCGGGTGACCAGCCACATCCTCCAGCCCGGGGGCGGCTCGGTGTCGGCGCTCATCGTCCGGCAGTTCAACGGCGCCGGCGACATCGAGAAGAGCGCCCTGACCGTGGCCGGGCTGACCCTGTTCGCCGTGACCCTGACCATCAACGTGGCGGCCCGCCGGGTCGTGAACCGCAGCGCCGCCAAGGGACGCCGATGACACCGACGACGACCACGACACCGGCGCCCACGACGGCCGCGACGACCCCGACCAAGACGGACCGGCCCCGCCGCCCCGGGTTCGACACCGACCGGGCCACCGAGCTCGTCGCCTCGGCGCTGGCCGCCGCCGTCGGGGTGTGGGCGCCCTTCCACCTCGCCGGCTGGGACGCGCCGTTCGGCTTCGTCGTGTGCTGGTACGCCACCTTCCTCGTCATCTACGGCGTGACGGTCGGCCAGCGCCACGGCCCGCTGGTGCGGCGCGACCGGCTGGCCACGGCGGTGATCGGCGCCGGTACGACCGTGGCCCTGCTCCCGCTCTTCCTCGTGGTGTGGTTCGTGGTCCGCCACGGCCTCCCCGTCGTGCTCAGCCGCTTTCCCCGCTTCCCCTTCCTCCGCCAGGACCTGCGCAACTTCAGCCCCCGCGACCCGGTCAGCAAGGCGGGGATGAGCCAGGCCATCATCGGCAGCGTCGAGCAGGTGGGGCTGGCCACGCTGATGACGGTGCCGGTCGGCGTGCTCACCGCCACCTACCTCAACGAGGTCGGAGGTCGCTTCGCCGCCGGGGTGCGGACGGTGGCCGACGCCATGACCGGCCTCCCGTCGATCATCGCCGGCCTGTTCATCTACGCCGCCTGGGTGCAGCCCCAGCACGAGCAGGGCTTCTCCGGCTTCGCCGCCGCCATCGCCCTGGCCGTCGTCATGCTCCCCACCGTCGTGCGGACGGCCGAGGAGGTGCTGCGTCTCGTGTCGGGCCACCTCCGGGAAGCGGCGCTGGCCCTCGGCGCGCCGGAGTGGCGCACGGTGCTGCGGGTCGTCATCCCCACCGCCCGGACGGGACTCGTCACCGCCGCTCTGCTCGGCGTGGCCAGGGCCGTCGGCGAGACCGCCCCCGTCCTCCTCACCGCCTTCGGCAGCCCCCGGATGAACGTCAACCCGTTCCGGGGAACGCAGGACGACCTGCCGATGCGGATCTACCTCTTGGTGCGCAGCCCCTCGGACAGCAACAACGCCGCCGCCTGGGGCGGGGCGCTGCTGCTGCTCCTCGTGATCCTGACCCTGTTCAGCCTCGCCCGGATCCTCGGCTCCGGGAGCCGCCGCCGCGGTTGACCGCCGGTGCGGTGGTGCTGGTGGAGGACGGCGGGACCACGACGGGGTTGCTGGCCGCCACGTAGTTCACCAGCGCCGCCTGGTAGTCGCCCCGCACCCCGGTGAGGGAGGGATCGAGGGCCACCATGTAGATCCCCTGCACCATCGTGAGGGCCGGCACCACCGGGGTCGAGGCGGCGACGACGGCCGACTGGGCGTCGGGGTAGACGACGACGACGTCCTGGCCGGGCGCATGGCTGTCGGTGAAGGCGGCCACGGCGCAGGCGCCGGGCGGCAGGTCCGGCGTGGCGGCCGGTGTGGCGGTGAGGCCGTGGGTGGAGAACCACTCGATCACCCGGGCCGGGCCGGGCCGGGCGGCGGCCAGTCGGCAGTCCACCGTCACCGGCGGGGTCGTGGTGGTGGTCGAGGCGGAGCCCGGCGCCGTCGACCCGGAGCGGTGCCCCGCCGCCGTGGTCGTCGGACGGGCCGGCGTGGCCCACGAGGGCAGGGCGGGGAAGCCGGCCACCAGCATCATGACGACCAGGCCGGCGCCTTCGACGGCCATACGCCGCCGGCGGTGCGGGTCGGCGGCCGGTACCGGCTTCGTCGGCCCGGGGTTGGTCGGTTCAGGGTTCCAGGGCTTGGTCCGGGGGGTCCACCCCTCGCCGTCCCAGAGCCGCAACTGGCCGGGGGCGACGGGGTCGGGATACCAGCCCGCTTCGGGGTTCGCCTGGGGGGGCATGCGAAGTCGTCGGCGGTGACGGGCGGTCAGTGCCGGAACGGGAACGCCCGCCGGGCGTCGGCCCGGACGTCCGGCGGGGCGTCCGTCGTCGGGAGCGGCGCAGGCTCCCCGGCTCCCGCCAGGGGGATGACCGGCGCGCCCGTGGGGGGAGCGGCCGCCACCCAGACGGGAATCGCCGGCGACGAGGCGGCCTCGTCGGGCTCGGCGCCCTCGTCCCCCGGCCGGGTCCAGGGGAACGCCACGACCTGGTGGGGCGACTTGGCGTCCACCGTCGAGCGGGGACCACGGCTCCCGGTCTCGGTCCGGCGCACCTCGTCGACGAGCGCCTGCATCTCCCGGGCCTCCTCGGCCCGGTAGACGATGGCCTTCGCCTCCTCCTCGGCTTCGGCGATCAGCGCCGCCGCCTCGCTCCGGGCGGTGGAGAGGATGGTGTCGCGCTGGCGGCGGGCCTCGGAGGTGACCACCGCCGCGTCGCGCTCGGCGGCCTCCAGCAGATCCTGGCATTGCCGCTCCACCTGGCCCAGGACTTCGTCGCGCTGGCGGCGGCCCTCGGCCACCGCCTCGTCCCGCTCCCGGCGGCCCTCGGCCACGACGTCGTCGGCCACCTGCTGCGCCCGGAGCAGGACGCGCCCGAGAATGCGCTCGGCGGCCTCGGTGTCGTCGGCGGCCGTCGGCAGAGCCAGGCGGTCCTGCAGCGTGGCCAGCTGATCGTTGAGAGCGTCGATCTGCTGGTGGAGGCGGGCGACGTAGGCGTCGACCTGGGACGTGTCGTAGACGCGGGTGGGCTCCATGAACCTGAAGGTAAGGCTGCTCCGTAAACCCCAGGCACCCGGCAGGCCAACAGTGATGTGGCGGCCGTATGAACACAGCTTCGGGATCGCCCAAACAGCGCGAAAGTCCCGGTCAGGGGCTCAAGTTTGTTTGGACAAAGCTGTCGGGGGCCCGCACACTCCAATTCGACCAATGCTGTTCCCCCGGGGTCTGCCTCCCTCAGCGCGGGCCCGCGGGGGAATAGCCAAGTCGTGTAGCTGGGAGCTGGGAACTCACGGCCGGTTGTCCGGCCCCGAATGGAGAAAATCGATGTCGAGGCTCAAGCTGGAATGGGCGCGCCCGCTTTTGATGCGGTCGTCGGTCATCTTTACGATGATCGCCGGTCTCGTCGTGGCGCCTTTGTCGGCAGCCGGGGCAGCCCCCGGCCCCGGCGGGTTCGACTTCGGCGTGCGGCCGTGGGCCAGCGACGGGGCGCCGGCCCGCAGCGCCTTCACCTTCGACGTCGCCCCGGGCCAGTTCGTCGGCGACCGGGTCGAGCTCGTCAACTCCGGTGACCAGCCCAAGGCCTTCTACGTCTACGCCGCCGACGCCTACACCACCGAGATCGGCGGCGGGTTCGCCCTCCACCTCCGCACCGACCCGGCCCGGGACGCCGCCGCCTGGACCCTCCTCCCGGTCAGCCAGTACACGGTGCCGGCCCGCTCCGCGGCCATCGTCCCCTTCCAGGTCACGGTGCCGCCCGATGCCACGCCCGGCGACCACACCGGCGCCGTCGTGGCCGAGGAGATCCTGCCGGCGGCCCCGGCGGGCCAGCGGGCGGGCGTCGTCCCCGTCCACCGGGTGGCGGCCCGGATCTACCTCCGGGTGCAGGGCCCGGTCCACCCCGCGCTGCAGATCGAGCGCCTGACCGTCACCCGCCACGAGCCGGTCCTGCCCGGGCTGGGTCGGAGCTCGACCACGGTGACCTTCAGCCTGGTGAACGCCGGCAACGTCCGCACCCAGCTCGACGAGATCGACTTCCACCTGACCGGCGCCTTCGGCCGGACGCTGCGGACGGTGAAGCTGGCCCGGCCCACGGCCGAGCAGGCCGACGCGACGTCGTTCCCCGACCAGGTGATCCCCGGCAGCCGCCTCCAGTTCAGCCGCACCTTCGAAGGCCTGCCCCCGATCGAGGCGATCACCGCCGCCGTCTCCGTCCGGGCCGAGGACTCGCTCCTCCACCAACCGGTCAGCACCTCCCGGTCGACGACGTTCTGGGTCGTGCCCTGGCTGGCGGTCGGGCTCCTGCTGGCCCTGGTCGGGCTGGTGGTGGCGCTCCGGCGCTGGCGCCGCCGGTCGGGGAGCCGGCCGTCCGGCCCTTCCGACCCGTCCGGCTCCTCCGGCCCGTCGGGTCCCGCCGGGCCCGCCCCCGACGACGTCCGCGTCGAGGTCCTCGTCGGGTCATGAAGAGCTCCCGGACCGTGGCGGCCCTGTGGCTGACCGCCGGGCTGGCGGCCGGCTTCGCCGCGCCGGCCGGCGCCTCCTCCGAACCGGCGGGCGGGCCGAGCGCCACGGCGGAGTCGGTCGTGCTGTCGGTCGGCCAGCGGGTCCGGGTGCAGGGTTCCGGCTGGGGCGGTGACACGAGCCAGGTGGTGAGCGCCGTCCTGTGCGGCAACGCCGCCCTCGACGGGGCGGCCGACTGCGACCTGAGCGCCACGGCCGAGGGCGGGATCCATACCGACGGCACCTTCTTCACCCTCTTCACCGTTCCCGCCCCGCCGATGTCCTGCCCCTGCCTGCTGCGGGTCTCCAGCCCCGCCACGACGGCCGACGTGCCGATCCCCGTCACCGTGCTCGGCGCCGACACGGCCCCGCCCCACCGGCGCGTCTTCACCAACCGGGCCGTGCGGGTCGACCGTGTCCATCTCGAGGGCGGCGGCCCCTCGCTGGCCTGGCTGGGCGCCCCGGCCCGGCGCACGCTCGTCTACCGGGTGACCAACACCGGCGACGTCGCCCTCCACGACCCGCCCGTCGACCTGGCCTGGGGGCGGGGGGCGAACCCCGACGGGTTCGTCGCCGTCCCCGCCGCCGGCGACCTGGCGGTCGGCGCCAGCCGCACGTTCCGGGTGCCGATCCGCTTCCCGGCCCTGGCCCTCGGCACCTACCGGGCCACCGTCCACGTCGACCCGTTCGGCACCGTGGGGACGGGCGAAGCCCGCACCCGCCTCACCCCCTGGGGCCTCGTCGCCCTGGCCGCCGCCGTCCCCATCGCCGCCGTGGCCCGGCTCCGGAGGGCCCTGCACGCCCGCCGCACCGCCCGCCTCGCCACCCCACTCGCCCGCCTCGGCCGCCTCGCCTCACCGCTGGCCCGCCTCGCCCGCCTTCCGGGTCCGGCTCCCGCCCCCGCCGCCACTCCCGCCCCCGCCCCGGTCCCCCTCCCGGGCTGGTATGCCGACCCGCTGTCGGACACCGGCCTGCGGTTCTGGAACGGCCGGAACTGGACCGGAGTGACCCGGGTCGCGCCCCCCGCCGGCCCCACGGCCGGCACGCCCTCCGCCCCGGCCGGCGAAGCCCGACCGGCGGGCGGCGCCCAGCCCCCGGCTGATCCGCTCTCCCTCGTCCTGGAGGATGCACCGTGAACATTCCCGCCCCGGCCGCCGGTCGGGCTCTGCAACTGGCCGGTGCCGCACTGCTGGTCGCGGCCGGCGTGCTGGTCACCGTGGCCGGTACGCCGTTGCCGGCGCTGGCCACCGTCGCCCCGTCGGCCACGGTGACGCCGTCGACCGGCGTGATCGACGGCCAGACCGTGACGGTCACCGCCACCGGACTGCCGGCCGACCACACCATCCAGGTCGAGGAGTGCGCCGGCACGGTCGACAACCCCCCGCCCGACAACACGTTCTGCGACGGCGTCACCCTCGACAGCTCAACCGACACCGACGACCAGGGCGCCTACTCCAACACCGGGTTCACCGCCTACACCCGGCCGAGCGCCATCCTGTCGTCGCCGGCCACCATCACCTGCGACGCCGCCCACCCCTGCGTCCTCTACGTCGGGGTGGACCAGAACAACTTCTCGGCCGCCCACGCCTTCGCCGCCCTCACGTTCTCGGCCACCGTGACGACGACGACCACGGCACCGCCGGCCAGCACCACGTCGACGACCGGCACCCCCTCGTCGAGCAGCAGCAGCTCCACCACCTCGACGACGGCGCACCAGCCGACCAGCACGTCGACGACCTCGCACCCCACGACGACGACCACGACCTGCCCGGGGAGGCTGGCGCAGAGCCGCGAGCCGAAGAC
This sequence comes from Acidimicrobiia bacterium, assembly GCA_036498605.1. Classification (GTDB taxonomy): domain Bacteria; phylum Actinomycetota; class Acidimicrobiia; order IMCC26256; family BP-133; genus BP-133. Next base: position 116 of record DASYFF010000098.1, on the reverse strand, counting down.
CGGCTGCACGGCCGGCGCGCCCGCCACGGGCTTCACCGCCACGACCCTCGGCCCGCCGGTCACAGCCGGCGCGCTGCTCGGAGAACCGGCGACGACCACCACCGCCACGGGCCCGG
>DASYFF010000097.1:0-1548 GCA_036498605.1 Acidimicrobiia bacterium | reverse complement strand
GGTCGAGGCCTTGACGTAGGTGCCGATGCCGCCGTTCCACAGCAGGTCGACCGGCGCCCGCAGCACGGCCTTGATGAGCTCGGCCGGGCGCAGGGCCTCGGCCTCGACCCCGAGCACCGCCCGCACCTCGGGCGAGAGCGGGATCGACTTGGCCGTGCGGGGGAACACGCCGCCCCCGGCCGAGATGGCGGCGGGGTCGTAGTCGGCCCACGAGGAGCGGGGCAGGTTGAACAGCCGCTCCCGTTCAGCGGCGCTGCGTTCCGGGTCGGGGTCAGGGTCGAGGAACACGTGGCGGTGGTCGAAGGCCGCCACCAGCCGCAGTGCCCGGGAGCACAGCATGCCGTTGCCGAACACGTCGCCCGACATGTCGCCGATGCCGGCCGCGGTGACAGGGGCGGTGTCGGCGTCGATCCCGAAGTCGCGGAAGTGGCGCCGGACCGACTCCCAGGCCCCCTTGGCGGTGATGCCCATCCTCTTGTGGTCGTAGCCCGACGACCCGCCGGAGGCGAAGGCGTCGCCGAGCCAGAAGCCGTACTCGTCGGCGATGGAGTTGGCCAGGTCGGAGAACGTGGCCGTGCCCTTGTCGGCCGCCACCACCAGGTAGGGGTCGTCGCCGTCGTAGGGGTGGACGGCCGGCGGATGGACGACCTCCCCACCGACGATATTGTCGGTCAGGTCGAGGAGACCGGAGACGAAGTCGCGGTAGCAGGCCGCCACTTCGGCGGCCACGGCGTCGCGGTCGCCACCGGCGGGGGGCCGCTTCATGACGAACCCGCCCTTGGCGCCGACGGGGACGATGACGGCGTTCTTGACCATCTGGGCCTTCATCAGTCCGAGGACCTCGGTGCGGAAGTCCTCCCGGCGGTCCGACCACCGCAGGCCGCCCCGGCTGACCCGGCCGCCCCGGAGGTGCACGCCCTCCACGCGGGGGGAGCAGACGAAGATCTCGTAGCGGGGCCGGGGGAGCGGCAGATCGGGCACCTGGGCCGGGTCGAGCTTGAAGGCCACCGGATGGCCGGGCCGGCTGGGCTGGAACCAGTTGGTCCGCAGCGTCGCCTGGACCAGGGCCAGGAACGACCGGAGGATACGGTCCTCGTCGAGGCCGGCCACGGCGTCGATGGCCGCCTCGAGCCGCTTGGTGAGGACGCTGGCCTCGTCGGCGGGATCGGGGAGCCGGGCCGGGTCGAAGCGGGCGTGGAACAGCTCGACGAGCAGCCGGGCGATGTGGGGGTTGGCGGCCAGCGTCCGTTCCATGTACGGCTGCGAGAAGGCCGAGCCGATCTGGCGGAGGTACTTGCTGTAGGCCCGCAGGACGGCCACCTCCCGGCCGGTGAGCCCGGCGCCGAGGACGAGGCGATTGAAGCCGTCGTTCTCCTCCTCGCCCCGCCAGGTGGCGGCGAACGCCTCGGTGAAGATCCCCTTCACGTCGTCGGCTTCGAGGTCCCCTTCGGCGGGGCGCAGGCCGAAGTCGTGGATCCACACCCCGCTGGCCTCTCCGTTGTTGGCCTCGAGCGTGCGGACCTCGTAGGGCCGCTGGTCGATGACCCG
>DASYFF010000096.1:0-44890 GCA_036498605.1 Acidimicrobiia bacterium | reverse complement strand
CACCCGCGAGAGCTCTCCACGGTTGTCGATCAGCAGGTCGTACGGCTGGCTGTCGGTGAGCGGGATGCCGACCCGCACCCCAAGTCGCGAGAAGTACGCGATGGCGATCCCGAGGCCTGCGTCGCCTTGGACTCGTGAGTTCGGGTGTCGGCGGAAACCGATCGCCTCTCTCAGAGGCCGGGCGTCGGGTGGTGCGGGACGCTCAACCCGAAGCGCCTCCTTCCGGGCGGCGCTTCGTCTCCGGTGCTTGTCGCGGTTCGCGAGGTACCACTGGTGTTGATAGGCCTTCTGGCAGGGCGGGCAGTAGGAGCCGAACTTCACGGTCCCGTTGGCCCGGAGGCTGGCGGGGAACTCCTGGAGCGGCCGCACCGCCTGGCACCGGCGGCACTGGCGGTCGCCGAGATCGTCGAAGAGTTGGTCGTCGGACATGGGCCCCTCCCCAGGGTGTCCCGGCGACCATATCCAGGGGGTGTGACAGCTTCGGCGTGAGGGTCGCCTGAGAAACAGGCTGAGAAAAAGGGACGAACCTTCCGTCACTGCGACCGACGCTGCGTGGCCGAGCTCCTGACGTACAACCGCTCTGCGTCAGAGAAACACCGGTCAGCGGGCGGTTTCGGCTGAAACCCCACCGAACGTGCCCGATGGCACTTATGTCGTTAAGTGCCGATCTGCACTGAGTGTCAGATTTCTGGGTAGTATGCGGCCGTAAGAGACCGCTGACGATCAAGGGCCGCCGGCGGATCTTGGGCCACGCAGGACATAGAGACCTTCGGGTTGGTGGGACAAGAGGCGGTACGGAGGTGATGGCGCTGCCCCGCAGCTCCAGGCATCAGGTTTTGGCTGGGTTCCTCCCGTAGTTCTCCGTGCTTCGGTCGTGCTGGGGCGACCGGGGTGGCCAGTGATGTTGCCCATCGAGCAAGTGGTTGCAACCCCAGTGGGAGAAAGGGATTCCATGATCGGGAGCAGAAGGGCCGCGATCACCGCATCCGTCATCGGTGCACTGCTCATTGCCGGTGCCCCGACCTTCGCCTTCGGCGACCAGGACGCCACGCACGAGGCGAAGGCGTACTCGGCCCAGAAGGCCAAGGACGACGACAAGGACAAGAAGGACGACAAGAAGGCCGCTGACGCCAAGAAGGCGGACGACAACAAGCAGGCCGCGGGGAAGAACACCAAGGCCGACGACAAGAAGGCCGACCCGCCCAAGAAGGCGGACGACAAGAAGTCCGACCCGCCGAAGAAGTCCGACCCGCCGAAGAAGTCCGACGACAACAAGAAGTCAGACGACCGGCAGCGTCACGACAACAAGCAGGCCGCCGACAACGGCAAGAAGGCCAACAAGGCCGACAAGAAGGCCAAGGACACCGACGACCGGGACTGGAAGCGGGCCGACGACGACAAGAAGGGCAACGACCCGCACCGCGACGACTGGAAGAACCGCAAGCACGACGACAAGTGGAACAAGGACTGGGACCACAACCGTGACCGGAACCACCACCGGCACGACTGGGACACCCACCGCCACTACTACCGGTACGGCTACTACGGCCCCGGCTGGTACGACGACTGCGGTTACTACAGCCCCGGCTACGACGGCCGCAGTGACAATTACAACTACTACGGGCCTGACGCCTGTGGGTACGAGTACGGGTCCTACCGGTCGCACTTCCTCGTCGACATGAGCTGGGACCAGGTGATCCCGGACCCGCACGCCGGCGGGTCCCCCGCCGAGGGCGCGGTCGGTACCGGCAACCTCGACATCGACGTCCCCAACGGCACGATCTGCTACCGGCTGGCCTACGACGGGATCGACCGGGCCATCGGCGCCCAGATCCACCCCGGCCGCGAGGGTGAGGTCGGTCCGGCGATCGTCCTGTTCCACGTGGGTGAGAACGGCGACGACGGCTGCGTCCCGGCCGACCCGCGCCTCCTGTCCGAGATCCAGAACAACCCCAGCGGTTACTACCTGGAGGTCAACGACCAGGACCACGGCCAGGCGATGCGGGGCCAGCTCGACGCCCCCGACTACCGCAACCAGTACTAGCAACCTCGTTCACAGCGCCGGCCGACCCCCTTCGGGGGCGCGGCCGGCGCTGCGGCGCGTTCCGCTACATTTGCCCCTGGCGTAGCCGCTCCGTGAAGTCCCTCAAGTCTCGCGGCCAGGCTGCCGAGAAAGGGACAGAACTGCAGCACGGCTCGGAGCGAGCCCAGCGCCTGGACAGCTCCCGCCACCTTTTGGACCGATTTGTCTGGCGCTCCGCGCGCCGCCGAGCACAGGAGAGATGGAGATGGCGGGAAAGGTCAAGAAGAAGGGCGACGACGCTCCCCAGTCGAAGACGGCCCGGGCGTCGCTGCGGACGGGTGGCGGCAAGGCCGAGTTCATCGCCGCCGCTGACGCTCCCCGCATCGTCCCCCTCGGTGGCGGCACGCACGCCTACGTCCTCGACCCCCGCGACGGGAAGACCCGCCGCTTCAAGGTCGCCTCGGACGAGTTCTTCGGGATGCTGGCCACGCTCGACGAGGCCGGCCACGGCGACCGCATGCGCCGCGACCTGAACGAGCTCGCCAACCGGTACCCCCAGTCCGGTTGGTCGCAGGCCGTGACCCGGGTCAACGGCCCGGCCGAGGCCCCCGAGGCCGAGGTGGCCGAGGTCGAGTCCGACGAGAACGCCGCCTGATCCAACCCTTTCGGGCCGGCTCACGGCCCGTCCCGAAGCCCCCGTCCGGCACGCCCGGCGGGGGCTTCGTCGCGTCCGGATGAACAGATCGCGAAGACTCGCGAGACTTGTCCGGTTTGCGGGGGAACGTCCCGGTTCGCAGGCGAATTGGAGAACGAATTGGCGGCGCCGGCGATCGAGCCGGCCGTATCAGTCTGGGGAGACTTGGCAATGAGAAAACGTTCCTTCGTCGCGTCCGCGACCCTGCTGGCCGCGACCCTCGGCGTAGTCAACGCCGGGGTTTCGTCGGCCGACGGGCGTGGGTTCGGGCGACATCCTCACCACCAGGCGGGGTGCACCAGCCGATCGACGCCGCGCCCCGGCAGCACCATCCAGGGGGACCTGAACGTCCCGCCCGGTGCGACCTGCGTCCTGAACAGCGTCACCATCACCGGGCACCTCACGGTCGGCCCGGATGCGATCGTCCACATCAAGAACACCACCGTGAAGGGCAATGCCACCAGCACGAACAGCGACACGCTGGATAACCAAGGCGGGGTCGTCGTCGAGGGGAACCTCACGGTCACCGGCCTCAAGCACAACAACTTCGCCTGCTCGGCGACGGACGGGCACCCGGCGCTGGATGTCGCCGGCAACCTCACGACCACGAACGGGCCCGTGGGCGGAAGCTTCACCTTCACCCCTGCCAGCCCGGGATTCCCCTGCGTGAGGGTCGGCGGGAACTCGACCGTGTCGAACAACAACTACAAGATCAACCCCGCCACCTCTGAGGTGGCCGGCAACCTGATCGTCTCGAACAACACCTACCCCGGCTCGGCGGATCCGACGGCGTCGATGATCGTCGGGAGAAACGTCATCGGCGGGAACCTCATCGTCACCAACAACACCCGGGGAGCGGGAGGGACGGCCGACGGGCTGTTGGTCACCCTCAACACCGTGACGGGGATCATCAACTGCACCGGGAACAACCCGGCGCCGTTCAACCTTCCGCCGGCTGCCGGCGGCGGCCCGAACGTGGCGGCGCTCAAGCTCGGCCAGTGCGCCGGGTTGTAGCTGCCCATTGAGCCAAAGCGAGCGGCCGGGTGCCCGCGGGCCCCGGCCGTTCGTCGCGTCTGTAAGCACTTGCCTTATTTGCGTCACTGAGTGAAGAATTGGCACTCGTGACACCTGATGAGCTGATCCACCGGATCATGGCCACGCCCGAGGGCCACGCCGACCCCTACCCCCTGTACCAGGGTCTGCGGGAGGCGGCGCCCGTCCACCGCAGCGGTCTCGACGACATCTGGTACGTGTCGGGCTTCGAGGCCTGCCGCCACGTCCTCGGTGACGCCCGCGTCGGCAAGAACGCCCAGTTCATCGTGCCCCGCCACGGCGTCGACCCCGAGCGGGTGCGCCTGGCCCAGCGGCGCCGCCGGCGGTCGATGCTGACCTCCAACCCGCCGGAGCACACCCGGCTCCGGGGGTCGGCCAAGGGGGCTTTCATCCCGCCGACCATGGAATCGCTGCGGCCCCGGGTGGCGGACATCGTCGCCGAGCGCCTCGACCGGCTGGCCGAGCTCGGGGAGGCCGACCTCATGGTCGAGCTGGCCTTCCCCATGCCGGTCACCGTCGTCGGCGAGATGGTCGGTGTCCCCGAGGAGGACCGGGCCTGGTTCCGGCCCCTCATGAAGACCCTCGTGTCGTCGGACTCCTTCAACCGGTCGCCCGAGGCCCGGGCGGAGGTGGAGCGGGCCGGCGACGAGCTCGACGCCTACTTCGCCGACCTGATCGCCCTGCGCCGCAAGGAACCGGGCGACGACCTGCTGTCCTACTTCATCGCCCAGGCTGACGACGGTCTCCTCGACGAGGACGAACTCTTCTCCACTGTCACGCTCCTCTTCTTCGCCGGGTTCCTCACCACCACGAACCTGATCGGCAACGGGCTGGTGGCCCTCTTCGACCACCCCGACGAGATGGTCCGGCTGTGGGAGGAGCCCGAGCTCGCCCCCTCGGCGGTGGAGGAGATCCTCCGCTTCGACTCGCCGGTGCAGTTCGTCCACCGCAACGTGCTGGAGGACCTCGAGGTGGACGGGCACCGCCTGCGGGCGGGCGACATCGTCCTCACGCTTCTGGCCGGCGCCAACCGGGACCCGGCCCGCTTCGTCGAGCCGGACCGCTTCGACGTCGGCCGGCCCGACAACCTCCACCTGGCCTTCGCCTGGGGCCTCCACTTCTGCCTCGGCGCCCGGCTGGCCCGGATGGAGGGCCAGCTCGTGCTCCGGGGCCTCGTCGAGCGGTTCAAGGCCGTGGAGCCGGCCGGCGAGCCCGTCCGCAACCCGGGCCTCGCCATCCGGGGCCTCGACTCGCTTCCGGTGCGCTGCACCGCCCGCTGAGGCCTCACCGGGGTTTCGGGACCCCGCTGTTACACTTCCCGACCTCATGGAGACCACTGTCGAAGCGCTGGAGGGCAACAAGGTCCGCCTGCGGGTCAACGTCCCTGCCAGCGAGTTCGAGACGGCCATCGACGCCGCGTTCCGGAAGCTGGCCCGGGAGGTGCGCATCCCCGGATTCCGGCCCGGAAAGGCCCCCCGCCGGCTCCTCGAGACCCATCTCGGGACCGAGGTGGCCCGGGAGCAGGCCATTCGAGACGCAGTGCCGGACTACTACCTCAAGGCCGTCGAGGCGGAAGAGCTCGACACCATCGCCCCGCCGGAGTTCGAGATCACGGCCGGGCAGGAGGAAGGCGACGTCGAGTTCGACGCCGTCGTCGAGGTCCGGCCCCAGGTCGAGATCCAGGGCTACGACTCCCTCCAGATCACCATCGAGGACCCGTCCGTCCTCGACCCCGAGATCGACGTCCAGGTCGACAACCTGCGGGAGCGCTTCGCCGACCTCGAGGAGTCGACGAGCCCCCTGGCCGCCGGCGACTACGCCCAGCTCAACATCAAGGGCTACATCCACGACGAGGAGGTCCCCGGCCTCACCGTCAGCGACTTCCTCTACGAGGTCGGCTCCAAGCTCGTCGTCCCCAAGCTGGACGAGGAGCTGGAGGGGAAGCGCCCGGGCGACATGCTCAAGTTCAACGACGAGCTCCCCGCCCAGTGGGGGGAGCGGGCCGGCGAGGAGGTCGCCTTCCAGGTCCTCGTCAAGGAGACCAAGAAGAAGGTCCTGCCCGAGGCCAACGACGAGTGGGTCCAGGAGGCCAGCGAGTTCGACAGCCTGGCCGACCTGCGGGCCGACATCCGCAAGCGGATGGAGAGCGTGCGGCTGATCCAGGCCAACATGGCGGTGCGGGAGAAGGTGCTGTCGGCCGTCGGGGCCAAGGTGGCCATCGACATCCCCGAGCCGCTCATCCAGCAGGAGATGGAGCGCCGGCTCCACAACATCCTCCACCGGCTCGAGGAGCAGGGGGCGAGCGTCGAGCAGTACCTGATGGCGACGGGGGTCACCCAGGACCAGCTCATCGCCGACGTCCGGCTGGAGTCGACCAAGGCGGTCAAGGCCGACCTGGCCCTGCGGGCCGTGGTGACCGCCGAGGACATCACCGCCGGCGACGAGGAAGTCGAGGCGGAAATCACACGGGTGGCTGAGAGAAGTGGGCGCAAACCGGCCCAGCTGAGGAAAGAGATCGAACGCGGCCAGGGTCTCCAGGCGGTACGCTCTGAATTGTCCCGAGGGAAGGCCCTGCAGTTCCTGGTGGACCACGCCACCGTGGTCGACGAGGAGGGGAAGCCTCTCGATATTTCGTTCCCAGAGCCTGCTCCGGAAGCCCCGGCGGAGGAGCCCGAGGAGGAGTCACAGTCGTGACCGAGCCCATCCGGAATTACCTCGTCCCGACGGTGATCGAGCAGACGAATCGTGGCGAACGGGCCTTCGATCTCTACTCCCGGCTCCTGAAGGAGCGGATCATCTTCCTGGGCACGCCGATCGACGACACGGTGGCCAACCTGGTCAGCGCCCAGCTGCTCCACCTGGAGAGCGAGAACCCCGACCAGGATGTGAGCATCTACATCAACTCGCCGGGCGGCGAGATCACCGGGCTCTTCGCCATCTACGACACGATGCAGTACATCAAGTGCGACGTCCGCACGATCTGCATCGGGCAGGCCGCCTCGGCCGCCGCCGTGCTGCTGGCGGCCGGCACCCACGGCAAGCGCTTCGCCCTGCCCCACGCCCGGATCCTGATCCACCAGCCCCACGGTGGCGCGGCCGGTCAGGCCGTCGACATCGAGATCCAGGCCAAAGAGATCATCCGGATGAAGACGCTGCTCGAGGAGATCCTCGCCCACCACACCGGCCAGACGACCGAGCGGATCCACCACGACTCCGACCGGGACTTCATCATGAGCGCCCAGGAAGCGAAGGACTACGGCGCTATCGACGAGGTGCTCACCAACCGGGAGCTCGCCGCGGTGGCCACGGCCGCCGGGGTGAGCTGAGGCGACGGGCGCGGGTCGGGGAGGGGGGCCGGTGGCGAAGTTCGGCGATGGGGGCGACCTGCTGAAGTGCTCCTTCTGCGGAAAGAGCCAGAAGCAGGTGAAGAAGCTGATCGCCGGGCCCGGCGTCTACATCTGCGACGAGTGCATCGATCTCTGCAACGAGATCATCGAGGAAGAGCTGTCGCAGACCTCCGAGGTCAAGTGGGACGAGCTTCCCAAGCCCAAGGAGATCTACGAGTTCCTGAACGACTACGTCATCGGTCAGGAGCAGGCCAAGAAGATTCTGGCCGTGGCGGTGTACAACCATTACAAGCGGGTCGAGGCCGGCGCCTACGGCGACCCTGACGTCGAGCTGCAGAAGTCGAACATCCTGCTCATCGGCCCGACGGGCTGCGGGAAGACACTGCTGGCCCAGACGATGGCCCGGCTCCTCAACGTTCCGTTCGCCATCGCCGACGCCACGGCGTTGACCGAAGCGGGCTACGTCGGTGAGGACGTCGAGAACATCCTCCTCAAGCTGATCCAGGCCGCCGACTACGACGTCAAGAAGGCCGAGACCGGGATCATCTACATCGACGAGATCGACAAGATCGCCCGCAAGGCCGAGAACCCGTCGATCACCCGCGACGTGTCGGGCGAGGGTGTGCAGCAGGCACTGCTCAAGATCCTGGAAGGGACGACGGCCTCGGTGCCGCCCCAGGGGGGCCGCAAGCACCCCCACCAGGAGTTCATCCAGATCGACACGACGAACATCCTCTTCATCTGCGGCGGGGCGTTCGCCGGCATCGAGCGGATCATCGAGAGCCGCATCGGCCAGAAGGGCATCGGCTTCGGGGCCGACATCCGCCGGGCCGACGAGAAGGACCTCGGCGCCATCCTGGCCCAGGTGCTGCCGGAGGACCTCCTGAAGTTCGGGCTGATCCCCGAGTTCATCGGCCGCCTCCCGGTCATCGGCGCCGTCCACAGCCTCGACCAGGAGGCGCTCGTCCGGATCCTCATGGAGCCGAAGAACGCCCTGGCCAAGCAGTTCCAGAAGTTCTTCCAGTTCGACAACGTCGAGCTGGAGTTCACCGAGGACGCTCTGGGTTCCGTGGCGGATCAGGCCCTGTTACGGGGGACGGGCGCCCGGGGTCTGCGGGCCATCCTCGAAGAGGTGCTGCTCAACGTGATGTACGAGCTGCCGTCCCGCAACGACGTCGGCAAGTGCGTCATCGACCGCCAGGTGGTCCTCGAGAAGGTCAACCCGACCCTGGTGCCCCGGGTCGAGCCGGCCGCCGAGCGGGGCCGCCGCAGCGCCTGACACCCCAGAGCGGGTTGGTATGTCGCTCCAGTTGGGGTAAGCACCGGGCATGACACTCGGGAAGTCAGTGGCGGTGGGAATGGCGGCCGGTGGGGGCGCGGGCTACGCCTGGGCCCGCAAGCAGGGCCGAACGGGGCGCGAGGCGGCCACCACCGCCGCCAAGGGCGCCTTCGCCGGTGGGGCCGGCGGGCTGGCGGTCGGCGCCGGGCTGGCCCGCCGCCGGGGCCGGTCGGCGGAGGGCGGCGGAGCGGTGGCGGCCGCCATGGCTCTTGCCCGCGGGGTGGCCGAGGCGGCCGGCGAACTGGTCGAGCAGATCGAGGACGCGGCCGAGCCGGTGCTCGAGGCGGTCGGCGACGCCATCGAGGAGCGGTCCGACGACGCCCGGCAGGCGGTGCGCAAGACCCGGAGGGCGGCCCGGAAGGAGGTCCGGTCGGCCCGCCGAGCGGCGGCGAAGCAGGCGGCGAAGGCCCGGAAGGCTGCGATGCGGCAGGCGGCGGTGGCGGCCAGGGCCGTGGAGCGGCGGGCGGCGGCCGCCAAGGAGGTGGCCGAGAAGCAGGCGGCGGCGGCCAAGCGGGCAACGGAGCAGCGCGCTGCCGCTGCAGCCAAGGCGGCCGAGAAGCAGGCGGCCAAGGCGAAGGCCATCGCCGAGAAGCAGGCGGCCAGGGCGAAGGCGGCGGCGGAGAAGAAGGCCCAGGCGGCGGCGAAGGTGGCTGCGGCCAAGGCCCAGGCAGCGCAGAAGGTCGTGGAGAAGGAGGCGGCCAAAGCCATGGCCCAGGCCGATGCGGCGGCTCGGAAGGCGGCCGAGCGGTCGCGCGAGGCGGCCAAGGAGGCGGTGGAGCGGTCGAAGCCGTACGTCGCACCGGTCGTGGACCGGGCGAAGCCGGTCGTGGAGAAGGCGAAGCCCGTCCTGGCCGACAAGGCCCGCCCGGTGGTGGAGGCGGCCAAGCCCACCGTGGCCAAGGCCGCCGAGCGGATCCTGGAGGCGGCCCAGACGGGCTCCAACGGCTCGACGAAGAAGGCCAACGAGCCGACCAGCGTCCGCGAGCTGCGCCGGCTGCTCGACGATGCGGTGGCCTCCGGGAAGCAGGTCCCCTACGACAAGGCGCTGGTGACCCGGCTCATCTGACGACGGCCCGGGTGCCCCGGGCGGGGTGATCCTGGGCCCCGAGCGCGTCCCCAGCGACGCGCTCGGGGCCGGACGCCGGGGAGGGGGAGCCGGGGGAGGGGCCCCACCTCGCCGGTGGCCGTGTCAGGTCAGCTCGCCGAGCGGCGGCGCCGGCGGGGCCGGCCGAAGAGGACGACGAAGGCCAGACCGAAGAAGAAGAGGGCGTCGCCGGCGTGGATCGCTGTCCTGGCCGCGATCCCGGTCGCGGGGAGCATCGGCACGGCGGGGCGCGGCGCGGAGGACTTCGCCGCCTCCGGCGGGGTTGCCGCCTCGTCGACGGGCGTCCCGGGGGGCGACCCGCCGCCCTCGGGGGAGAAGATGCCCGTGTCGGGTGTTCCGGTTTCCGCCGCCGGAGTGGAGGACGGAGGAGCGGACACGTCAGACCCCGAGGTGGCGGGAGCGGTCGTGGTGGTGGACGACTCACCAGCGGGCGGGATCTGGGGCTGCACCGGTGGCGTGGCCTCGGGCGCCGTCGTGTCGGTCGTCTCGGTGTCGACCTCGAAGCAGTGGGTGTTCGACACCCACACGGCCTCGGTCTCCGGGCCGGCCGGGTCGCCGGCCAGGCGGATGCGGGCGCAGAGCACGCTCCCCGCCGGCACGTCGGCGGGGATCGTGAAGGAGTGGGTGAAGGCGCCGCTGTCGGCCGGAGCGGCCTCGGATCCGCCGAGGACGTCGTTGACGGCGTCGTTGACCTGGACGCAGGCGACGGCCGAAGTGACGCTGTCCCACGCCGCCGGGTCCCACCCGGCGGAGAGGCTGACCGTCTGGCCGATCGTGGCGTAGCGCACCGGCGGGTCGGTCGTGAAGGACAGCTGAGTGGCGGGGGAAGTGGTGAAGGCGGCGGTGCAGTCGGACGCCGTGTCCGCCCCGGCCCGGGCGGTGAAGGCGTCGATGGTGAAGGGTGTCAGGACGACGAGGGCCGCCAGGGGCACCAGGGCGCGAGCTTTTCGGTGCGAGAAGGGGGGATTCCGCATGCGTCAGAGCTTCCGCCCCTTCGGCGCCAATCCTGCCCGGTTGACCGTGGCTTAACCTCCTCTGAAGGGCCTCCTGAGCCGGTTTGCACCTCTTTCCCGCAGGAGGCTTCTCTCCCCGACAGCGGCCCGTCTCCGCGGGAGGCAGGTGAATCTCCCAAGTCCCCGTACACTCCTTCCCCAATGATGAGCACGCCCGCCTCCGAGATGCCCAAGGCCTACGACCCCGAACCGGTCGAGAGTCGCTGGTACGGGGTGTGGGAGGACGCGGGGTCGTTCCGGCCCGAGGCCAACGACGGCGGCGAAGCGTTCTGCATCGTGATTCCGCCGCCCAACGTCACGGGCTCGCTGCACATGGGCCACGCCTTCGAGCACTCGCTCATCGACGCCACGATCCGCCGCAAGCGGATGCAGGGCTACGCCGCCCTGTGGCTCCCCGGGACCGACCACGCCGGCATCGCCACCCAGAACGTCGTGGAGCGGGAGCTGGCCAAGGAGGGTCTCGACCGCCACGAGATCGGCCGGGAGGCCTTCGTCGAGCGGGTCTGGGAATGGAAGGGCGAGCAGGGCGGTCGCATCACCGCCCAGATGCGCAAGATGGGCTCCTCGTGCGACTGGAGCCGGGAGCGGTTCACGATGGACGACGGCTGCTCCCGGGCCGTGCGGGTGGTCTTCGTGCGGCTCTACGAAGAGGGCCTCATCTACCGGGCCAACCGGATCATCAACTGGTGCCCCCGCTGCCACACCGCCCTGTCCGACATCGAGGTGGAGCACGAGGACGTCGACGGGGAGCTCGTCCACATCCGCTATCCCTTCGCCGACGGTGACGGCTCCGTGACCGTGGCCACCACCCGGGCCGAGACGATGCTGGGCGACACCGGTGTGGCCGTCCACCCCGACGACGAGCGCTACGCCGGCGCCATCGGCCGGACGCTCATCCTCCCCCTGGTGGGGCGGGAGATCCCGGTGGTGGCCGACACCGCCGTCGACCCCGAGTTCGGGACGGGGGCGGTGAAGGTCACCCCGGCCCACGACCCCAACGACTTCGAGATCGCGGCCCGTACCGGCCTGCCGGCGGTCGACATCTTCACCGAGTCGGCCGTGGTCAACGACAACGGCGGCCGCTTTGCCGGCCTGGCCCGCTACGCCGCTCGTGATGCGGTCAAGGAAGCCCTGCGCAGCGAGGGCCTGCTCGACCACGTCGACGAGCACCGCCACGCCATCGGGCACTGCTACCGCTGCCACACCGTGGTCGAGCCGCGCCTGTCCCTGCAGTGGTTCGTGAAGTCGAAGCCGCTGGCCGAACCGGCGGCCGCCGCCGTGGCCGACGACCGAACGCAGTTCGTGCCGGAGAACTGGGAGAAGCTCTACTTCGACTGGCTGGAGAACCTGCGGGACTGGTGCGTGAGCCGCCAGATCTGGTGGGGCCACCGCATCCCGGCCTGGTACTGCCGGGACTGCGGGCGGGTCATCGTGTCGGTCGACGACCCGTCGTCGTGCAGCGGCTGCATGTCGGCCGACCTCACCCAGGACGAGGACGTGCTCGACACGTGGTTCTCGTCCGCGCTGTGGCCCTTCACCACGCTGGGCTGGCCGGAGCAGACCGACGACCTCGGCCGCTACTACCCCAACGCCATGCTCCACACCGGGTTCGACATCATCTACTTCTGGGTGGCCCGGATGATGCAGATGGGGCTCCACTTCCAGGGCGACGTCCCGTTCCGGGAGGTGGCCATCCACGGCCTCGTGCGCGACGCCGAGGGCCGCAAGATGTCGAAGTCCTACGGGAACGTGGTCGACCCCCTCGAGCTGGCCGGCCGCTACGGCGCCGACGCCCTGCGCTTCGCCCTGACCCGGGCGGCCAGCCCCGGCCACGACGTCCCGCTGGCCGAGGAGTGGGTGGAGGGCGCCCGCAACTTCGTCAACAAGCTGTGGAACTCGGCCCGGTTCGTGGCCCTCAACCTCGACGGCCGCACCCTGGCCGAGCTGGAGGCGGCCGGCGCGCCGCTGCCCGGCGAGGTGACGCTGCCCGAACGGTGGATCCTCTCCCGCCTGGCCCAGGTCACCGCCTCGGTCGACGAGGGCTTCGAGCGCTACGAGTTCGCCCAGGGCGTCCAGAAGCTGCAGGCCTTCTTCTGGGACGAGTTCTGCGACTGGTACCTCGAGTTGGCCAAGCTGCCGTTGGGCGAGGGCGGCGCCAGCCGGGAGCGGGCCCAGCGGGTCCTGGCCGGCATCCAGAGCACCATCCTCCGGCTGCTGCACCCGGTGGTGCCGTTCGTGACCGAGGAGCTCTGGGACCGCCTCGGCGGTGACGGCCGGCTGATCACCGCCCGCTGGCCGGAGGCCGACGCGTCGGCAGTCGACGAGACCGCCGACGCGGCCATGGCGGCGGTCATCGAGATCGTGTCGGCCATCCGCCGCTTCCGTTCCGAGCACAAGGTGCCGCCGTCGAAGAAGATCGCCGCCCTCGTCGTGCCGGCCGACACCGCGCAGGGGAGCGCCCTCAGCGACCTGGACACCCACATCCGGGCGCTGGCCGGCCTCGATCAGTTCGGGGTGATCGCCGGGCGGGACCCGCAGCCCAAGGAGCAGCGCCTGGTGGCCGCCGGGGCCACGATCGTCATCCCGCTGGAGGGCGTGGTCGACATCGCCGCCGCGCTGGCCGACATCGACCGCCAGATCGAGAAGCACGCCGCCGAGCTGGCCAAGGTGGAGGCCAAGCTGGCCGACGAATCGTTCGTCACCAAGGCGCCGGACCACGTCGTGGGCGCCATGCGGACGCGCCAGAGCGGCGCCCAGGAGGCGCTCACGACGCTCCGGGCCCAGCGGGACCAGCTGGCGGGTTGAGCCGCACCCTCGCGTGGTCCGGGCGGTGGGGGACGAACCCCCACACGGAGCCGAGGCGGCCCTCCTCGAAGTCGCGCTGGACCCGGGACCGGTAGTCGCGTTCGAGGACGGGCTCCGGGTCGTCGCCCTCCATCATGGCCAGGCATGGCGCCCGGAACTCGCAGGGCGGGCAGGTGGTGGCGGCCGGCGTCGGATAGGACGCGAGGTCGGCCCGGGTCATGAGCCGGCTCTGCTCGCCCACCCGCCGTCCGGCGCCCTCGATCTCGGCCCTGGACCGGGGGATCTTCGTCCGGCGGAACCATTCGCCGGTGTCGGGCTCACCTGGCTCGGGGAGACGCAGCTCGTTGTGGATCGTGCCCGACACCGTGGCCAGGAAGCCGAGCTCCCAGGCCCACGCCCGGGTCAGAGCCTGGTCGTCGAGGACGAGGTCGTCCACTTCGGCCCAGGCGCCGCGTCGCAGGCGGTGGTCCATGAGCCAGTACTTCCCCTTGTCGTCGACCACGACCAGATCGATGCGGACCCGGTACTGCACGCCCCGTCCGTCCGCCGCCAGCAGGCCGGTTCCCGGCGGGGCGTCGGGGTCGGGGACGGTGACGTCGAAGAGGGCCTCGACCTGCACGGTGCTCCAGTTGTCGAAGTCGGCCGCCCAGGCGTAGTAGGCGGGGAGGAGGCGCCGGCCGGCGGCGAGGTCCGCCTCCCACCTCGTCGCGGCGGCGTCATCGAGGGCCGCGCCGGTCGCCTCCTCGTGGGCCTGGCGCTGGGTACGCATGGCCTTGACGAACGCCTCGGTGGCCAGCGGCGCCACGATGGCCCGGCTCCAGTCCCACATGCCGGGGAAGTAGTAGACGGCCAGGGCGTCGTTCACCGCCCGGTCGAGGTCGACCACCCGGGCGGGCCGGACGGGCTCGCGGCTCCGCCGCTCGTGGGCGGCGAGGTCCCACGCCCGCCGGCAGTCGAGGAACAGCCGGCGCTCCCAGGGACGGATGACGCACTCAGTGGCCACCGCCGGTCAAAGTACCCCTACGATCCGGGGATGATGCCGCCCCTCCACGAACCGGGAAGCGTCGAGATCGGCGACCTGCTCGCCTGGCTCGACGCCCACGCCAACCTCGAGGCCGGTGGGCGGCTGCGGGCGCCGAGCCTCGATCGCATCCGCCCCCTCCTCGATCTGCTCGGCCGGCCCCAGGCCGACTACCCGCTGATCCACGTCACCGGCACCAACGGGAAGACGACGACCACCCGGTTGACGGCCCACTTCCTCACCGCCCGGGGCCTGTCGGTCGGCGCCTACACCAGCCCCCATCTGGAGCGGGTCAACGAGCGGATGGCCTGGGGCGGCGAGGCGATCACCGACGGCGCCCTGGCCGAGGAGCTGCGGATGGTGGCGGTGGCCGAGGCGGCCCTCGTCGACCGCCAGGGCCCCGCCGCCCGGCCCAGCTGGTTCGAGGTCATGACCGCCGCCGGGTACCACTGGTTCAGCGACCTCGGCGTGCAGGTGGCGGTGGCCGAGGTGGGGCTCGGCGGCCTGTGGGACGCCACCAACGCCGCCGACGCCGAGGTGGCGGTGGTGACCAACGTCAGCATCGACCACGTCGAGTACCTCGGTTCGACCCGGGAGACGATCGCCACCGAGAAGGCCGGGATCGTGAAGCCCGGCGCCACGCTGGTGCTGGGCGAGACGGATCCGGGCCTGCAGGGCATCTTCCTCGAACGTGACCCCGGCCGGGTGCTGCGGCCCGACGTCGACTTCGGCGTGCTGCGCAACGCCGCCGCCTACGGCGGGCGGGCCATCGACCTGCGCACGCCGCTGGCCGAGTACTCCGACCTCTACCTCCCGATCCACGGCGCCTATCAGGCGATCAACGCCGCCATCGCCCTCACCGCCGCCGAGGCCTTCTTCGGTGAGCCCTTCCCGCCCGATCTGGTGGTCGAGGCCCTGGCCACCTTCCGGGCTCCGGGTCGCCTCGAGATCGTCGGCCACGAGCCGCTGGTGATCCTCGACGGGGCCCACAACGCCGCCGGGGCGGAGGCCCTGGTCCAGGCGCTGGAGGAGGAGTTCGTGCCCGCCCCCCGCACTCTGATCGTCGGGCTGATGCGGGAGAAGGATCCGACGGTCATGCTGGCCGCCCTCGGCGCCACCGAGGCGGAGTGGGTCCTGGCCTGCCCGCCGCCGAGCCCCCGGGCCATGCCGGCCAACGAGCTGGCCGACGCCGCCCTCGAGCTCGGCGTCGACCCCGACCGCGTGGCGGTCATGGACACGGTGGACGACGCCCTGACCCGGGCCCGGGAGGTCACCCCCGGGGAGGGCCAGATCGTGGTGGCCGGATCGCTGTACCTCGTGGGGGCGGCCCGCGCCGGCCTCGCCTAAGGTTCCGGCCATGACGACGACTGGCGACCGCACCCTGGTGATCTGCAAGCCCGACGCCGTCGAGCGCCGCCTGGTGGGGGAGATCGTCTCCCGGCTGGAGCGCAAGGGTCTGCGCATCGCCGCCATGCGGATGGAGACGATCTCCAAGGAGACCGCCGGGCAGCACTACGGCGAGCACCAGGGCAAGCCGTTCTACGACGATCTCGTCGCCTTCATCACCCGCGGGCCGGCCGTGCTGATGGTGGTGGAGGGGCCCGAGGCGTTCTCCGTGGTGCGCACCCTGATGGGTGCCACCAACCCCCGACAGGCGGGGCCGGGCACGATCCGGGGCGACCTGGCCGTCGAGCTGACCGAGAACCTCGTCCATGGCTCCGACTCGCCCGAGTCCGCCGCCCGGGAGATCGGCCTCTTCTTCGATTTCTGACGCTCCCCGCAGCCGCCGCCGTCACCCTCCGTCGGCTGGCTTGAGGCGGGAATGACAGGTGTGTAATCTCACCTCTGTTATTAACTTCTGGGGGTTCCCCCCAGACCCCGGCAAGTTTGGCCTCGGGCGGAGGACAGGCTGATGGAGGGTCGGGCCACGGCTATTGATCTGGGGACAACGACGACGACCGTGTTCGTCCCCGGGCGCGGCGTGGTGCTGGAGGAGCCGTCGCTGGTCGCCCTCACCACGGACGACGGACGGCCGGTGGCCGTCGGCGCCGAGGCCCGGCACATGCTGGGGCGGACTCCGGCGTCGATCGAGGTCGTGCGGCCGCTGCAGCACGGCGTGATCACCGATCTCGACGTCTGCACCCGGATGCTGCGCTACATGCTCCTGCAGGTGCAGGCCCGGCGGTGGTCCCGGCCCAAGCTGCTCGTGGTGGTGCCGTCGGGGCTCGATCCAGTCGAGCAGCGGGCGGTGCAGGAGGCGGCCGAGGAGGCCGGCGGGCGCCGTCCCGTCGACCTGGTCGAGGCCCACATCGCCGCCGCCCTCGGGGTCGGTCTCCCGATCCACGACGCCCGGGGGAGCATGGTCGTCGTGGTCGGCGGCGGGCGGACTGAGGTCGCCGTCCTGTCGCTGGGCGGGGTGGTGGCCCGCAAGTCGGTGCCCCTCGGCGGGGCCGACTTCGACGAGGCCATCGTCGACTACTTCAAGAAGGAGCAGGGGGTGGCGCTCGGGGAGCGCACCGCCGAGGAGCTCAAGATCCAGGTCGGCTCGGCCGGCCCGGCCCGGCCGGAGGCGGCCCGGGCCGCCCGCCGCGACGCCCCTGACGACTACGACGCCGAGATTCGGGGCCGCGACCTGGTGACCGGCCTCCCCCGCACGGTCATGACGTCGACGGTCGAGATCCGGGAGGCGCTCGAAGGGCCGGTGGTGGCCGTGGTCGACGCCCTGAAGGACGTGATCGACGCCACGCCCCCGGAGTTGGCCGCCGACGTCATGGAGCACGGCATCGCCCTCTGCGGCGGCGGGGCGCTGCTGCGGGGGCTCGACCAGCGGCTGGCCGACGAGACCGGCCTGCCGGTCATGATCAACGGCAACCCGCTCCACGCCGTGGCCCGGGGCGCCGGCCACTGCCTGGCCAACCTCGAGGCCTGTCGCAACGTCCTCGTCGACGTGAGCCAGTTGTGATCGGGGGGAGGTGTGGCCGGCCGGTGCCCGCCACCCACCCTCCGTCCTTCCGGCCGGCGGCCGGCCGAGGGGGCGAGCGGCCCCTGGCCGTGCGGCCCCCGCTGGTGGCCGTGCTGGTCGCAGCGGCGTTGTCGCTGATCCTGGTCGGGCGGCCCGGTGGGCTCCTGGTCGGCCCGCTCGGCAGCCTGCGGGCGGTGACCCGGGGGGCGTTCGTGCCGGTGGAGGCGGCCGGGGCGGCAGCGTTCCGGCCGCTGGGGGCCATCGGGGCCGGCTTCCACCGGGGCGGGGAGCTGACCCGCGCCCGGGCGGAGGCGGCCCGCCGACGGGAGGAGGCCGGGTCACAGGCCGCCCGGGCCGCCGCCCTGGAAGCCGAGAACGCCCGGCTGGCGGCACTGCTCCATCTCGACGGACCGGCCGGAGGCGACGGCGTCGCGGCCCGGGTCGTCTCGACCGGGGGGCCCGGTTCCGGCGCGACGGTCGTGCTCGACCGGGGGAGCCACGACGGGATCGGCGTCGGCATGCCCGTGGTGGCCGCCGGCGGGCTCGTCGGCCGGATCCTGGAGGTCGGGCCGGGCCAGAGCATCGTCCTGCCCGTCACCGCCGCCACATCGGCGGTCGGCATCCATGCCGTGGCACCCGTCCCGCCGACCCCCGGAGCGAGTGGCGCCGGGCCGGCGGGGGTGGCGCAGGGGCGGGGCGGGCCCGGTCTCCGGCTCGACCTGCTCGACCCGAACGCCCCGGTCAGCAGCGGGGACCTCGCCGTGACGTCTGGGCTCCGCCACAGCCTGTTCCCGGCCGGGCTGCCGGTGGGGCGGGTCACCGGCTCCCGAGGGCATCTCGGCGTCGAGCCCTTCGCCCCGCCCGACCGCCTCGAAGTGGTGAAGGTCCTCCGCTGGAGGCCCGAGCCATGACGGCACCGGCCGTCGCCCGCCGCTGGGTGGAGGCTTCTCCCGCCGGGGAAGGGCGGCTCGGTCACGGTGGGCTCGGCCTCGCGGCTCTGGTCGGTGAGCGGGTGGTGACCGCCCGGCGGGTCGCGCCGCTCGGCGCCGTGCTCCTGACGGCCCTGGTCGGCCAGGTGGCAGTGGCATCGCACCTGGCCGTGGGCGGGGTGGCGCCGGAGGCGATGCTCGTCACCGTGGCGGCGGTGGCCATGTGCCGGGGGCCGCGGGCGGGAGCGGCGTTCGGGTTCGCCGCCGGCCTCGGGGCCGACCTCTTCCGGGCGACGCCGCTGGGGACGGCGGCGCTGGCCTTCACCGTCGTCGGTCACCTCCTCGGTCGGTGCCGGCGCCCGCCGGCCGCCGGCACCGCCGCCGCCCTCTGCCGGCCGGAATCGACCTGCTTCGCCTGCCGGACAGGCCGGCCCCTCCGCTCCCGGGCCCATTCCGGCCCTACCGGTCGGGTGCGCCGCCAGCAGTCGGCCCGGCGGGAGGCGCGGCGCCGAGCGGTGGCGCTGAGCCTCATCGGCGTGGCCGCCGGCCGCCTGGCGACGGCAATGGTGGCGACCGGCCTGGCCGGTGTGCCGTTCCCGCCCGTCACCGGCCTCCTCCGGATCGCAGCGGCGGCTGTGATCTCGGCCCCGCTGGGCCCGCCGGTCTTCGCCGCCGTGCGCCGGGTGAATGGGAGTGCGGGCCGATGAAGCGGCGGCGGGTTCCGGCTTCCGGCCTGGTCCGGCGGCGGCGGCGCATGGTGGTGGCCGGGTTGGTGACCGTCTGCTGCTTCGCCACGCTGCTGGCCCGTCTGGTCCACCTGCAGGTCGCCGAGCGGCCGGCCTACGCCGCCCGGGCGGAGGCCAACCGGTTGCGCGTGGTGTCGCTGGAGGCACCGCGGGGGCGGATCCTCGATCGGGCGGGCCGGGTGCTGGCCGACTCCGGGTCGGCGTGGCGGGTGCGGCTCGACCGGCGCCTGTCGGCCGCGCGGCGGCGGGCGCTCCTCGAGCGGCTGGCGCCCGTCCTCGGCCTGCCGGTCGCCGAGCTCAACCGGCGGGCGGTCAGCGCGGCGGGGGACCGGCTCGTCCCCGCCACGCTGGTCGACGACGCGCCCGACGACCTGGTGGTCGCCCTCCGGGAGCGAGGGGTCGAGTTTCCCGGCATCGAGATCGACGCCCATCCGGTCCGGCGCTACCCGCAGGGCCGGTTGGCCGCCCACGTGCTGGGCATGCTCGGCGGATCGCCCGGCCCCGGGCGGCCGGGGCGGGCCGGCGCCAGCGGGGTCGAGGCGGCCGAGGACGCCGTGCTGGCCGGCGTCCCCGGCGAGACCCGGATCGAGGTCGACAGCGCCGGACGACCGATGGGCGCCGTAGGCGGGCGGGCGGCGACGGCCGGGCACGACGTGCGCCTCACGCTCGACCTCGACGTCCAGACCGTGGCCGAGCAGGCCCTGGCCGACGGGATGGCGGCGGCCCGGGCCGGCGTCCCAGGCGGTGCCGGCAGCCCCGCCCCCGGCGGGGCGGTCGTGGCCCTCGACGTGCAGGACGGGTCCGTCCTGGCCCTGGCCTCGGCGCCGACCTTCGAACCGGCGGCGCTGGCCGGTCGGATCCCGGCTGCCACCTGGGCCGCCCTCCACGACCCTGCCGCCCACGCCCCGCTGACGAACCGGGCCCTCCAGGGCCTCTACGCCCCCGGCTCGACCTTCAAACCCGTCACGGCCCTCGCCGGCCTGCGGGCGGGGCTGATCACCCCGGCCACGGTGGTCGACGACCGCGGCACCTACCGGCTCGGCGGCCGGCTGTTGCAGAACGCCCAGGGGAAGGCCCACGGCAAGGTCGACCTGGCCCGGGCGCTGGCCGTGTCGAGCGATGTCTACTTCTACGGCCTCGGCGACCGGCTCTACGCCGGCCCGCCGGACGGGGCGCGGGACGGGCCCATCCAGGACATCGCCGGCCGGCTCGGCCTCGGGCGGGTCACCGGGATCGACATCGGGCCCGAGGCCGCGGGGCGGATCCCGGGCCCGGCGGATCGCCGGGCGGCGCAGAGGCGGTGGCCGGCGGACGTCCCCGATGGGCGGTGGTATCCCGGCGACAACGTGAATCTGGCCATCGGACAGGGCGACGTGCTCGTCACCCCCCTCCAGCTGGCCCGGGCCTATGCGGCCCTGGCCACCGGGCAGGTGCCACCGACCCCGCACGTCGTGGATCCCGGCGTCGGTCCAACTGCCGGGCGGGCGTCGGCGGGGATTGACGAGGGGGCGCGGCAGGCGGTGCTGGCGGGGTTGCAGGGGGCGGTGTCCAGCCGAGAAGGGACGGCGGCGGAGGCGTTCGCCGGGTTCCCGCTCGATCGGGTGCCGGTCGAGGGCAAGACGGGCACGGCCCAGGTGATCGGCAAAGCCGACACGTCCCTGTTCGTGGCGGTGGCCCCCGCCGACCACCCCCGGTACGTGGTGGCCGCCGTGGTCGAGGAGGCGGGTTTCGGCTCGGCCGTGGCCGCCCCCATCGTCCGGCGCGTGCTCGGGGTCCTGACCGGCGAGCGGCGATGATCGGGGTGGGGCGGGGCCGGGTCCGGCGGGTTCGGCGGCGGATCCGGCGCCGGGTCTCCGGGCACGATCCCGTCCTCATCGGCAGTGCCGGGGGCCTGGCCGGGCTCAGCGTGGTGCTCGTCGGGGCGGCGACCCGCCGCCACGGCCTGGCCTTTCCCGCCCGGCAGCTGCTGTGGGTCGCCGTCGGGATCGTGGTCATGTCGGCGGCCGCCGTGGTCGACCTCGAGCGGGTGCGGCGGCGGGCCAACCTGCTGTACCTGGCCGGGCTCGGCGGCCTCCTGCTCGTCCTCAGCCCGCTCGGGGCCCGCACGAACGGGGCCCAGGCCTGGTTCAGCCTCGGCCCGCTGGCGCTGCAGCCGGCCGAGCTGATCAAGCCGGTTCTCGTCGTGGCGCTGGCCGCCCACGGCGCCCGGGCCGGCGGGCCGCTCGACGGGCGGCGCCTGATGGGCGGGCTGGTGCTGCTGGCGCTGCCGGTCGGGCTCGTGTTCCTCCAGCCCGACCTCGGGACCGCCATGGTCCTCGTGAGCCTCGCGGCCGGGGTCGTGGCCGTGGCCGGGGCCCGGGCCCGCCATCTGGCCCTCCTGGGGCTGCTCGGCGTGCTGGCCGTGGCCGGCGTGCTGCGGGGCGGGCTTCTGGCGCCGTACCAGGTCGAGCGCCTGACCAGCTTCCTCCATCAGTCGCACGACTCCCGGGGCGCCACCTGGAACCTCGAACAGGCCAAGATCGCCATCGGCTCGGGGGGGATCGCCGGCGAGGGCCTCTTCTCCGGAAGCCAGACCCGGCTGGCCTACGTGCCCGAGCAGCACACCGACTTCGTCTTCACCGTGGTGGGGGAGGAGCTCGGCCTCCTCGGGGGAGCCACGGTGCTCGGGCTCTTCGCCCTGCTGGCCTGGCGCATCTGGCGGGCCGCCTGGCGCTCGAGGGACCCCTTCGGGGCCCTGTGCTGCGCCGGAGCGCTGGCCATGCTGGTCTTCCAGGTGACCGAGAACGTCGGTATGACGATGGGGATCACGCCCATCACCGGGATCCCGCTGCCGTTCCTCAGCTACGGCGGGTCGTCGATGCTGGCCTGCTTCGCGGCGGTCGGTCTGGCCGCCAATGCGGCAAGTCGTGCGCCTCGCGGGAGGGCTTGTGAACCTCCCAGGTGCCCGAGAGCCACTGGGGCGGCCCTTCTCCCTCCCGCTAGACTGGTCACAACGTGATGAAGACCCTCCGGCCGCGGACTGAACCGCTGCTGGCCGAGGCGATCCAGCCCGCCCGGTTCACCGGGGCGGGTCGTGGCAGCGAAAGCCCTGCTGCCCGCCCTTCCCCGCTGACGGTTCGGCGCCCGGTCCGGCCAGCAGCGCCTGCTCCCCGCGGGACGCGCCTGCCCGCGACGGCCGCCGGAGCGGCCCTCACCGTGGCCCTTCTGGCCGGATGGCTGCGTGTGATGGCGGCCGGTGGGTGGATCCGAGCGACGTCGCTCCGAACTCGTCACGTCCCAAAGTTTGACCAGATCGATCAGGGCGCCGGAGGCGCCCCACACCATTCGGCTCCGCCCCCCGCGCCGACCCCTGTGTCGGCCGGCGGGCGCTGGCGCGCCGCTTCGGCGCGCAGCACGAGGAAAGGGTTTTATGTCCGACGAGACCGTTCCGGAGGCCCGCCCGGCCTCCGACGAACCGGTTGCCGTTGCGCGGCCGGAGCAGGGCGAGGGAGGGCCGGCCCCGGCAGGGGGCGGCGAGGACGCTGTGGTCGTCCGCAAACGACGGCGACGGGGGTCGCGGGGTGGCCGCAACCGGCGCCGTCCGTCATCGGCCGGTCCCGGCTCGGCTGACTCCTCCGACGCCGACGACAGCGACGACTCCGATGATGACGGCGACGACGCCGTCGACCTGACCGAAAAGGCCCCGGCCGAGGGCGGCGCCCGGGCCGGCGGCGGACGGTCCCGCTCCGGCTCCCGGGCCGGCGGCGGCGCCGCCGAAGCGGCCGAGGCCGACGAACCGTCCGGCCCCCGGGAGGTTTCCCTGCCCGGCCGGCCGGGCCCGGCCGGCGCGCCCGAGGGCGGCGCCACGGCGCCCGGGCCGGCCGAGGAATCCGATTCCGGTCCCTCGGCCGACGGGCGGAGTGGCAACCGGTCCGGACGGTCGTCGGGTCGGACCCCCGGCGGCGCCGCCGCCCCGGACGACGAAGCGGGTGCGTCGGAGTCGTCGGCGACCGAGAGGACCGGGGCGGGCTCGGGTCGGCGGCGGGTCAACCCGGCGGCGGCCGAGAAGCCGGCCGCGGCGGGCCGTTCCGCCGGCGACGACACCGAGGGCGCCCCCACCCAGTCCGGTGGTCGGGCCCGGTCGACCCCGGCTCCGGGTGGCGGGCGGTCCCGGGCCGCCGCCGCCTCGGCGTCCGCTTCACTCGAGATCTCTGCGCCGGCCGCTCCTACTCCCGCCGCGGGCGCTCGCACCTCCCAGTCGGGGTCAGGCGACGGAGACGGCGCCGCCCCGACGAACTCCACCCGCCGGCGTCGCAGCCGGGGTCGCGGCCGGGCAGGGTCCGGGGGAAGCGGTGGCACCACCGGCGCCACGGCCACCCCGACCGCCGCTCCGGCCACCCCCGCCTCAGGAGGCGGGCGGTCCCGGGGCCGGGGCGGATCGGCTACTTCGGCCGAGAAGACCCGCCAGTCGGAAGTCGAGGCGATGCTCGACGAGCTCGACGAGGCGGCCCTCGAACGCCGCCGGGGCCGCACCCGCAAGGGCCGCCCCACCGGGCGCTACCTGATGTGCGTCTCGGCCCGGCCCGGCGTGGCCACCCAGGTGGCCGTCCTCGAGGGCCGGAGCCTGGTCGAGCACTACGTGTCCCGGCCGACCGACACGACGACCCAGATCGACGGGAACATCTACCTCGGGAAGGTCCAGAACGTCCTCCCCGGGATGGAGGCGGCCTTCGTCGACATCGGCACGCCGAAGAACGGCGTGCTCTACCGGGACGACGTGGTCTTCGACGAGACGGAGATCGAGGGCCGCCGGCCCAAGATCGAGCGGCTGCTGCGCAACGGCCAGCCGGTGATCGTCCAGGTGACGAAGAACCCCATCGGGACCAAGGGCGCCCGGCTCACCCAGGAGGTCAGCCTGGCGGGCCGGTTCGTGGTCATGATCCCCAACCAGCCGGGCACCTACGGCATCTCCAAGCGCCTGTCCGACGACGAGCGCAAGCGGCTCCGCAAGATCCTCGACGAGATCCGGCCGGCGGAGAACGGGCTCATCGTCCGCACCGCGGCCGACGGCGCCAGCGCCGACGAACTGGCCCGCGACCTCAGGCGTCTCTCGGCCCAGTGGGAGGACATCTCCAAGCGGGCGGCCCGCAGCCGGCCGGCGCTGCTGCTCCACCAGGAACCCGACCTGGCCATCCGGGTCATCCGGGAGGAGTTCAACAAGGAGTACCGGGGCGTGATCATCGACGACCCGGCGCTGTACGAGGAGATCCGCCGCTACGTGGAGGCCATCACCCCCGAGCTGGCCGACCGGGTCGAGCTCTACCAGGATCCGCTGCCGATCTTCGAGCGCTACCACGTCCACGAGCAGCTCCACAAAGCCCTGGAGCGCAAGGTGTGGCTGCCGTCGGGGGGCTCGATCATCATCGAGCGGACCGAGGCCCTCACCGTCATCGACGTCAACACGGCCAAGAACGTCGGCCGGTCCAACCTGGAGGAGACCGTCTTCGCCAACAACCTGGAAGCGGCCGAGGAGGTGGCCCGCCAGCTGCGGCTGCGGGACATCGGCGGGATCATCGTCATCGACTTCATCGACATGGAGATCAGGAAGAACCGGGAGGAGGTCCTCCGGAAGTTCAAGGAGGCCCTG
Organism: Acidimicrobiia bacterium; assembly: GCA_036498605.1. Lineage (GTDB taxonomy): Bacteria > Actinomycetota > Acidimicrobiia > IMCC26256 > BP-133 > BP-133. The sequence goes on along the minus strand of DASYFF010000096.1, from coordinate 20,227 downwards.
GCCCGGGACAAGACCCGCACCCAGGTCTTCGACATCTCCGAGCTCGGCCTGGTCGAGATGACCCGCAAGCGGATCTCCGAGGGCCTCGTCGAGGCGTTCTCCACCACCTGCACCGTTTGCGAAGCCGGGGCATCATCCTCGACGACACGCTTCTCTAGGCTCAGCTGTTACGATTCCAACTTCCGAATTCGGCTTCTGCGGGGTGTGACGCGCATGTACGCGGTGATCAAGACGGGCGGGAAGCAGTACCGGGTGTCCGAGGGGGAGCGGCTCGACATCGAGCGCGTCCCGGGCGAGACCGTCACGCTGGCGCCGGTCCTCGTGGTCGACGGGTCCGACGTGCTGTCCACCCCCGCCCAGCTGTCGGGGGCCTCGGTCACCGCCCGGGTGGTGGGCGAGGCCAAGGGCCCGAAGATCAACGGGTTCACCTACAAGAACAAGACGAACCAGCGCCGCCACTGGGGTCACCGCCAGCACTACACGACGATCGAGATCACCGGGATCTCCAAGGGCTGAAGGGTCTCACCATGTCGAAGAAGAAGGGTTCCGGCACCTCCCGCAACGGGCGTGACTCCACCGCCCAGCGGCTCGGCGTGAAGGTCTTCGACGGCACCGTCGTGAGTGCCGGCTCGATCATCGTCCGCCAGCGGGGCACCAAGTTCCACCCCGGCGACAACGTCGGCCGGGGTGGCGACGACACGCTGTTCGCCACCGCCGACGGCAAGGTCAAGTTCGGCAGCCGGCGCGGCCGCCGGCTCGTCGACGTACTGCCGGCGGAGTAACGGCTGGCGCGCTTCGTCCGGGGCGGCGGGGCCGCCTGAGGAATCGAGATGTCTGATTTCACGGACGAGGCGATGGCCAATCTGCGGGGCGGCGACGGCGGGGCCGGCGCGGTCGCCTTCCGCCGGGAGCCCTACGTCGACCGGGGTGGGCCCGACGGCGGCGACGGCGGCAAGGGCGGCGACGTGTGGCTGGTCGCCGACCGCAACGTGGCCTCGCTCATCGCCTTCCGGGACCATCCCCACCGCCGCGCCGCCTCCGGCACCCACGGCTCGGGGAACAAGCGCACCGGCGCCACCGGAGCCGATCTCGTCGTGCCCGTCCCCGAGGGCACGATCGTCCGCGACCGCGACGGCGCCGTCCTCGCCGACCTGGTGCGGACGGGTGACCGGGTGCTGGCCGCCCGGGGCGGGCGGGGCGGGCGGGGCAACGCCCACTTCCTGTCGAACTCGCGCCGGGCGCCGGGCTTCGCCGAGCAGGGCGAGTACGGCGAGGAACGCTGGCTGCGGCTCGAGCTACGGCTCATCGCCGACGTCGCGCTCGTGGGGTTCCCCAACGCCGGGAAGTCGACCCTCATCTCCGTGATCTCGGCCGCCAAGCCGAAGATCGCCGACTATCCGTTCACCACGCTGGTGCCCAACCTGGGCGTCGTCCGCACCGGCGACACCGAGTTCGTGGTGGCCGACATCCCCGGCCTCATCGAGGGCGCCTCGGAGGGCCGGGGATTGGGGCATCAGTTTCTCCGCCACGTCGAGCGGGCCCGGGTGCTCGTGGTGCTCCTCGACCTGGCCTCGATGGAGGGTCGCGGCCCGGCCGACCAGGAACGGATCCTCCTCGAGGAGCTGGGCCGCCACGAGCCGGCGCTGCTGGAACGGCCCCGGCTGGTGGTGGGCACCAAGGCCGATGTGGCCTCCCCGGACGTCGGGTACGAGGGCCTGCGGATCTCGGCCGTCACCCGGGACGGGCTCGGGCCGTTCCTCGGGGCCGTCAGCCGCCTCGTCGCCGAGGCGAGGGAGTCCGAGGGCGAGGTCGAGTCGTTCGTGGTGCACCGGCCGGCCGAGGAGGGCTTTTCCGTCAAGCGCGACGACGACGGCGCCTTCCGGGTCGCCGGCCGCCTGGCGGAGCGGGTGGTGGCCATGGCCGACCTCACCAACCCCGAGGCGCTGGCCTACGTGCAGGACCGGTTCCGCCGCCTGGGTGTCGACCGGGCCCTGGCCCGGGCGGGGGCCCGCCACGGCGACACCGTCCGCATCGCCGCAATCGAACTCGAGTACCACGAGCCGGGCGCCGAGGTCACCGTCGAGGAACCCGCGCCGGAGCGGAACCAGGCGTGATCGTCGTCGTCAAGGTCGGCACCAGCTCGCTGACCGACGAGACCGGCGAGGTGGTGGCGGAGCCCATCATCAAGCTCTGCGCCGAGATCGCCGCCGTGCGGGCCGCCGGCCACGAGGTCGTCCTCGTCTCGTCGGGGGCCATCGCCGCCGGCCTCCCCGCGCTGGGCCTCGACCGCCGGCCGACCGACGTCGGCACGCTGCAGGCCATCGCCGCCATCGGTCAGCCCCGCCTCATGGAGCGGTTCTGCGCCATCCTCTCCACCCACGGCCTCCTGGCCGGCCAGGTCCTGCTCACCCCCTACGACTTCATCCATCGCACGCAGTACCTCCACGCCCGCCAGACGCTGCGGCGGCTCCTCGACCTCGGCGCGGTGCCGATCGTCAACGAGAACGACACCGTGGCCGACGACGAGATCCGCTACGGCGACAACGACCGCCTCGCCGCCCTCGTCGCCCACCTCGTCGGCGCCGACCTGCTCCTCCTGCTGACCGACACGTCGGGTGTCATGACCGCCGACCCCCGGGTCGACGAGGCCGCCACTCTCATCGAGGAGATCGCCGAGGTCGACGCCGCCCTCGAGGCCGTGGCCGGGGTGGGCGGCAGCGAGCGGGGGAGTGGCGGGATGGCCTCCAAGCTCCAGGCGGCCAAGATCGCCGCCTGGTCGGGGGTGCGGTCCGTCATCGCCGCCGCCTCCGTTCCCGGTGTGATTCCCCGGGCCGTCGCGGAGGAGCCGGTGGGGACGGTGGTGCGGCCCCGGGCCAAGCGGCTCAGCAGCCGCAAGCTGTGGATCGCCTTCGCCCAGGGGGCCCACGGCCGGCTCGTCGTCGACGACGGCGCCCGGCGGGCGCTGGTGGAGTCGGGCCGGTCGCTGCTCCCGGCCGGGGTGCGGTCGGTGGAGGGCAGCTTCGACGCCGACGACGCCGTCGAGGTCATCGGCCCCGACGGGCGGCCGTTCGCCAAAGGCCTCGTCCGCTACAGCTCGGTCGCCCTGGCCGAGCTGGCCGGCTCACGGACCGGCGACCTGCCCGAGGGCGCGCCGCACGAGGTGATCCACCGCGACGACCTGGTGGTGCTCCCCTCCTAGGGAGGGGGGCGGGTCAGGCGGCCCGGGAGATCGGGTTGCCGGGGTGGGTGCGCCGTGTCGGGCGCTTGGCCACCCCGACCAGTGCCGGGGTGAGTCGCGACAGCGCCTCGTAGACCGCCAGCGACAGCAGCAGCGGCGCGAGCCACAGGACGACGACCCCGAGGCTGGCCACCACCATCAGCCAGGCCAGGCCGCTTCCGGGGCCGCCGGAGAGATGCCAGCCGGCCACGGGCACGGTGCCGCCGACGAAGCCGAGGACCACCATCCAGACCGTGGTGACGACGGCGAAGGTGCCGACGAGTGAACCGAGGACGGTGGAGAGGGGATCGGTCGTGCGCTCCCGCGGCAGGGTGAGGGGGTCCCCCTGCGAAAGCCTCCAGCGCATCCCCGGATCCATCGTTCCCCAGTCCTCCCGCTCGGATGCGGGGCCTACCGTCGCACGACCGCCGGAAAACCTGAAGCATCCGACAGCAACTCTGCCGGGATCGTCCCCAACGGGCCGGGAGGAAGAAATGCAATGTCGCATTCGCCCCCAGCGGCGCTCACACTAGCGTCGCACCCCGCCCGGGCGCCGTCGCATTTTCGGCCCGCTGTCTCAGCCTGTGCACAGGTACCCGGCCCGGCGTGCCAGGCCGGCCTCACCGGTAGGATTGGGCCCATGGGGCAAACAAACTCGCAGGTCACGGAGCTCGGGCGGCGGGCCAAGGCCGCCTCCCGGATGCTGGCCACCGCCTCCACCGCCGCCAAGGACGAGGCGCTGACCGCCGCCGCCGACCTGCTCGAGCAGCGCAGTGCCGAGGTCCTCGCCGCCAACGCCGCCGACATCGAGGCGGCCGCCGCCGGGGGGATGGAATCCGGCCCCCTCGACCGGCTCCGCCTGACCGAGGTCCGGCTGACCGGGATGGCCAACGGCCTGCGGAAGGTGGCCTCGCTGCCCGACCCGGTGGGCGAGGTGCTTGACGGTTGGAAGCGGCCCAACGGGCTGGAGATCTCCCGGGTCCGGGTGCCCCTCGGCGTGGTGGCGATCATCTACGAGAACCGGCCCAACGTGACCAGCGACGCCGCCGGTCTCTGCCTCAAGTCGGGCAACGCCGCCCTGCTGCGGGGCTCGTCGACGGCGCTGCGGTCCAACCAGGCGGTGGCGGCGCTGCTCCGGGAGGGGGCGGGCAAGGCCGGCCTGCCGGAGGACTCCGTCATCCTGGTGGAGGACGTCTCCCACGAGACCGCCGTCGGGCTCATGCAGCTCACCGGCTACGTCGACTGCCTCATCCCCCGGGGCGGCCCGTCCCTCGTGCAGTCGATCCTCGACAACGCCAAGGTCCCCTACGTCATCGACGGCGACGGCAACTGCCACGTCTACGTCGACGTCGCCGCCAACCTCGACCGGGCCCTCGACATCGTCGTCAACGCCAAGACCCAGCGGCCCAGCGTCTGCAACGCCGCCGAGTCGCTTCTCGTCCACACCGCGGTGGCCGGCACCTTCCTGCCCCGGGCGGCGCAGGCCCTGCAGGGCGCCGGCGTCGAGCTCGTCGGCGACGAGGCCGCACGCCTGCTCGTCCCCGGCATGGGGGCGGCGACCGACGACGACTTCGGCCGGGAGTTCCTGGGCCTCAAGATGTCGGTGGCCGTGGTGCCCGACGTGGAGGCGGCCATCGCCCACGTCAACCGCTTCGGCACCGGCCACACCGAGGCCATCGTCACCGACGACGTCGCCGCCGCCCGCCGCTTCGTGGCCGCCGTCGACTCCGGCACCGTCACCGTCAACGCCTCGACCCGCTTCACCGACGGGGAGGAGTTCGGCTTCGGGGCCGAGATCGGCATCTCGACCCAGAAGCTCCACGCCCGGGGGCCCATGGCCCTGCGGGAGCTGACGACCTACAAGTACGTCGTGTGGGGCGACGGCCAGATCAGGGGTTAGTATCATCACGCAACCCTTGGGAGCTTCACCAGCCTCCCCCGACAGAACTCACCGGTCCGCACCCTCGAAAGGCGGAACCACCTGATGGCCGAGCGCTTCACCTCCGTCGATGCCGTCCAGGAGGCGCTCCGGAGCGTCGACTACCTGGCCGACCCTTCCACCGCCGGGGTCGTCTTCCTGGCCGACCGGCTGGAGAAGCCCGTACTCGTCGAGGGCCGGGCCGGGGTCGGCAAGACCGAGCTGGCCAAGGCCATCGCCGCCAGCACCGGCTCCCGGCTGATCCGGCTGCAGTGCTACGAGGGCCTCGACGAGTCCAAGGCCCTCTACGAGTGGAACTACAAGAAGCAGCTGCTGCGGATCCAGGCCGACCGGGAGCACGAGCGGGACTGGGAGACCGTCGAGTCCGACATCTTCTCCGAGCAGTTCCTCCTCACCCGGCCGCTCCTGGAGGCCATCCGGGCCGACGAGCCGGTGGTGCTGCTGATCGACGAGGTCGACCGGGTCGAGATCGAGACCGAGGCGCTGCTGCTCGAGGTGCTGAGTGACTTCCAGGTGTCGGTGCCGGAGCTGGGCACGATCACCGCCGTGCGGCGGCCGATCGTGGTCCTCACCTCCAACAACACCCGGGAGCTGTCGGAGGCCCTCAAGCGGCGCTGCCTCTTCCTCCACCTCGACTACCCCGACGCCGAGCGGGAGCAGGACATCGTGCGGGTGCGGGTGCCGGGCATCGACGCCACCCTCGCCGACCAGATCGCCCGGGTCGTGCGCTCCATCCGGGCCCTCGACCTGAAGAAGGCGCCGTCGATCTCGGAGACGATCGACTGGGCCCGCACCCTCATGCATCTCGGGGTGGAGAAGGTCACGCCCGACGTCGTCGGCGGCACCCTCCACGTGCTGCTCAAGTACCAGCGCGACATCGAGCGGGCCAACAAGGAGCTGAAGGTCGCGGAGGCCTAGGGGCGATGACCGCGGTGGAGGTGCCGGCGCCGGGGCGCATGCTCGACCTGCTGTCGGGCTTCGTCCACGAGCTGCGGGCCGCCGGGTTGCCGGTGTCGATGACCGAGAACCTCGACGCCATGCGGGCCCTGGAGCACATCCCGATCGAGGACCGGGCCACCTTCAAGACGGCGCTGCAGACCACGCTGGTCAAACACGCCGACCACGAGAAAGTCTTCAACATCCTCTTCGACGTGTACTTCGCCCTCCAGCCCTTCGCCTTCGACGACGACGACGAGGACGGGCCGGGTGGCGGCCGCTCCGGCGGCGGCGTCCCCATCCCCGGGATGCTGCCCGGCGGGGGAGCGGGCGGCGACGCCTCGCCCGAGGAGCTGATGGCCATGCTGATGCGGGCCATCCTCGACCCCGACGCCCTGCGGGCCTTCGCCGCCGCCGCCGTCACCCGCCACGCCGGGATGGAGCCGGGCCGGCCGGTGGGCGGCACCTACTACCTCTACCGCACGCTGCGGGCCCTCGACCTCGACAGCCTCCTGGATCGGCTCCTGGAGCAGCTGGCGGCCGAGCGGGGCGGCTTCGCCGACGAGCTGGAGGAGCGACTGGCCCGGGAGGAGCTGGCGGGCCGGATCCAGCGGCTGCGGGAGGAGGTCGAGGCCGAGATCCGCCGGCGCCTCGTGGCCGACCGCGGTCCCCAGGCCATGGCCCGGAGCCTGCGGGCCAAGCTCCCCGAGGACGTCGAGTTCATGCACGCCTCCCGGGACGAGATGGCCGCCCTCCAGCGGGCCATCGGCCCCCTGGCCCGGGCCCTGGCCGCCCGGCTGGCCATGCGGCGGCGGCGCCACCACCGGGGCCAGCTCGACTTCCGCAGCACCGTCCGCCACTCGCTGGCCTACGGCGGCGTGCCGGCCGACCCCCGCTTCCGCCGGCCCCACCCGTCCAAGCCGGAGATCATGGTCGTGGCCGACATCTCGGGGTCCGTGGCCAGCTTCGCCCGCTTCACCCTCCAGCTGGTGCACGCCCTGTCGAGCCAGTTCTCCCGGGTGCGCAGCTTCGTGTTCATCGACGGGATCGACGAGGTGACCCGCTTCTTCGAGGGCAACGCCGACCTCGGCGACGCCGTGAAGCGGATCAACACCGAGGCCGACGTCGTCTGGGTCGACGGGCACTCCGATTACGGCCATGCGTTCGAGGTGTTCCACCAGAAGTGGGGCAACGAGGTGACCCCGAAGACGTCGGTGATCGTCCTCGGCGACGCCCGGAACAACTACCACGCCAGCCAGTCGTGGGTGCTGGCCGAGCTGCGCAAGCGGGCCCGCCACCTGTACTGGATCGACCCCGAGCCGGCGGCCTACTGGAACACCGGCGACTCGGTCATCGGCGACTACGCCCAGCACTGCGACGGGGTCTACGAATGTCGCAACCTCCGCCAGCTGGAGCGCTTCGTCGAGGCGGTGATCGAGTCGTGACCGAGCGCCGAAGCGACCCCGGGCCGGAAGGGTTGAGTGGGGCGGTCCCGGAGGTCGTTGAGGTGCGAGGAGGGCCCGGCGAGCCGATGTCCGATCCGGAGGTCGGGCCCGGCGGCGACCCGGTCTGCTGGGCCCATCTCCTCTGCCCGGAGTGCGGCGCCGTCCCCGACGACCGGGCCGCCGAGCGCTGCGAGCGGTGCGGTGCAGAACTCCCTTCCGAGGATCACTAGAGTTCGCGTCGGACGCGGGAGCTCGGGTCAACGGGCTGAGAGGGCGGTGGTGCCGCCGACCGCACGAACCTGATCCGGGTAATTCCGGCGAAGGGAGGAACCGTCATGGCGCAGGCTCCGTTCCGCCAGAAGGTCTACGTCGAGGGATCGCAGCGCGGGATCGACGTCCCGTTCACCGAGGTGGTCCTCGGCGGCGAGGAAGCGAGCGTCCGCCTCTACGACACCAGCGGCCCGGGCAGCGACCCGGAGATCGGGCTCCCGCCGCTGCGCCTGTCGTGGATCACCGGCCGGGGCGACGTCGAGGTCGATTCCCGGCGGCGGGAGGCGACCCTGCGCGACGACGGCCGGGCGGCCGTCCGCCGGGGTGAGGCGGCGCCGGTCATGCTGTCCGAGCCCCGCCCGCCGCTTCGGGCCCTGGACGGGGCACGGGTCACCCAGCTGCACTACGCCCGCCGGGGTGAGGTCACCCCCGAGATGGAGTTCGTGGCCCTGCGGGAAGGGCTCGAGCCGGAGTTCGTCCGGTCCGAGGTGGCCAGGGGCCGGGCCATCATCCCGGCCAACGTCAACCACCCCGAGAGCGAGCCGATGGCCATCGGCCGCCACTTCCTGGTGAAGGTCAACGCCAACATCGGCAACTCGGCCGTCACGTCGTCGATCGCCGAGGAGGTCGACAAGCTGACCTGGGCCGCCCGGTGGGGCGCCGACACGGTCATGGACCTCTCGACCGGGCCCGACATCCACACCACCCGGGAGTGGATCATCCGCAACAGCCCGGTCCCCATCGGGACCGTCCCCATCTACCAGGCCCTGGAGAAGGTCGACGGCTCTCCGGCCGACCTGACCTGGGAGATGTACCGGGACACCGTCCTCGAGCAGGCCGAGCAGGGCGTCGACTACATGACGGTGCACGCCGGGGTTCTGCTCCGCTACGTGCCGCTCACCGCCGCCCGGATGACGGGGATCGTGAGCCGGGGCGGGTCGATCCTGGCCGCCTGGTGCCTGGCCCACCACCAGGAGAACTTCCTCTACACCCATTTCGAGGAGCTGTGCGAGATCTTCGCCGCCTACGACATCGCCTTCTCGCTGGGGGACGGGCTGCGACCGGGGTCGATCGCCGACGCCAACGACGAGGCCCAACTCGGCGAGTTGCGGACGCTCGGCGAGCTCACGGAGATCGCCTGGCGCCACGACGTGCAGGTCATGATCGAAGGCCCGGGCCACGTCCCGCTGCACAAGATCAAGGAGAACGTCGACCTCCAGATGGAGTGGTGTCACGAGGCGCCCTTCTACACACTGGGCCCGCTCACCACCGACATCGCCCCGGCCTACGACCACATCACCTCGGCCATCGGGGCGGCGGTCATCGGGATGCACGGCACGGCCATGCTCTGCTACGTCACGCCGAAGGAGCACCTCGGGCTGCCCAACCGGGACGACGTCAAGGCCGGCGTCATCGCCTACAAGATCGCCGCCCACGCCGCCGACCTGGCCAAGGGCCACCCCGGGGCCCAGGCGTGGGACGACGCCCTGTCGAAGGCCCGCTTCGAGTTCCGCTGGGCCGACCAGTTCGAGCTGTCGCTCGACCCCGACACGGCCCGGTCGTACCACGACGAGACGCTGCCGGCCGAGGGGGCCAAGACGGCCCACTTCTGCTCCATGTGCGGGCCGAAGTTCTGCTCCATGCGGATCACCGCCGACGTGCGGGCCTACGCCGAGGAGCACGGCCTGACCCCCGACGCGGCGGTGGAGATCGGCCTGAAGGAGAAGGCGGCCGAGTTCGTCGACCAGGGGGCGAAGGTCTACGTGCCGGTACAGGACGCTTCCTGATGGCGGGCACCGGCGCCTGACAGCCGCGTCGGGAGCCAACCGGCAGCAGGTTCGCCCCCTCTCCGGGCGTTCCTGCGCCGTCGGTCCTTCAGAGCGTGGGGCCCAGGAGCGTCCAGAGCCGGTCGGCGATCCGGCCGAGGGCGATCAACTGGCCGCGCTCCCGTTCCCGTAGGGCGTAACCGCTGCGGCTGGCCAGCAGGACGGCGCGGTGGGCGGTCAGGGGGGCGGCGGCGAGGTCCTCGGGACCGGCCGCACCGCTGGCCACCAGCGGGGAGGCGGCCACGCCGAGGGCCAGCGCCTCCAAGTGGTCCGCGGAGGGGGCGTCGCCGGCGATGGCGGCCACCGCCGCGGTGCCGCTGTCGGCCCCGTTGCCGCCGGCGTGGCCCTCCTCGGGGCCGACGCCCACGACGAGGGCCGCCCATTCGGCCAGGAACTCCTTGCGGACCTGGTCGACGAGGGCGTCGTGGAGCTCCTTGACGCTGCCCACCTGGCAGAGCCGGGTGGCCGATTCCAGAGCATCGAGGCGGGGGTCGGGGAAGTGGTTGACGACCCGGACCTCCTCGACGGACGCACCGTCGACCTCTTCGATCTCCCGTACCAGCATGGGCACCAACTCGGCCTCGGCCAGGTTGACGGCGAACTCGTCGATGGCCACGCCGCCGTCGCACTCCAGCACGTCGACCCCCACGATGTCGCCCCGCACCGAGCCGATCCGGGAGGCGACCTGCCCCAGGGCCCCGGGCCGGTCGGGGAGCCACACCCGGACGAGGACGTGTGCGGTGGCCATCCCGGCACCTTACCGAGGGCGGCGGGCCCGTAGGCTGCCGCGGCACTGTGAATACTTCGGACGGGTCGGAGCGGTTGGGTGTCTTCGGGGGGACGTTCGACCCCGTTCATGTCGCCCACATCGTCGCCGCCGTCGAGGCCCGGCGGGCGCTCGACCTCGACCGGGTGGTCCTGGTCCCGGCCGGCGACCCGTGGCAGAAGCGGAGCAGCGTGACCGCCCCGGCCACCGACCGGCTGGCCATGGTGGCGGCAGCCGTCGAAGGAATCGAGGGGCTCGAGGTCTCGCCGCTGGAGGTCGAGCGCGACGGCCCGAGCTATACCTACCAGACTCTGGAAGCCCTCTCGGCGCCGGATCGCTCGCTGTTCCTCATCGTGGGTGCCGACGTGGCCGCCACCATGGGGTCGTGGGTCGGGATCGAGCGCCTGCCGGGGCTCGCCCGGCTCGTGGTCGTGGACCGGGCCGACCCCGACGCCGAGCCGGGCCCGGCGGCCGCCCCCGGAAGGCGGGTGCCCGACGACCGGCTGCCGGAGGGGTGGCACTGCGACCGGGTGGCGATCCCCCGCCTCGATGTGTCGTCCACCGGCCTGCGGGCCCGGGCGGCCAGGGGTTGGCCGCTGGACGGCCTCGTCCCCCCGGGGGCCGTCCGGATCATCGCCGAGCGCGGTCTGTACCGGCCGTGAGCGCGTCCGGGCTGGACGGGGCCGGTAGACTGGCGTCCAGATGACGGTGATTCGACAGGTTTGGCGTCGGGGCGGTTGCCCGGCGCCTTTTTGCGTCCTGTCGCCAGTGCCCGTCCCCGTCCCCAAGGAGGAATCCCACGGAAGACGCCCGTAGTCGCAGCATCCTGGCCGCCCAAGCGGCGGCGGCCAAGAACGGAGCAGACACCCTGGTCCTCGACGTCGGCCCGATCATCGGCATCACCGACGTGTTCGTGATCACCAGCGGCCGGAATGTGCGCCAGGTGCGCACGATCGCCGAGGAGATCGAGAAGAAGCTGAAGGAAGAGGGCCACCCCGGGCCCGTCCGCACGGAGGGCCTGCAGGACGCCTCCTGGGTGTTGCTCGACTACGGCGATTTCGTCGCCCACGTGTTCCTCGAGGAGACGCGAGGCTTCTACAACCTCGACCGGCTGTGGGCCGACGCACCCCGGGTGGAATGGGACGAGCCGGCGGCTGCGGTATCCTGAGGACTGGGAACCGGGAGGAATCGCCCAAACGGTTCGTCCATCTCTGGGGGGTGGTCCGTGCGAATTCGGCGATTTACGGGGGTCGTCATCCTGGCCGCCGGTCTCGGGCTGGCCGCCGGTCCAACCGGCGCCGGCGCGGACAGCGCTCCGCCGCTGGTCACATCGCTCAAGGCCGTGACCGACGGGGTCGGCGACGCCGTCGACACGGTCACGTCGGCCGTGACCGGGGTCGACCGGGCCGACATCACCGGCGCCTCGGTGGAGTACGCCCCCGGCTGGATCCGGATGAAGGTGCAGGTCAAGAACCCGACCGATCCGCTCAAGGACGCGGCCTGGTCCGACAAGAGCGACGTCGAGTGGGCACTCGACACCAACGGCGACGGCCAGGAGGACTACACGGTCGAGTTCGCCACCGACAAGGGCGAGCTCTACGGAGCGGTGTTCGACGCCACCAAGCCCAACGACAAGTCCAAGTGCGACGCCGACTCGGCCAGCTATTCGCCGCAGGACGGCTACACCCTGGTCATCGATCCCGCCTGCATCGGGACCCCGAAGCAACTGGGTTACGCGGTGGCGATGTTCTTCGACACCAACCCCAAGGACGACAAGAACCCCATGGCCACCGACCGGGTCCCCGACCAGGGCTTCGTCGCGGTGGCGGCCCCGGGCCAGCCTGAGCCCGCGCCGGTCGCCCCGGCCGGCGCCCCGGCGGCCGGTGCCCCCGGCGCCGCCTCCGGCCCGGCCGCCCCGGCCCCGCCGCGGGTGGCGGCCGGTGCCGCCAGCCCCGCGCCGAAGTCCTCGGCCGCCCCGAAGTCACCCGTCACCGCCGGCGCCCCGAGCCGGGCCGCCACATCGGCACCGGGCACCGCCGCCGCGGGGACGACGCCGTCGGCCGCCGGCGCGGCAGGTCCGGGCAACCTCGCCCGGACCGGCACCACCAGCGAGAAGAGGGCACTCTTCGGCCTCGGCCTCATGCTGCTCGGTGCCGGTGTCCTGGTGATGACGCGCCCGACCCGGCGGACCGCCGCGCTGCTCGGCATCTAACACGCACGACGTAGCGGTGGCCGGGCTGGTCGCGCCACCCGGAGTGGAATCGCGGCCCCGGTTACCATGCCGCAGGCCCCGATCGGGCCGGTTCCCAGGGAAAAGAGGGGCGTGGATGACCATCAAGCCCGGCACGTACCAGCTCGGGCCGGCCGACGGGACGTTGCAGGTCAGAACCGGGCGGCAGGGGATGGCGTCGAAGGTGGGGCACGACCTCACGCTGGAGGCCTCGAACTGGAGGGCCACCGTGACCGTCGACGCCGACGCCGGGCAGAGCCAGGTCCAGGCCACGGTCGAGCCCCGGTCGCTGGAGGTCATCGCCGCCACCGGGGGGGCCAAACCGGTGTCGGACAAGGACAAGCGCGACATCGTGAAGAACATCGCCGGGCTGCTCGGCAACGGGAGCATCACGTTCCAGTCGACCCAGGTGATGGTCCGCAACGACACCACCGTGGCCGTGGCCGGCAATCTGTCGATCGCCGGTCAGAGCCGCCAGGTCACCCTCGACCTCCAACTGGCCCCCGACGGCGGCGCCGCCCGCCTCAAGGGCCGGGTGCCGATCGTGCAGTCGAGCTTCGGGATCAGGCCCTTCACGGCCATGATGGGGGCCCTCAAGGTGAAGGACGAGGTCGAGGTCGACCTCGACGTCCGTCTCCCGCCCGGCTGACGAACCTTTAGGGCTCGCTGGTCGACAGCAGGGCGCTGAGGACTTCGGCCAGCTCCTGGAGCTCCTTCAGGTGGGCCTGGGCCAGGGCGTTGACGCGGTCGTGGCCGAGGGAAGTGAGGTGGAGACGCACCAGGCGGTGGTCCTGGTCGTCGCGGCGGCGTTCGATGAGGCCGAGGTCGCGGGTCCGGTCGACGAGACCGACGGCGCTGTGGTGGCGGATCAGGAGGGCCCGGGCGACGTCGGCGATGGTCGGGCCGAGGGGGTCGCCGTGGCCCCGGATGGCCAGGAGGAGCTGGTGCTGGGCGGCCGTCATCCCCAGCCTGGCGGCCTGCTCCTCGCTGAAGCGGCCGAAGCGGCGGAGGGCGACCCGGAACTCGAGGATCCGGGCGAACTGTTCGTCGCTCAGCACGGCCCCGACCCTACGTGCTCTCCCGGGCCCCGGCCCCGTTCGACCCGGCGGCGGGCGGGCCGCCGGGCCCGCCGGGCCCGTCCGGGGAGGTCTCCCCGGCGACCACGTGGGTCACCGGGAGTCGGGAGAGGCGTTCGATGCGGGCGCCGGCGTCCATGCGGACCCAGGCCGAGACCCCGGCCGGGAGGGTGGAGAGGATGATCTGGTCGTAGGTCTCGCCCCGAAGGGCATGGCGGACGGCGGCCACCGGCCGGGCCGGCACCACCTCGCCGTCGGCGGTGCAGCCCAGCGCCCGCAGCGCCCCGAGCTGGCCTGCGAGCCGCTCGGCCGCCCCGTCCCCGTCGTGTGGACCGGTGGGGACGAGGACGTGGACGTGGACGTGGACCCGAGCCCCCCGCGCCGCCGGGTCTCCGGCCGTGACGGAGCCGGCCAGCGCGGCGATGGTGTCGGTGACGGTGGGGTGGCCGAGCGTGCGGTTGCCGACGAGGAGGACCCGCCGGGGCCGGCGGCGGGCCACGATCGGCCGCAGCCAGCCCGACTGGCGCCGCTCCAGGGCCAGCTGTTCGGCCCGGGCCCCGACGATGTCGGCCCGGGTGCAGATCCCGACCAGGCGGTCGTCGTCGACCACCGGGAGGTGGTCGAGCCCCTCCTCGACCATCAGCTCCAGGGCGTCGACCAGCGGGGTGGTGCTGGTCACCGTCACGACGTCACGCCGGGCGGCGTCCACGGCCGTGCCGCCCGTCGGCGGGTCCCCGACCAGCAGGTCGCGCTGCTCGAGCAGGGCGACGCAGCGCCCGTTCCCGTCGACGATCGGGTAGGCGCCGTGGCCGCCTTCGGACATCACCCGGGTGGCTTCCTCGACCGTGGCCGCGGCCGGGATCGTCTCCACGTCGCGGGTCATCACGTCGCCGACGTGGGTTGTGCGCAACACGTCGACGTGCAGCTCGCCGCCCACCCGCACGCCCCGCCGGGTCAGCTTCTCGGTCATGAGGCTGTCCTCGAGGAAGGCCGCCGCCACCAGCGAGGCCAGCACGGTGGCGAGCATGAGGGGCAGCACGACGTTGTAGTCGCGGGTCAGCTCGAAGACGAAGACGATGGCGGTGAACGGTGCCCGGGTGGCGGCCCCGAAGGTGGCGGCCATGGCCACCACGGCGAAGGCGCCGGCCGAGACGCCGATCCCCGGCGCCACACCGTGGGCCGCCCGGCCCAACAACCCCCCGAAGCTGGCGCTGATGAGCAGGATGGGAGCCAGCGTCCCGCCCGAGGTCTGCGATCCGAGCGCCACCCACCAGGCCAGCAGCTTGGCGATCATCAGGCCGGCCAGCACGCCGACGGCCAGGTGGCCGCCGAGGGCGTCGTCGATGGCGTCGTAGCCGACTCCGAGCGCCCGGGGGACGAACAGCCCGACGACCCCGAAGAACACGGCACCGATGGCGGGGTGCCAGAACTCGCTGACCGGCAGGCGACGGAAGCCGTGCTCCACGGCGAAGAGGCCCTTGCAGATGACGACGGCCATGACGCCGCAGGCCAGCCCCAGGGCGGCGTAGGCCGGGAGCTGGCCCAGGCCGGCGTAGTCGTGGGGCGGGACGTGGAACAGCGGGCCCGACCCGAAGATCGTGGAGTGGATGCCCCCGGCGATGCTCGCCGCCACCACCAGGGGGATGAACGCCCGGGGCGAGAACTCGAACAGCAGCAGCTCGATGGCCAGCATGACCGAGGCCAGCGGGGCCCCGAAGGTGGCCGACATGCCGGCCGCGGCGCCGCTGGCCAGGAGGATCTTGCGCTCCGAGGGGGAGACGTCGATCACCTGGCCGATGAGGGAGCCCAGCGCGCCGCCGGTGACGATGATCGGCCCCTCGGCGCCGAACGGGCCGCCGGTGCCGATGGCGATGGCGGCCGACAGCGGCTTGGCCACGGCCGTGCGGGGGGCGATGCGGCTCTGCTTGCGGAGGATGGCCTCCATGGCCTCGGGGATGCCGTGGCCCTTGATGATCGGCGCCCATTTGGCCAGCCCGGCCACCGCCAGGGCGCCGAGGACGGGGGCGATGACGAGGCGGGGGGAGGGGTCGAGGTCGCGGAAGGTCGGGAGCTTCCAGCCGGTCCGGCCGAAGAGGGCGAGGTTGGTCAGCAGCGCGATGAGGTGGATCAGGACGTAGGCGGCGAGCCCGGCCAGGGCGCCGACGACCGCGGCCAGGAGGGTGAGCAGCAGCAGCCGCCGGGCGGAGGCGCGGAGGGGGAGATCCATCGCTCCACGATATAGCTTCGAGGGTGGATCAGTCCCTCCGGGCGACCGGGTCGAGCGCCGCCCGGATGCGGTCGGTGACCTCCTCGACCGGGCCGGTGCCGTCGATCTCGGCCAGGATCCCCCGCTGGCGGTAGAAGTCGAGGAGGGGGGCGGTGGTCTCGTCGTAGACCCGGAGGCGCTTGCGGATCGTCGCCTCGTTGTCGTCGCTGCGGCCCGACTGGCGGCCCCGCTCGAGGAGGCGGCGGACGAGCTCGTCGTCGTCGACGGCCAGCGAGATGACCCGCTGGAGGGTCAGGTCCCGGCCCTGGCCCCATTCGTAGGAGTCCTCGGCCTGTTTGAGGGAGCGGGGGAAGCCGTCGAGGATGAAGCCTCGCAACGGCTTCCCGCCCGTCAGGCGGCTGAGGATGAGACCGGTGACGATCTTGTCGGGGACGAGCTCGCCGCGGTCCATGTAGGTCTTGGCCTCGGCGCCGAGGGCCGTGCCGTCGGCCACGTGCTGGCGCAACAGGTCGCCGGTGGCCAGATGGGGGACGCCGTAGATCTCCGCCAGCCGCTGGCCCTGGGTCCCCTTGCCCGCGCCCGGCGGGGCGAGGAGCAGCGCACGTAACACGGCCGAAGACTAGGTGACGGCCTGCGACCCCGCCGATCGAGTGTAAGGTCGGCCCGACCCAGAGCGAGGTGGGATGGGGTTCTCGATTCGGCCGTCGGAGCCGGTGGGGGACGAGGTCTGCCGTGTCCTCCAGGAGCAGGTGGGGTCGGCGCTCGACCACCTGCGCGACCCCGGCGCGGCCGGCATCGACACCGCCGTCCACGAGGCCCGCAAGAGCTGCAAGCGGCTCCGGGCCGTCTACCGGCTGGTGCGCCCGGCCCTGTCGGCCAACCGGTACCAGACCCTCAACCACACGGTCCGCGACGCCGCCCAGGAGCTGTCCGGCGCCCGCGACGCCAAGGCCCTCGTCGACATGTTCGACGATCTGGTCGCCGCCCACCGGGCCGACCCGGCGGAGGAGGAGCTGCGGATGGTCCGGGCCGCCCTCACCGACCGGGCCGAGGCCGTGGCCGACGACGGCGGGTCGGAGGGCGCCGTGCGGCGGGCCGTCGAGCGCCTCGAGCTCGTGGCCGAGCTGACGGCCCGCACCAACCCCCGGGGCCGGGGCTTCGAGGTGCTGCGCAGAGGGTTGCAGGCCACCTACGGCGACGGGCGGGGAGCCCTCGGCCGCTTCCGGGCCGAGCCGTCACCCGAGCTGTCCCACGAATGGCGCAAGTCGGTCAAATACACCTGGCACCACGTCGAGCTGCTGGAGAGCACGGCGCCGTCGGTCCTGACCCCGGGATCCCGGGCCCTCCACGACCTCTCCGACGCCCTGGGCGACGCCCACAACCTGGCCGTGCTGGGCGAACTCGTGGCCGACCACCCCACCCGCTTCGGCGGGCCGGCCGCCGCCGACCGGGTGGCGAAGATGGCGGCCGACTGCCGGGCCGATCTCGAGCGCCGGGCGGTGCGCCTCGGCCTGCGGATCTACGCCGAGACGCCCAAGGCGTTCGGGCGCCGGCTGGGCGGCTACTGGGCGGCCGCCACCGACGGCTCCGAGCTGGTCACCGGCGAGCTGGCCGACGTCGTCAAGGCCGAGCGGGACGGCTGAGTTCCCGGTAGGCGTCGACGATCGGCGCCAGCTCGCCCGGCGTGGCGCCGTGGAGGATCACCCCGTCCGCCCCGATGTCGAGCTGGCCCTGCACCGCCCGGGCGCAGTGCGGCGCCGGGCCGGTGGCGGCCGGCGCCAGCCACCCGGCGGGGATCAAGGCCCGCCGAACGGGGGTCGGACGGCTCCCCGCTTGAGACGTCCACCCCCCGTCGGGTCAGGGGCCGTCCAGACCGGGATCGACGAACAGGACGGTGCGCCAGCCGTCGGGGTCGGGGACGGTGGCGCCGCGACCGGCCCAGTAGGGGTTCTCGGGCGGTACGGGCCGGTGACCCAGCGCCCCGAGCCGTTCCACCAGGGCGTCGACCGCCTGCTGGTCAGGCATGTAGAGCACGAGCAGGTTGTCGGCGGTCGGGGCCGGGCAGGGGCTTCCCTCGGCGTGGGTGGTGAACTCGAGGTGGTAGCCGACGCCGGGAAGCCCGATCATCACTCCCGTGTAGCCGGCGTGGTCCTCGAAGCCGCCGACGATCGGAAGGCCCAGTCCTTCGTGGTAGAAGCGCACGACCTCGTCGAGCCGGTCCGTCGGCCGGGCGATCCGGACCTGCGCCACCGGCAGCGTCGGCGGCCATCCCATGCGGAACCTCCCTCGGGTGCGACAGACTCACCGGACACTATCGAGACGGGTTCGGTGATCCGGTGCGCCCGTTGCGAGGAGGACGACGAATGGACAAAGCGGCTCTGCAGGCCCTCCAGGCGCCGCTCAAGGAGCGGTACCGGGATGATCCCGACGCGGCCCGGATCACGCTGTCGGCCGAGGGCCGCCTCGGCGACGAGAACGTGAGCTGCTCCGTGGCCACCGGCCGGGCCATCGTGGAGGCGGGCCTGCACCCGGCGACCGGTGGGACCGGGCTGCTGGCCTGCTCCGGCGACATGCTCCTCGAGGCGCTCGTTGCCTGCGCCGGGGTGACGCTCCGGGCCGTGGCCACCTCCCTGGAGATCTCCGTGGGGGGCGGGCGCCTCCGGGCCGAGGGCGATCTCGACTTCCGGGGCACCCTCGGCGTGGCCAAGGACGCTCCCGTCGGCTTCTCCGCCATCCGCCTGGCCATCGACGTCGACACCGACGCCACCGACGATGAGCTGGCCACGCTGCTCAAGCTGACGGAGCGCTACTGCGTCGTGTACCAGACGCTGGCCGGTTCCCCGTCGCTCGACGTGACGCTGTCCTCGGCGGCCGGGTCCGTTCCATGAGCGGAACAGCGGAGCTGGCCCGGCTCGACGCCACGGCCCAGGCCGAGCTGGTCCGGCGGGGCGAGGTCAGCGCGGTCGAGCTGGTCGAGGCGGCGATCACGTCGATCGAGAAGTTGAACCCGGTGCTCAACGCCGTGGTCACGCCGACCTTCGAGCGGGCCCTCGACGACGCCCGGGCCGGCGTCGATGGTCCGTTCGCCGGCGTCCCGTTCCTGGTCAAGGACCTCGTGGTCGAGGTCAAGGGTGTCCGCTTCACCGAGGGGTCGGTGTTCCTGCGGGACAACGTGTCGACCTTCGATTCCGAACTGGTCGTGCGGCTCCGCCGGGCCGGTCTCCTCCTGCTGGGCAAGACGAGCACGCCGGAGTTCGGTATGGCCCCGGCCTGCGAAGCGAAGCTGTTCGGGCCGACCCGCAACCCCTGGGACACGGCCCGGTCGACCAGCGGATCGAGTGGCGGGTCGGCGGCGGCGGTGGCGTCGGGCATGGTGCCGATGGCCCACGGCAACGACCTCGGCGGATCGCTCCGTTACCCGGCGTCGGCCTGTGGGCTGTTCGGCCTCAAACCGACCCGGGCCCGCAACCCGCTCGGCCCGGAGTACGGCGACGCCGTGAGCGGCTGGGCCGTCGAGCACGCCCTCACCCACTCGGTCCGCGACAGCGCCGCGCTGCTCGACGCCACGGCCGGTCCGGCGCCCGGCGACCCTTACCCCTGCACGGCGGCGGCGCCGTTCCTGCCCGAGGTCGGGCGCGACCCCGGCCGGCTCCGGATCGCCTTCACCGACCGCACCCCGGAAGGCGTCCCCGGCCATCCCGACTGCGTCGCCGCCCTGCGCGACGCCGCCGCCCTGTGCGAGTCGCTCGGCCACGAGCTGGTCGAGGCCGACCTCCCCGGGCTCACCCCTCAGGTCGGAGGGGCGATCGGCACCGTGTTCGGCGCTGCCACGGCCTGGATCGTGGGCTACTGGATCCGCCGTCTCGGCCGGGAGCCCGGCCCCGAGGAGCTCGACCCCCTGACCCGGGCCTACTGGGACATGGGCCGCCGCGTCTCCGCCGCCGACTACCTCCTGGCCATCGGGGACTGCCAGGCCTTCGCCCGGGTGGTGGCCCGCTTCCTCGGCGAACACGACCTGTGGCTGACGCCGACGCTGTCGACGCCACCCCTCCCGCTGGGCGAGATCGTCTCCACGCCGGAGGAGCCGCTCCGGGCCCTCGAGCGGGGCGGCCCCACCGTCGCCTATGCCGGTGTCGTGGCCAACATCACCGGCAACCCGGCCATGTCGGTCCCCTTGTTCTGGAACGACGCCGGTCTCCCGATCGGCGTTCACTTCCTCGGCCGCTACGGCGACGAGGCCACCCTCTTCCGCCTCGCCGCCCAGCTCGAAGCCGCCCACCCCTGGCAGGGCCGCC
>DASYFF010000095.1:0-3506 GCA_036498605.1 Acidimicrobiia bacterium | reverse complement strand
TGCGGCACGATCACCTTCAGTTCGGATCGGGCGCTGGTCGGGACGAAGTAGCCGTCGCGGGACCGGATCTCGTCGAAGTGGTCCCGGACGTCTTCGACGTCGAGGTCCTTCTTGAAGAAGCCGGCCGTCTCGCCGACGAAGACCTGGGCCACCCGGCCACCGCAGACGCTGAAGATCTCGCCGCTGACCGGGCAGTCCTCATGAGCCAGCCAGGCGACCACCGGAGAAACGAGCGCGGGGTCGACCTTGTCGGCCAGCGGCCCGAGAAGTTCGTCGGTCATGCGGGTCCGGGCCACCGGGGCGATGGCGTTGACGGCGATGTCGTGCTTCTTGCCTTCCTGGGCCAGCACGCGGGTCAGGCCGACGAGGCCCATCTTGGCCGCTCCGTAGTTGGCCTGGCCGAAGTTGCCGAAGATGCCCGCCGCCGACGAGGTGTTGACGATGCGGCCGTAACCCTGCGCCTGCAGGTGCGGCCAGGCGGCCCAGGTCACCTGCGCCGCGCCGGTGAGGTGGACGGCCAGCACCGGATCCCAGAACTCGTCGGTCATGTTGGCGAAGCTCTTGTCCCGCAGGATCCCGGCGTTGTTGATCACGATGTCGACCCGGCCGAAGGCGTCCAGCGCCGTCTGGACCGTCGCCGCCGCGCCCTGGGCCGAGGCGACGCTGTTCGTGTCGGCCACGGCGAGACCGCCGGCTTTTGCGATCTCGTCGACGACCGTCTGGGCCGGGCCGGCCGATGAACCCTGACCGTCGACGGCGCCGCCGAGGTCGTTCACCACGACCTGTGCGCCCCGCGCCGCCAGCAGCAGCGCGTGCTGGCGCCCGAGGCCACCGCCGGCGCCGGTGATGATCGCCACCCGGCCTTCGAAGGTGATGTCGGCCATGCCGTCGCCTCCTCTCACAGCACCTTGTCGGCGTGGCCGGCATCGGCGAGGAACTGCCGGTAGCGGGGGAACGCCGGGCGCATGGCCGGGAGGAGCTTCATCATCTTGCCCATCGGCCCGGACACGTGGACCTGCTTCTTGGCCAGCGCCACCGTCATGTTGAGCTTGCCCTGCCAGAACCGGTGGGCGTCGTCGGCGCTCATGCCGATCCGGATCTCCGCCGGACGGTCGGCCGGGGGGCCGGTGGTCACGACCGGCGGGTCCTGGGTGCAGTCGACGAGGATGGCGCAGTCGGGGTCGGTGCACTCGACCAGGAAGGTCGTGTCGGCGGCGGTGAACTTCGGCCGCATGTCCGGCTCCTTGGTCGTCTGCTCCATGAAGGTGCCGAGGGTCCCGTACACCTCCTCGGCGGACTTGAAGATCGACACGCTCGCCCTCCTCTCGCCCGGCCGCCGCCTGCGTTGACAGCGTCTGGACCCGCATCCTAGATTGTTAACTTGTAACTATACAAACTCATTGGCGGGAGCGGATGACCCTGCTGCGAACGGATGTCGTCGAGCTCGTGGCCGGGCGGCTCGACGAGCTGCTGGCCGAGGACGATCCGGGGGCTGCCGACCCGGAGATCTTTCTCGGCCGCCAGTTCGACCTCGGGTTGGCCTGGGTGGCGTTCCCCAGCGGCCGGGGCGGGTTGGGGGCGCCGGCCTCCCTCCAGCGGACGGTCGACCAGCGGCTGAGCGCGGCCCGGGCTCCCCGGGCGCTGCTGCGCAATGCGGTCGGGATCGGGCTCGTCGTTCCCACCCTGGCGGTGCACGGCACCGACGCGCAGCAGGACCGCCACCTGCGCCCGACGTTCACCGGCAACGAGATCTGGTGCCAGCTCTTCAGCGAGCCCGACGCCGGCTCCGACCTTGCCGCGCTGCGGACGGAGGCGGTCCGTGACGGCGACGAGTGGCTGGTCACCGGCCAGAAGGTGTGGACGAGCCTGGCGCAGCGGGCCCGCTTCGGGCTGCTGCTGGCCCGGAGGGACCGTGAGGTGCCCAAGCACCGCGGGATCTCGGCCTTCATCGTCGACATGCAGGCGCCGGGGGTGGAGGTCCGCCCGCTGCGCCAGATGACCGGGGACGCCGAGTTCAACGAGGTGTTCCTGTCCGGGGTGCGGGTGCCGGACTCGGCCCGCGTCGGCGACGTCGGCAACGGGTGGAACGTGGGCCGGACGACGCTGATGAACGAGCGGGTGCTGCTCTCCGGGGGCGGGGGCGGCCCGACCAACGTCGGCGGGAACCGGATCGAGCGCCTGCTCGACGCCGTCCGGGCCGGACAGTTCGAACTGCGGGCGGCCGACCGTGATCGTCTGACCCGGCTCTACATCGAGAGCCAGGTGATCAAGCAGACGAACCTGCGGGCTCGCGCCGCCCGGGAGGCGGGGCGCCCGGTGGGGCCGGAGGGGTCCATCACCAAACTGATGCAGGGCCTGCACAACCGCCGCCTCCAGGAGTTCGCCGTCGACCGGCGCGGGCCGGCGGCGACGGCGTGGAGCCCGTCCGACGGGGACGCCGACGCCGTGGTCCGGGGGTTCCTCAGGGCCCAGGCCAACACCATCGAGGGGGGCACGAGCGACGTGCTGCGCAACGTCCTGGGGGAGCGGGTGCTGGGACTGCCCCGGGAGCCGGATCCCGACCGCGACCGCTCCTGGACCGAGGCGCTCCGGGCGACCAGAGAGGCGAACTGATGGGTGTGCTGGACGGTCGGGTGGCGGTCATCACCGGTGCGGGGCGGGGCCTCGGGCGGGAGTATGCCCTGCTCTTCGCCGCTGAGGGTGCCTCGGTCGTGGTCAACGACCTCGGGACCGGGCCCGACGGCGAAGGGGACAGCGCCGGGCCGGCGCAGGAGGTCGTGGCCGAGATCGAGGCGCACGGTGGCACGGCGGTGGCCAACACCGACGACGTCGCCGACTGGGACGGTGGCCATCGGCTGATCGAGCAGGCCGTCGACGCCTTCGGCCGCCTCGACGTCCTGGTCAACAACGCCGGCTTCGTGCGGGACCGGTATCTGGTCAACATGAGCGAGGAGGAGTGGGACTCGGTCATCCGCGTCCACTTGAAGGGCCACTTCGTGCCGACGCGGTGGGCGGCGGCGCACTGGCGGGACCGGCACAAGGCCGGGGAACCGGTGTCGGCCTCCGTGATCAACACCACGTCGGCCTCGGGGCTCATCGGCAACCGGGGCCAGACGAACTACGGGTCGGCCAAGGCCGGTGTCGCCCTGTTCACCATCACCTGCGCCAAGGAGCTCGGCCGCTACGGCGTGCGGGTCAACTGCGTGTCGCCCGCCGCCCGCACCCGGCTGCTGATGCAGACGCCGGGCCTGGCCGAGCGGGCCACCCCGCCCGAGGACGACGGGGTATTCGACCAGTGGGCCCCCCAGAACATCGCTCCGCTGGTGACGTGGCTGGCCAGCGCCGAGTGTCCGGCCACGGGGCGCGTGTTCCTGATCCACGGCGGCACGATCCGCACCTGCCGGCCGTTCGTCCTCGACGAGGGCATCAGCAAGGACGGCCGCTGGACCGTCGACGACCTCCGGGCCTCCGAGGCCACGCTCCTGGGCGGGGCGGTGGAGGCGGCG
>DASYFF010000094.1:0-5906 GCA_036498605.1 Acidimicrobiia bacterium | reverse complement strand
ACGTCGAAGGTGGAGAAGAAGACCTCCTTGGGCGGGAAGCCGAGGTGGTCGCAGTAGCGGGTCATGGCGTCGTCGAAGTAGGCCAGCCAGTGGCCGTGGAAGACGACGCCCTGCTGGTCGACCTCGGCGTAGGTCGGCCGGCGCCGGTGGGTGAACGGCAAGCCGTCAGCCCCGCAGCGAGGCGCCGTGGTGCTCGGCCATGGCGTCGATGCAGCGTTGCCGCAGGCCGCCGACCTCCTCGTCGGTGAGGGTGCGGTCGGAGGCCCGGAAGCGCAGACCGAAGGCCAGGCTCTTGCGGTTGGGGCCGAGGGCGTCGGAGCGGAAGACGTCGAAGACCCCGATGTCCTCCAGCAGGCCGCCGGCGGCGCCGGCCAGGGTCCGCTGGGCGGCACCGGCCGGGACCGACTCGTCGACCACGAAGGCCAGGTCGATGGTCGACGCCGGGTAGCGCGACGGCGTGACCGAGCGCCGCTCCCGGCGGGAGGCGGTCAGCACCTTCGACAGGTTCACCTCGAGGGCGGCCACCGGGCCGGCGAGCCCGAGGCGGGCCCGGACGGCGGGGTCGACCTCACCGACGGCCCCGACGCTCTCGCCGTCGACGACGACGGCCGCCGCCCGGCCGGGGGTGAAGCCGGCGGCGGCGTC
The DNA here is from genome assembly GCA_036498605.1 of Acidimicrobiia bacterium. Taxonomy (GTDB): domain Bacteria; phylum Actinomycetota; class Acidimicrobiia; order IMCC26256; family BP-133; genus BP-133. Next base: position 5,261 of record DASYFF010000094.1, on the reverse strand, counting down.
CGGCTCGAGCGACCAGTCGGCCAGCCCCAGTGCCCCGGCCACCACCTCGAGACGACCGACGGCGTCGTGCCCGTCGACCGTCCGGTTGGGTTCGTGGGGCAGACGGAAGACCGTGCCGGTGAGGACGACGGCCAGGTGCTCCCGCTCGTCGGGCAGCGTCTGGCCGGCAGGAGGAGGCAGGAAGATGTGGCCGATCTCGAACAGCCCGACGTCGGGTAGCCCGTGGCCGGCGTTGAAGGCGGCCGCCTTGAGCAGGCCCGGGAGCACCGCCGGGCGCAGGAGCGACTCCTCGGCCCGCAACGGGTTCTCCAGCTCGATGCCCTCGGGCGGCAACCCGGCGGCGGCCAGGTCGGCCGGCGAGACGAGCGAGAAGGTGTAGGCCTCCGACAGGCCGGCACCGAGCAGCGCGTCGCGCACCGCCCGCCGCCCCTCCTGGAACGGCGTGAGCCCACCTGACGGCTCCGTCGGCCGGGGCATCGTCCGGACGATGTTGTTGTAGCCGTGGTGGCGGGCGACCTCCTCGATCAGGTCGATCTCCCGCTCGCAATCGGGCCGGTAGGTCGGGACCGTGTACTCGACGGCGCCGTTCGAGTCCCGTCCGTCCGGAACGTCGCTCGGAACGAAGCCCAGCGGCTCGAGGTAGGCCCGGATCGGGTCGGTGCCGAGGTCGGTGCCGAGCACCTCGTTGACCCGGGCCGTCCGCAACGTGACGCGGATCGGCTCGACGGGAACGGGATAGGCGTCGAGCGCCCCGGTGGCCGGCTGGCCGGAGGCGATCTCGGCGAACAGCTCCCAGGCCCGTTCGGCGGCCACCGCCGTCCCGTTGGGGTTCACGCCCCGCTCGAAGCGGGCCGACGACTCCGTCCGCAGGCCGAGGCGCTTCGAGGTGCGGAGGATGCCGTCAGCGGTGAAGAAGGCGGACTCGAGGAGGACCTCGGTCGTGACACCGGACACCTCGGAGCCGCCGCCGCCCATCACGCCGGCGATCGCCTGGGGCACCCGGTTGGCGTCGCAGATCAGGAGGTCGGCGCCGGTCAGGGTCCGCTCGACGTCGTCGAGGGTCGTGATCGTCTCGCCCTCCTCCGCCATACGGACGACGATGCCCCGCCCTCCGAGGAGGGCGAGGTCGAAGGCGTGGAGAGGCTGGCCGAGCTCGAGCATCACGTAGTTGGTGACGTCGACGACGTTGGAGATCGGCCGCATGCCGGCCTTGGTCAGGCGCTGGGCCATCCAACCCGGGGACGGCGCCACCGCCACCCGGCCGGTCATGGCCACGTAGCGGGGGCAGCGGTCGGGGGCGTCCACGACGAGGGTGGCGGGGGCGAGGTCGATGACCCCCGAACCCCCGGGCACCGGGAGGGTGAAGGGCACTCCGAGGGCGGCGGCGAGGTCGCGGGCCACACCGGCGATCGACATGGCGTCGGGCCGGTTGGGGGTGATCTCGAGGTCGAAGACGATGTCGTCGAGGCCGAGAACGGTGCGCAGGTCCTCCCCCAGCGGCGTGTCGGGGGCCAGGATCATGATGCCGCTGTGGTCGTCGGACAGGCCGAGCTCGTCGGGGGCACAGAGCATCCCGTCCGAGACCTGGCCCCGGATCTTGCGCCGTTCCAGCTTGAAGCCGCCGGGGAGCTCAGCGCCGGGCGGCGCCCAGGGAACGACGTCGCCCACGGCGTAGTTGTGAGCCCCGCACACCACCCGCACGGCGTTGCCGTCACCGGGGTCGACGTCGACCAGGGCCAGGCGGTCGGCGTCGGGATGCTTCTCGACGGCCAGCACCCGGACGGTGCGGACGCCGGCGATGTCCCGGCCGGGGGCGACGATCCCCTCCACGATGAGGCCGATGCCGTTGAGCGTGTCGGCCAGGTCGAGGGGCGTCCCCTCGATGGGGGCGAAGTCGCGGAGCCAGGAGAGGGGGGCCTTCATCGGGCGCGCTCCTAGAACTGCTTGAGGAACCGGACGTCGTTCTCGAAGAACGACTTGATGTGTTCGACGCCGTAGCGGACCATCGCCATCCGCTCCAGACCGAAGCCGAAGGCGAAGCCGGTGTAGGTCTCGGAGTCGTACCCGACGGCCCGGAACACGTTGGGGTCGACCATCCCGCAGCCGCCGAGCTCCAGCCAGCCCGTCTTGGAGCACACCGAGCAGCCTGCGCCGTCGCAGACGAAGCACGTCACCTCGAACTCGGCGCTCGGTTCGGTGAAGGGGAAGTAGCTGGGCCGCAACCGGGAGGTGTGGCCAGGGCCGAAGTAGGCCCGGGTGAAGGCGTCGATCGTGCCGGCCAGATCGCCGAACGTGATGCCCCGGTCGACGACGAGCCCCTCGATCTGGTGGAAGACGGGCGAGTGGCGGGCGTCGAGCGTGTCGCGGCGGTAGCAGCGCCCGGGCATGACGGTGTAGACGGGCGGCTGGCGCGACTCCATGACCCGGATCTGCACCGGGGAGGTGTGGGTGCGCAGCACGACCTCCTCGGGCCGGCCGAGCTTGACGTAGAGCGTGTCCCACATCGACCGGGCCGGGTGGGCCGGCGGCATGTTGAGGGCCTCGAAATTGTAGAAGTCGGTCTCCACCTCGGGCCCCTCGGCCACCTCGTAGCCGAGGCCGAGGAAGACCTCCTCCAGCTCCTGTTGGACCTGGGTGATGAGGTGGAGATGGCCCCGCCCGGCCCCCCGGCCGGGAAGCGTCAGGTCGAGGCGGTCGACGGCCTCGCCGGCGCTGTCGCTGAGGGCAACGCGCCGGGCCTCGAGGCGCTCGGTGACGGCCGTCTTGTACGCCGACACCGCCTGGCCGGCCCTGGGCCGGTCCTCGGGGGCGAGGTCCTTGATGGACTGGTTGACCGTGGACAGCGCCGAGCGCTTGCCGAGGAAGGCGCGCTCCGACTCCTCGAGGGCGGCGGCCGTCTCGGCCTTGTCGATCTCGTCCTTGGCCCGGGCCTGCTCCGCGTCGAGCAGGGCCGCAAGCTCCTCCAGCGTCACTGCCGGCCGTCCCCGTCCCCGAAGGCCTTGTCGAAGGCGTCGGCGGGCAGGGTGAAGGAGAAGGTCGATCCCTCCCCCAGCCGGCTCTGGGCCGCGATGCGCCCGCCATGGGCCTCGACGAGGCCCCGGGCGATGTAGAGGCCGAGCCCGGAACCACTGGGCCGGCCGCCCTCCGAGCCCCGGAAGAACTTGTTGAACAGACGGGGAAGCTCGGCGGGCGGGATGCCCTTGCCGACGTCGTGGACGGCGATCGTCAGCTCCTTGCGCCCCTCGTCGTAGAGGCCTTCGACCCGCACGTCGGGGCTGTCGGCGTACTTGGCCGCGTTCTCCAGCAGGTTGGTCATGACCTGCTCGACCTTGTCGGGGTCGGCGTAGACCCGGGGCAGGTCACCGGGGAAGGCGACCGACACCGACAGCTCGGGGTGGCCGATCCTGACCTTCTCCACCACGGTGTCGGCCAGGGCGGCGATGTCGACCATCTGGCAGCGCAGCCGCAGCCGGCCGGTCTCCAGCCGGGAGATGTCGAGCAACTCGGTGATCAGCCGGGTGACGCGGTCGGCGTCGTGCTGCACCTGCTCCAGCATCGAGCGCTTCTGATCGTCGTCGAGCCGGTCCCACCGGTTGAGAAGGAGCGAGGTGTAGCCCTTGACCGACGTGAGCGGGGAGCGGAGCTCGTGGGAGACGGTCGACACGACCTCGACCCCGCTGGCGGCCAGGGTGTTGCGCCGCTCGATGGGCCGCAGGGCCAGCACGACCCCCTCGAGGCCGCCCGTTCCGGTGCGGCGGTAGCGGCCGGTGACCGCCACCCGGACGGTCTTCCCGTCGGCGGCCAGGACGTCGACCTCCTGCTCCGGGATGCGCCGCACCCGGGTGAGGAGGGAGGCCCGGGGCCAGCCGTCGGCCCAAACCAGCTTGCCGTCGCGGGTGCGGGGCTCGAGCATCTCGTCGGCCGAGGCGCCGAGGAGGTCCTTGGCCGGCCGGCCGAGCATCTCGGCGGCCGCCTCGTTGACGGCCGTGATCGTCCGCCCGGCGTCGAGGACCACGATGGCGTCGGGCAGGAGGTCGATGATCTCGGCCGGACCGGGACCGGCGCTCACGACGACAGCACCCCCGCCCGCTGGCGGCGGGCCTCGTAGAGGAGAATCGAGGCCGGCATCCCGAGGTTGAGCGATTCGGACCGGCCGGGCATCGGGATCGTCACCCGGGCGTCGACCCGGTCGAGGACGGCGGGCGGCAGCCCCTGGGCCTCGTTGCCGAACACCAGGGCCAGGGGCGGGCACAGATCGACGCGGTCGGGCCGCTCCCCGTCGTGGGCCACGGCGCCGATGCGCATCAGGCCCAGATCTCCGAGCACGCCGAGCACCTCCTGCGGATCACAGCCTTCGACGACCGGCACGTGGAAGAGTGCTCCGGCCGAAGCGCGGACCGTCTTCGGGTTGGTGACGTCGACCGAGCCGTGGCAGAAGACTACCCCCTGCGCCCCGGCGGCCTCGGCGCTGCGGATCAGAGTGCCCCCATTGCCCGGATCGCGCACGTCGACGCCGACCACGAGGAGCGCCGGTCCGGCCCCCCGCCCGCTCCCGGTCCCCACGATGTCGGCCAGCGCCGGGGGCCGGCGCCGGGCGACGGCCAGCACCGGCTGGGGCGTCACCGTCCCCGCCACCCGCTCCAGGACCCCGGGGGCGAGGCGGTGGACCAGGATCCCCCGCCCGGCCGCCCGGTCGAGGAGCGCAGGGCACTCCGCCTCGGCCTCTGGGGCGGCGAACAGGGCCTCGATGTCGGCGTCGCCGTCGAGGGCCGCCTCCAGGACGTTGGCCCCCTCCACCACGAACGCACCCTCCGACCGGCGGGCGGAACGCTGGGCCAGGAGGCGGCGGATCCGCCGCACCCGGGCATCGCGCACCCCCAGGCCGGTCGGCGCGCTAGGCAGCGGCGAGGGCCTCCCGGGCTGCGGCCACCAGCGTGCCGAAGGTGTCGGGATCGGTCACGGCCAGGTCGGCGAGGACCTTGCGGTCGACGTCGATCTGGGCCGCCCGGAGACCGGCCATGAAGCGGGAGTAGGACATGTCGTTCTGGCGGCAGGCGGCGTTGATCCGCACGATCCACAGCCGGCGGAACTCGCCTTTGCGCACCCGGCGGTCGCGGTAGGCGTAGACGCCGGAGTGCATGACCTGCTCGTTGGCCGACTTGAAGCTGCGGCTCCGGTTGCCGCTGTACCCCTTGGCCGCCTCGAGGACGGCGCGACGGTGCTTCTTGCCGTGGACGGAGCGCTTGACCCTGGCCATGACA
>DASYFF010000093.1:0-13879 GCA_036498605.1 Acidimicrobiia bacterium | reverse complement strand
GCCCTCCACCGCGACTCCAACGCCACCACCGGTTCGATCTACACCACGGTGCTGGCCAAGGAGCGCCGGGGTGACTATCTCGGCGCCACCGTCCAGGTGATCCCCCACATCACCGACGAGATCAAGGAGCGGATCCGCCGCTTGGCCACCGACGACGTCGACGTCGTCATCACCGAGATCGGCGGCACGGTGGGCGACATCGAGATCCTCCCCTTCCTGGAGGCCATCCGGCAGTTCCGCAAGGACGTCGGGCGGGAGAACGTCTTCTATATCCACGTCACGCTGGTGCCGTTCATCGGCCCGTCCGGGGAGCAGAAGACGAAGCCGACACAGCACTCGGTGACGGAGCTGCGCTCCCGGGGCATCCAGCCCGACGCCATCGTCTGCCGCTCCGACCGGCCGATCTCCACCCGGCTCAAGGAGAAGATCTCCAAGCTGTGCGACGTCCCCGAAGAGGGCATCGTCTCGGCCATCGACACGCCCAACATCTACGAGATCCCCCTCGTGCTCCATGACGAGGGGCTCGACCGCTACATCGGCCGGGTGCTGGGCCTGCCCGCCTCCGACGCCGAGCTCGGGCCGTGGCGCAGCCTCGTGTCGCGGGTCGAGAAGTCGACCACCGAGGTCCGCATCGGCCTCGTCGGGAAGTACGTGAACCTGCCCGACGCCTACCTGTCGGTGGTCGAGGCGCTCAAGCACGGTGGCTACGCCCACGGCGCCAAGGTCGTCGTCGACTGGATCGCCTCGGAGGACGCCGAGGGCCTCCTGGCCGAAGGCCGGCTGCACGACCTCGACGGCATCGTCGTCCCCGGCGGGTTCGGGGTGCGGGGGGTCGAGGGCAAGATCGCCTCCGTGACCTACGCCCGGGAGCACAAGGTGCCGTTCCTCGGGCTGTGCCTGGGCCTGCAGTGCGCCGTCATCGAGTACGCCCGCAACGTCGTCGGCCTGGCCGGGGCCAACTCCTCGGAGTTCGACCATGCCACGCCCCACCCCGTCATCGACCTGATGGACGACCAGCGGGAGGTCGTCGACAAGGGCGGGACGATGCGGCTCGGCGCCTACCCGGCGGTGCTGCGGCCCGACACCGTCGTGCGCTCCGCCTACGACACGGAGGTCATCTACGAGCGGCACCGCCACCGCTACGAGTTCAACCCCCGCTACCGCCGTCGCCTGGAGGACGCCGGGCTCCGCTGCTCGGGCACCTCGCCCGACGACCGGCTGGTCGAGTTCGTCGAGCTCAGCCCCTCCGAGCACCCGTTCTTCGTGGCCACCCAGGCCCACCCCGAGTTCAAGAGCCGGCCCAACCGGCCCCACCCGCTGTTCCGGGAGCTGATCAGGGCGGCACTGGCCCGGGCCGAGTCCCGCACCCCGCGGCTGCCGCTGGCCGACGACGCGGAGGGTGTCGCCCTGGCCACAACCTAGAATCGAGTCATGTCCGGCTACCGCCTCGTGGAGTCGCAGGAGATCGCCCGGGGCGGGTTCCTGACATTCGCCGAGGAGACGTTCGAGTCGCCGGCCGGCGAGCGGTTCGTCCGCTGGATGGTCGAGCACCCCGGGGCGGTGGCCGCCGTCCCCGTCGTCGACGGGCCAGGCGGGCCCGAGGTGCTGTGCGTCCGCCAGTGGCGACCGGCCATCCGCCGGCTGCTGCTCGAGATCCCGGCCGGGAAGCTGGACGTGCCCGGCGAGGATCCCGACGACGCCATGCACCGCGAGCTGGCCGAGGAGATCCAGCAGCGGGCCGGGACGCTGGTCAAGCTGGCCACCTTCTGGAACTCGCCGGGGTTCTCGACCGAGCTGACCCACGTCTACGTCGCGCTCGACCTCTCCCCCTGCGACCGCCCCGAGGCCGCCAAAGAAGAGGAACAGGACATGACGATCGAGCGCTTCCCCCTGGCCGACATCGGCCGGCTCATCGCCTCCGGGGAGATCAGCGACGCCAAGACGATCATCGGCCTGACGCTGGCCGACCGCTACCTCGCCGGCCGCCAGCCCGAGGCGGTGACGAAGTGAGCGCCGAGCCCACGCCGCTGCGGCTGACCCGGGTCCCCGAGCCGATCGCCCGGCCGTTCGTCGTCGGCGTCCCCAAGGAGACGAAGGTCAACGAGTACCGGGTGGCGGTGACGCCCGACGGGGTGTCGGAGCTCGTCCACCACGGCTCGACGGTCGTGATCGAGGCCGGGGCGGGGGCCGGGGCGGCCATCACCGACGACGAGTACCGCCGGGCCGGCGCCCAGATCGCCGCCACCGCCGCCGAGGTGTGGGAGCGGGGCGAGGTCATCTGCAAGGTCAAGGAGCCCCAGTCGGCCGAGTTCGCTCTCATGCGGGAGGGGCAGGTCCTCTTCACCTACCTGCACCTGGCCGCCTACCCGGCCGTCGGCCAGGCCCTCCTCGACCGGCGGGTGACGGGCATCGCCTACGAGACCGTGCAGCTGCAGTCGGGGGCCCTGCCGCTGCTGGCCCCCATGAGCGAGGTGGCGGGGCGGATGGCGCCCCAGATCGGCGCCCACTTCCTGGAGCGCCACAACGGCGGCCGGGGCGTGCTGCTGGGCGGGGCGCCGGGCGTGCGGCCGGCCCGGATCGTGGTCCTCGGCGCCGGCAACGTCGGCTGGAACGCGGCCTGGATCGCGGCCGGCATGGAGGCCGAGGTGGCCATCCTCGACCGCAACCTCGACCGGCTCCGTTGGGTCGACCAGATCCACCGGGGCCGCATCCTCACCCTGGCCTCCAACCGGGGGGCGGTGGAGCGGTCGGTGGCCGAGGCCGACATGGTCGTGGGCGCCGTCCTCGTCCCCGGCGGGCGGGCGCCGATGCTGGTCACCGCCGACATGGTGGCGGCCATGAAGCCCGGCGCCCTCATCGTCGACGTGGCCATCGACCAGGGCGGCTGCATCGAGACGTCCCACGAGACGACCCACGCCGACCCCGTCTACGAGGTCAACGGCGTGCTCCACTACTGCGTCGGCAACGTCCCCGGCGCCGTCCCCCACACGTCGACCTACGCCCTGGCCAACGCCACCCTCCCCTACCTGGTGGAGATCGCCACCCAGGGTCCGGAACGGGCCGTGACCACCGACCTGGCCCTGGCCGGGGGCCTCAACACCCTGTCCGGCCACGTGGTCAACCCGGCGGTGGCCGAGGCGCTCCACCTCCCCGCCACCCCCTCCGGCGAGCTCTGGGGTGGCTGACACCACCGATCTCGACCGGCTGCTGGCCGAGCATGCCACCTGGTTGGCGGTCGAGCGGGGGGTGGCGGCCAACACGCTGGCCGCCTACCGGCGGGATCTGGCCGCGTACTCGGCGTTCCTGCGGCGGCGGGGGACCGTCGACGTCGGGAGGCTGACCGAGGGCGACGTCGACGCCTACGTCGAGCATCTCCGCACCGCCCGCGACGAGGACGGGAAGCCGCGCTGGTCGGCCGCCTCGGTGGCCCGGGCGGTCGTGGCGGTGCGCTCCTTCCACCGGTTCTGCCTGACCGAGGGGCACGTCGGCGCCGACCCCAGCGAGGACGTCGCCGCCCCCCGGGTGCCACAGGGCATCCCCAAGGCGCTGACCGAGGACGAGATCGACGCCCTCCTGGGGGCCGTCACCGGTGACGACCCGGCGGCCCGGCGGGACCGGGCCATCCTCGAGACCCTCTACGCCACCGGCCTGCGGATCTCGGAGCTCGTCGGCCTCGACCTCGGCGCCATCGATCTCGAGGAGGGGTTCCTGCGGGCCTTCGGCAAGGGCGCCAAGGAACGGATCGTGCCCGTCGGCCACACCGCCCGGTCGGCCATCGAGGCCTGGCTCCCGGCCCGGGCCGCGGTGCTGGCCCGGGCCCGCCGGGGCCGGGCCGACGTCGACGCACTGTTCGTCAACCCCCGCGGCGGGCGGCTGACCCGCCAGGGGTGCTGGAAGATCGTCGCCGCCTACGGGCTGCGGGCCGGCCTCGGCGGGCGGCTCTCCCCCCACGTGCTGCGCCACTCCTGCGCCACCCACATGGTCGACCGGGGGGCCGACCTGCGGGTCGTCCAGGAGCTCCTCGGCCACGCCAGCGTGTCGACCACCCAGGTCTACACCAAGGTCACCCAGTCCCGGCTGCGGGCGGTCTACGACGCCTCCCACCCCCGGGCCAGGCGGCTGAATTCGCCGGACCTGCCCGTCCCTTCAGGGGGTCCGCGGGCCTAGACTGGCCGGTCATGGCCGATGTGACCAACCCGACCCAACGCGCCCAACTCGAAGAGGAGCGCGCCCGGATCCGGGGGCAGCTCGAGCAGATGGGTCACTTCGGCACCGGAATGTCGTTCGACGAGGGGTTCGCCGACTCGGGGCAGGTCACGGCCGAGCGGGGCGAGGTCGAGGCTCTGGCCAACACGCTGGTGGAGACGTTGACCGAGGTCGAGCACGCCCTCGAGAAGTTCGACTCGGGCACCTACGGGTTCTGCGAGCAGTGCGGCGACCCCATCCCCGAGGCCCGCCTGGAGGCCAAGCCGGCTGCCCGGCTGTGCATCAACTGCGCCTCGTCGCGTCGTTGACCAGACAGCACCTCATCTTCTACGGCTGCCTGTTCGTCGCCGTCATCCTCCACGAGATCAGCCACGGTGTCGTCGCCCTGTTCTACGGCGACGACACCGCCAAGCGGGCCGGGCGGCTCACGCTCAACCCCGTCCCCCACATCGATCCCATGGGGTCGATCATCCTGCCGGCCATGGCCGTGCTGGCCAACCTGCCGGTGCTGGGCTGGGCCAAGCCGGTCCCCGTCAACCCTTCCCGGCTGCGCAATCCCCGCCGCGACATGCTGATCGTGGGCCTGGCCGGCCCCCTCACCAACTTCGCCCTGATGCTGGCGGCGGCCATCCCGGCCAAGATCGTCCTGGCCGGGACCTTCCCCGGCGCCTGCACCGGCAACCTCATCGACCCCCGGGTGAGCCTGACCGGCGACATCCTGGCCAGCTTCGCCGTCGTCAACCTTCTCCTGGGGCTGTTCAACCTGCTGCCGATCCCGCCCCTCGACGGCTCGTCGCTCATCGAACGGGCCCTCCCCGCCCGCTACCTGCCGACGTGGTGGAAAATCCGGCCCTACGGGTTCCTGGTGCTGTTCCTCGGCCTCTTCTGGTTCAACTTCTTCGGGCGGATCCTCAGCCCGTTCCTCACCGACCTCTGCCGCTACCTGGTGAGATGAGGCCGGGGAGGGAGCCGTGGGGCCACCTGGCCGGGCGGTTCTTCGGGGCGCTGCGGCCCGGCGGCCCGAGCCCCGCCGACCGGGCCTGGGTGGAGACGGTGCTCGAACCGGCCGAATTCACCCTCTGGGCCCGCCAGCCCGGCCACGACCAGCGGCACACGGCCGGGGTCGCCCGGGGGGTCGAGGCGGCCCTGGCCGGCGGCCCCCACGCCGGGGACACCCGGTGGCCGGCCTGCGCCCTCCTCCACGACATCGGCAAGCTGGCCTCCGGCCTCGGCGTCCCCCACCGGGTGCTGGCCACCCTGGTGGGACGGGCCACCGGCGGGGCCGTCTCCGACTGGGAGGAGCACCGGGGGCTGCGCCGGCGGATCGCCCTCTACCTGCGCCACCCCGAGCTCGGCGCCGACATGATCCGGATGGCCGGGGGCCGGCCCGAGGTGGCCCACTGGGCCGGCGCCCACCACGACCGGGCCCGGCTCGACCCCATGCTGGTGCCCGCTCCGGTGGTCACCGCGCTGGTGGCGGCCGACAATGACTGAAAATTGACACTGAGGGCCAAAACTGTCATGGATCCGCAACGTGTTCGCCGCGGCGTTGTCAGGTGCCGCTGGCATCATGAACTCCGTGAGCGGGACATGGTCATCAGGCGCAAGCTGGGGGATCACAGCCCGCTCCGCATCCGAAGTCCTTTCTTCTTCTCCACTGGTCCTGCGTCGAGCGACGGCGCCACTGCCGCCTGACGAACCCGCACCCGGTACCGCTGCCGGGTCGGGGGAGACGGGCAGCGTCGCTCGGCGACAGCTGCACAACCGAAGCCTCCGTGGCCGATCTCAACGCTGAGACCGGCCTCCGCCACCGGAGGTAGCTAGGCCCCTGCTGCAGCCGCTGCGATGATCGGGCGGGAAAGGTTGACCGCGAGCAACCTTCCCGCCCGATTGTCGCGTCCGGCTGCTCTTTCCGGGGACCACCCCCGAACCCCCGGGGTCGCGGCCGCCGGAGCGGGGAGGCACTAGCCTCGGGGGGCGTGCCGTACGAGGTCCACACGCCCGTTTTCGAGGGCGATCTCGAGGAGCTCACCCAGCTCGTCTCCCGCCAGGAGCTCGACGTCTTCGGGCTGTGCCTGGCCTCCCTGGTCGAGGCCTTCCTGGCCGAAGCGAAGGCCGCTGTCGAGTCCGGCGCCGAGTCCTTCGACCTCGACACCTCCACCGAGTTCCTGCTGCTGGCCGCCACCCTGGTCGAGCTCAAGACCCGGTACCTCCTGATCGAGGACGACGACGAGGTCCCCGACGAGCTGCCCACCTTGGAGGACCGCGACCTCCTCCTGGCCCGCCTCCTCCAGGGCCGCACGTTCAAGGAGGCGGCCGGCGTGCTGGCCGCCCTGATCCGGGCCGCCGACCGCTGCGCCCCCCGCCGGATGGGCCCCGAGGAGCCGCTGGCCTCGGTCGACATCGACCCGCTGGAGTCGGTCGACGCCGACCAGCTGCGGGTGGCGCTGTTCCGGGCGCTGGCCCCCCGGCCCGTCGTCGACCTCTACCACGTGACCCCGATCCGGGCCAGCGTCAGCGACGCCATCGACCGCGTGCTCGGCGCCCTCACCCGCTGCGAGCAGCTGTCGCTGTTCGACCTCAACATCGAGGAGCCGGCCGACCGGCTGGAGTACATCGTCCGCTTTCTGGCCGTCCTCGAGCTGTTCAAGCGGGGCCTGGTGGAGATCGAGCAGATCGACGCCTTCGGCGACCTCGTGGTCCGGGCCGCCCCACCCGAGGAGCCGTCCCCGGACGAGGTGGCCGTGGCCTGGGAGGAACCGGCTCTCCCATGACCTGGGACGACCCCGCGGCCGGCATCGACGACGTCGAGGCCCCCGACGAAGACTGGGAGTACCCGGCCCCCGAAGGCCCGGTGCCCGAAGGCCCGGCGCCGGAGCCCGAAGTCGAGGTCACGGGGGCGCCGGAGCCGGAGGCCCCGCCGAGGCCCACGCGGCCCGGGCCCGAGCCGGAGGCTCCCCGCCAACCGGAGGAATGGCGCCGCGCCATCGAGGCCGTCCTGATGGCCGCCACCGAACCGGTGGAGCCCCAGCTGCTGGCCCAGCTCATCGAGCGCCCGGTGGCCGAGGTGGAGGGCCTGTGCGCCCTGCTGGCCGCCGAGTACACCGGCCGGGGCTTCGTCCTGGTCAAGGTGGCCGGCGGCTACCGCTTCCAGACCCACCCCGACCTCGCCCCCTACGTCGAGCGGTACCTGCTGGAGGGCCGCCATGCCCGGCTGTCGGGGGCGGCGCTCGAGACCCTGGCCGTCATCGCCTACAAGCAGCCGGTGACCCGGTCCCAGCTGTCGGCCGTGCGGGGCGTCGACGTCGACGGCGTCGTCCGCAGCCTGCTCGACCGGGGCTACATCGAGGAGGTCGGGCGGACGGAGGGCGTCGGCCACCCCGTCCAGTACGGCACCACCCGGCTGTTCCTCGAACGGCTCGGCCTCGAGTCGCTGGAGAAGCTCCCGGCGCTGGCCGACCTCGTCCCCGACCCCGGCGTGATGGAGGAGCTCGAGGCCCGCTTGGCCGAGGCGTCGCGGCCGGGGATCCGGTTCGATCCTGTCCGGCGGAGGCGGCCGACTCCGGCCCGGCCGGGTGAGGGGCAGACGACGCTCGGCGATGTCGACCCGGCCTGGGACGCCGGTCCGGCTTGAGTCCTCGGGACGACCCAGGGGGGGCTCTGCCCCCCCTGGACCCCCCCGGTGGCGCCGATTCTCAAGCCGGGGAGCGGCTCCAGAAGGTGCTGGCCCGGGTGGGGTTCGGGTCGCGGCGGGTGTGCGAGGAGCTCGTCGAGGAGGGGCGGGTCGAGGTCAACGGGGTCGTGGCCACGCTCGGCCGGCGGGTCGACCCCGAGCACGACCGGGTCACGGTCGACGGCGTCACCATCCCCGTCCGGCCGGGGCTCGTCCACTACCTGCTCAACAAGCCGGCCGGCGTCGTCACCACCGCCCACGACCCCGAGGGCCGGCCGACCGTGGTCGACCTCGTGCCGGGCGAGCCCCGGGTCTTCCCTGTCGGCCGGCTCGACCGCGACACCGAGGGCCTGCTGCTGCTGACCAACGACGGCGACCTGGCGCACGGCCTCACCCACCCCAGCCGGGGCGTCCCCAAGACCTACCTGGCCGAGGTGGCCGGCGTCCCGGGCAAGGCCGCCCTCCGTCGCCTCCGGGAGGGGGTCGACCTCGAGGACGGCCGGACCGCACCGGCCCGGGCCCGCCTGACCCAGACGACACCGACCGGGGCGGCCCTCGAGATCGTCATCCACGAGGGTCGCAACCGGCAGGTGCGCCGGATGTGCGAGGCCGTCGGGTACCCCGTCCGCCGGCTGGTGCGGACCCGCATCGGTCCCCTGCGTGATCATCGCCTCGCCCCGGGTCAATGGCGGGCCCTGACCCTTGCCGAAATTCGATCACTCTACGAAGCAATCGCGCTGAAATACGGCGACACCTGAGATGGCAATGATGTTTGAGATTTCCCTTGTGGCACAAGAGTGTCGGCGATGTGTGAATGTCGTTGATCTGTTGATCGATCGCCCACTGAGGTTGCTATACAACTGAGTTGTTTCAGGGTTGACAGAGGCATTCAGTGGATAAAGAGTGTCCTTGGGGCACTGTTCGCTAAGGCAGACAGCGGGGATGGACGACTCTTACGATCAAAGTCATCAACTAAGAGCACTAGCGATGCGAGTGGCCTCGCTTGAGGACAATGTTGCGTTCCTCGAGCGGTGGTGCGAGGAGCAGCAGGACATCCTCGACCGGACGGCCGGCCCCATCGCCTACGACTACGAGCGCGAGCCGCGCCAGGTGCTCAGGATCGTCGATCTCCGCGACTCCCTCGCCGAGGAGGACGACGATGGTGCCGAGGTCGATCCCGACGGGGGCGACGTCGACACCATCGTGGCCATCGTGGAGACCGACCACGACCGCCGGGTCCACCAGCTCCAGGACCGGCTGAACCGGCTCCGCCGCCGGCTGGCCCTCACGGTGGCTCCGCCGGGCGACGCGCCGCCCGCACCTCCGGTTCAACCGGCCCGCCCGGGCGGGCGCCGGATTACCGCGAAGCCAGCAAGTCGTACAGCTCCATAAGGACCCGGCGGGCCCGGGGGTCGAGGCGCCGGTCCGACTCGAGGACCTCGAGCAGGGCCATCGGCGGCCCGAGGGGCGGGAGATCACGCACCGAGGGCGCCTCGACGTAGCGGCGCTGGCACTGGCGCATGAGCTCCGCCGGGTCGAGCAGCAGGGCCCGGGCCATCCGGACGAGGGTCTCGTCGGTGGGGTGGTCGTTCTGGCCGGCCTCGATCTGGCGCCAGGTCGTGTTCGACACCCGGGCCCGGCGGGACGCCTCGTTCTTCGACAGCCCGAGGCGGCGGCGGTGCTCGCCGATGTACTGGCCAACCGCCGCCCAGTCGACGCCGTCCGACTGCTCGCTCTTCGACGGTATGGCCACGATCCGTCCCACCTTCCCTCACCAACATGCGCTCTGCGTGTCGATCTTGCTTGAAAGTGCTCGCTTCTACAAGCATTCCCGCACACTTCGCCGTTCGCAACGCCGGTTTGCGGCGATTTCACTGATTTCTACGAAGTTCTTGTCAGTGGCGTGCGAACTGCGTATCATTGTGGCGTGGCAGGGGCTGTGTGGGGACTGGGCGTCGGAGTCGCAGTTGTCGCCGGAGGACGGGCGACGAGCCGCTGGGCGCGGCGCCGCTGCGACGAGGCGCTGGCCGGTGCCCGCCGGCTCCCCCTCCCTTCTGAGCGGTCGCTCGTGCTCATCGCCGGGCTCGGGGACCGCTCGCCCGATCGAGCGCGGGTGCGTCAGCAGCGTGCCCTGCAGCAGGCGCTCGACCGCGAACGGCAGGGTGGCGCGTTCCTGGCCCGGCGCGCCACCCCGCCCGTTCGCTCCGAGGTCGTGCCCGACCGCTGGCTCTAGAGCCGGGAGGGCGGGCGTCATCGCATACGCTCTGGGCCCATGACGGCACCTGGGCCCCGGCTCCTCGCTCTGCGAGGGGCGATCACGCTCGACGCCGACACCAAGGACGAGGTCTCGGAGAAGACGCAGCGGCTGGTGAAGGAGATGCTGGCCCGCAACGACGTCAACCACGACGATCTGGTCAGCATCATCTTCACCGCCACCGACGACGTGCACAGCGAGTTCCCGGCCGCCGCCGCCCGGGCGCTGGGGCTCGGTGACGTGCCGCTGCTGTGCGCCCGGGAGCTGGCCATCGATCACGGCATGGGGCTGTGCATCCGGGTCCTGATGCACCTCTACAGCGACCGCCGGCGCGACGAGCTGCACCACGTCTACCTCGAAGGCGCCCGCGGCCTGCGGGACGACCTGCCCGAGTAATGGGGACCGTCGCCGTGGTGGGGACCGGCCTCATCGGCGGGTCGCTCGCTCTCGCCCTGCGCCGGGCCGGCCTGCGCGTGCAGGGCTACGACACCGACGCCGAACGGTTGGCCCGAGCGCTGTCCCGGGGTGTGATCGACGACGCAGCCCCGTCACTGATCGACGCCTGCTCCGGAGCCGACGCGGCGTTCGTCGCCGTCACCGTGTCCGGGGTCGCCGGCGCGGTGGCCGCCGCCCTCGACGCCGGGGTCGGCGCCGTCTCCGACGTCGGATCGGTCAAGGCGCCGGTCGTCCGGGCCGTCGAGGCGCGCGCCGGCGGGGCCGCGTCCCGATTCGTCGGTGGCCACCCGATGGCCGGTTCAGCCGGGGAGGAGGGCATCGAGGGGGCCGACGCCGATCTGTTCCTGGGCGCCGCCTGGGTCCTGACCCCGACGGCCGACACGGATCCGGCCGCCTTCACCGCCGTCCGGGATCTCGTCGCCTTCACGGGGGCCAAGATCATCGCCGTCGACCCGGAGCTGCACGACGACCTCGTGGCCATCGTCAGCCATCTCCCGCACCTGGCGGCCAGCGCCGTCATGCACCTGGCGGCCGACGACGAGGCCAACCACGACACGCTCCTGCGGCTGGCCGGCGGCAACTTCCGGGCCCTGACGCGGGTATCGGGGCGCTCGGCCGGCATCTGGCCCGACATCTGCGTCGAGAACCGGACGGCCATCCTCCACATCCTCGATCGCTACATGAAGGAGCTGGAGCGGGTCCGGGAGCTCGTCCAGGCGTCGGAGCGGATGCCCCTTCTCGACTTCTTCGAGGTCGCCCGGGCCGAGGTGTCGAGCCTGCCCGAGCGGTCGGCCGGGGCCGGGCCGCTGGTGGAGCTGTCGATGCCGGTGCCGGACCGGCCCGGGGTGCTGGCCGAGGTGACCACACTGGCCGGTCGCCGCGGTGTGAACATCGTCGACCTCGACATCAGCCACGGCCCGACCGGCGGCGTCCTGCTGATGGTCGTGCCGGCCGGCGGCGCCGATGCCATCGTGGCCGGCCTCGACGCCCTCGGCTACCACACCACCCGCCGGGAGGTCGGGTGACGGAGGCGCTCCCTCCGGAGCTGGCGCTGGCCGGGGCGCGGCCGCTGCGGGGGCGGCTGCGGGTGCCGGGCGACAAGTCGATCTCCCACCGGGCGCTGCTCTTCTCGGCGCTGGCCAACGGGACCAGCCGGTTGTGGGGGTTGGCCGACGGCGACGACGTGGTGCGGAGCCGGGCGGCGATCGAGGCCCTCGGGGTGAAGGTGCGCGACGGCGCCGGGTCGCCGGCCGAGGCGGCGGTCGCCGGGGAGCGGGCCGAGCCCGTGGTGGTCGTGCGGGGCGGCGGGTTCGAGGGGCTGTCGGAGCCGGAGGGCGTGATCGACTGCGGCAACTCCGGGACGTCGATCCGGCTCCTGGCCGGGCTGCTGGCCGGGCGGCCGTTCCACTCGGTGCTGACCGGCGACGCCTCCATCACCCGACGGCCCATGGGCCGGGTGGTCGACCCGCTGCGGCTCATGGGGGCCCGCATCGACGGGCGCGACGGCGGGCAACTGGCGCCGCTGGCCATCCGGGGCGGCGGCCTCACCGGGATACACCACGACCTGGCCGTGGCCAGCGCCCAGGTCAAGACGGCGCTGCTGCTGGCCGGCCTCCAGGCGGAGGGCCCGACCGGGATCACCGAGCCGGCCCTGTCCCGGGACCACACCGAGCGGCTCCTGCCGGCCATGGGGGCGGCGCTGGAGCCGATCCCCGGCGGGGTGCGGGTCTCACCGGCGCCGGGCGGGCTGGCGGCCCTGAACCTCTTCGTGCCCGGCGACCCGTCGGCCGCCGCCTTCTTCGTGGTCGGCGCCTGTGTCACGCCCGGCTCCGACCTGGTGGTGGAGGACGTCTGCCTCAACCCGACCCGCATCGGGTTCGTCGACGTGCTGCGCCGGATGGGGGCCGACGTCGAGGTGCTGGTCAAGGAGGAGCGGGGCGGCGAGCCGGTCGGCGACATCCGGGCCGCGGCCGGGCCGCTCGTGGCCACGACCATGGCCGGCGCCGAGATCCCCAGCATCATCGACGAGATCCCCGCCCTGGCCGTGGCCGCCGCCTTCGCCGCCGGCACCACCGAGGTGGCCGACGCCGCCGAGTTGCGGGTCAAGGAGTCGGACCGTATCGGCACCGTCGCCCAGGAGCTGTCCCAGCTGGGCATCGCCGTGCAGACCCGGCCCGACGGGCTGGTCATCACCGGCGGCCGCCCGAAGGCCGGCCTGCTCAAGAGCCACGGCGACCACCGGATCGCCATGGCCGCCGCGATCGCCCTCAACGCCTGCGAGGGATCGTCGACGGTGCGGGGCTGGCCGGCCATCGCCTCGTCGTACCCCGGCTTCGCCGCCGACCTGGCCTCGGTGACCGGATGACGGCGCCCACCAGGGTCGTCGCCATCGACGGGCCCGCCGGCTCGGGCAAGTCGACGGTGGCCCGGCTGGTGGCCGAGGCGCTCGACCTCCCGGCGCTGGACACCGGGGCCATGTACCGGGCGCTGACCTGGGCCGTGCTCGAGGCCGGGGTCGACCCGTCCGACGCGCCGGCGGTGATCGGCGTGGCCCACACCCTCGACCTCGACGTCGGCCCGCCCGTGCTGGTCGCCGGACGCGACGTCAACGACGCCATCCGCACCGCCGAGGTGTCGGCCGCGGTCTCCGTGGTGGCCGCCGTGCCCGAGGTGCGGGTGCGGCTCGTGGCCGCCCAGCGGGAGTGGATCGAGGCCCACGGCGGGGGTGTCGTCGAGGGCCGCGACATCGGGACCGTGGTCGCCCCCGACGCCGTCCTCAAGATCTACCTGGTGGCCAGCGAGGAGGAGCGGGCCCGCCGCCGCCAGCGCCAGGACGACGCCACCGAAGCGGCCGGCGACCTCGGAGCCACGCAGGAGGCCATCCGCCGCCGGGACGCCATCGACTCCGGCCGGGCCGCGTCGCCCCTGGCCGCGGCCGCCGACGCCGTCCTCCTCGACACCACCGGCCTGTCGGTCGAGGATGTCGTGGCCGAGGTCCTCGCCCGGTATCGGGCTGCCGTGGAGGCGGCCCGCCCGTGAGCGAGACGACGATGCCCCTGCCGGCCCCCCCGAAGCGGTGGGAACGCATCGCCTACGGCTTCGTCCGGGGGTTCGTCGAGCTCGTGAGTCGGCTCCTGTGGCGGATCAGCGTCCTGCACAAGGACCGGGTGCCGGACAGCGGGGCCTGCGTCCTGGCGCCGTCGCACCGGTCGTTTCTCGACACGCCGTTCCTGGCCTGCGTCACCCGGCGGCGCATCCGCTTCATGGGCAAGGCGGAGCTGTGGAAGTAC
>DASYFF010000092.1:0-6646 GCA_036498605.1 Acidimicrobiia bacterium | reverse complement strand
CCACCGTCTACGGGGACACCCCCCGGTAGAGGGCACCAGAAAAGGGGCGCCCCCCGGCCCAGGGTGCGCGGGCCGGGGGGCTTTGGGAGGGCCGCTGGGGGGAACGGACTTCCAACCTGAACAACGGTGCAACCGGGGATCAATGACGCGCTTGGGACGAAAATGTTGGTTTCGGGGGGTCCTCGGGGGGCGGAGCCCCCCGAGTGCGGCATGATGAGACCCTTTCGCCGACTGACGGGGGGTGGTTCGAGTGCGGGTCTCGATGACCGTGAACGGCTCGACGGATGAGCATGAGGTTGAGCCCCGGTTGCTGTTGGTGTTCTACCTGCGGGAGGTGCTGGGTCTGACCGGCACCAAGATCGGCTGTGACACGACCTCGTGCGGGGCGTGCACCGTCCTCCTCGACGGCGAGTCGGTGAAGAGCTGCACGATGTTCGCGGTGCAGGCCGACGGGGCCGATATCACCACGATCGAGGGGCTGGCCGGCGCCGACGGCGAGTTCCACCGCATGCAGCAGGCCTTCCACGAGAACCACGGGTTGCAGTGCGGGTACTGCACGGCGGGGATGGTGATGGCGGCGGTGTCGTTGTTGGAGGAGCACCCCAACCCCACGGAAGCCGATGTCCGGGAGGGGCTGGAGGGCAACCTGTGCCGCTGCACCGGCTATCACAACATCGTCAAGTCCGTCCTGGCGGCGGCTGAGGCGGGGAGGTGAGCCGATGACGACCGTTCTGGGTCAGCGGCTGCTGCGCCGGGAGGACGCCGAGATCCTGACCGGCGAGGCGAAGTACGTCGACGATCTGGCCATCCCGGGGGCGTTGTGGCTCGCGCTGGTGCGCAGCCCGGTGGCCCGGGCCCGGGTCCGGTCGATCGACACGTCGGCGGCGGTGGCGAGCCCCGGCGTGGTGGCGGTCTACACCGGTGAGGACCTGGCCGGGGAGTGGGTGGCTCCGTTGCCGGTGGCGTTGACGGCGACGCCGGACCAGAAGGTCCCGGCCCACTACCCGCTGACCAGCGGCACGGTGAATTACGTAGGTGACCCGGTGGCCGTGGTGGTGGCCACCACCCGCCAGGCGGCGAACGACGCCCTGGCCGGTGTGGTGGTCGACTACGACGAGCTGCCGGCGGTGGTCGACCTGGAGGACTCGCTCTCCGATCGGGTGGTGATCCACGAGGACCTCGGCACCAACGCCTCCTACACCTGGCCGCTCCAGCCCGACGAGGCGGCGGTCGACGCCGCCTTCGCGTCGGCGGCGCACACGGTCAAGGAGCGGTTCATCCAGCAGCGGCTGATCCCGTCGGCCATGGAGCCGAGGGGGGCGGCGGCGGTGCCGGCCCCGTTCGGGGGGACCTACACGCTCTACACCTCGACCCAGATCCCCCACATCCTGCGGGTGCTGCTGGCCCTGACGCTCGGCATCTCGGAGACGAAGATCCGGGTGGTGGCGCCGGCGGTCGGCGGGGGCTTCGGGGCCAAGCTGAACATCTACCCCGAAGAAGTGCTCTGCCTGGCGCTGGCCCGCAAGCTCAAGCAGCCGGTGCGGTGGACGGAGACCCGCTCCGAGAACACCCAGGCCAGCATTCACGGCCGGGGTCAGGTCCAGGACATCGAGCTGGCCGCCGACGCCGAGGGCAAGGTGACGGCGGTGCGGGTGAAGCTGATCGGTGACATGGGGGCCTATTTCCGGCTCCTGACGCCGGCCATCCCGATCCTGGGCGGGTTCCTCTACCACGGTGTGTACGACATCCCGAACTACTCGTTCTCGTGCACGTCGGTGTTCACCAACCTGAACCCGACCGACGCCTACCGGGGAGCGGGGCGGCCCGAGGCCAGCTACGCCATCGAGCGCTGCATGGACTCGCTGGCGGCCCAGATGGGCAAGGACCCGGCCGATATCCGCCGGATCAACTTCATCCCCCGCTTCGACAACGGCCACGCCACCGCGGCGGGCCTGTCCTTCGACTCCGGCAACTACGAACCGGCGCTCGACAAAGCGCTGGAGATCGTGGGCTACGAGGGGCTGCGCAAGGAGCAGACCCAGCGGCGCGAGTCGGGCTCCACGAAGCACCTCGGGATCGGCCTCTCCTCCTACATGGAGATCTGCGGCCTGGCCCCGTCCCGCATCATGGCCGCGCTCGGCGCCGTCGCCGGCGGGTGGGAATCGGCCACCGTGCGGGTCCTGCCCACCGGCAAGGTCGAGGTCGTGACCGGCACGACGCCCCACGGCCAGGCCCACGAGACGTGCTGGGCCATGATCGTGGCCGAGAAACTCGGTTGTGCACCGGACGACGTCGAGGTCCTCCATTCCGACACGGCCATCTCGCCCCACGGGCTCGACACCTACGGGTCGCGCTCGCTGGCGGTGGGGGGCACGGCCGTGGCCCTGGGCTGCGACAAGATCATCGCCAAGGCCCGGGCCATCGCCGCCCATCAGATGGAGGTGGCCGAAGGCGACCTGGAGTTCGCCAACGGCGCCTTCAGCGTGAAGGGCACGCCGGAGAAGACGATGCCGATGGCCGGGGTGGCCTTCGCCGCCTTCCAGGCCCACAACCTGCCCGACGGGATGGAACCCAACCTGACCGCCGAAACGAGCTACGACCCGCCGAACTTCACCTTCCCGTTCGGCACCCACGTCTGCGTGGTGGAGGTCGACGAGGAGACCGGCCGCGTCGACCTGTTGAACTACGTCGCCGTCGACGACTGCGGCAACCAGGTCAACCCCCTCATCGTCGAGGGCCAGGTCCACGGCGGCATCGTCCAGGGCCTGGGCCAGGCCCTGTTCGAGGAGGCGGCCTACGACGAGAACGGCAACCTGCTGACCTCGACCCTGGCCGACTACCTCGTGCCGTCGGCGGCGGAGATGCCGAACTTCACGCTCGACAGCACCGTCACCCCCAGTCCCTCCAATCCCTTGGGGGCCAAGGGGGTCGGGGAGGCCGGGACCATCGCCGCCGCCCAGGCCGCCATCAACGCCATCGTCGACGCCCTGCGGCCACTCGGCGTGAACGACGTCCGCATGCCGGCCTCCCCCCAGCGGGTGTGGACGGCCATCCAGGAAGCGAAGGGGGCCTGATGATTCCCGCAGCCTTCGACTACGTCCGGGCCGCATCCGCCGAAGAAGCCGTCAGCCTCCTGACCCAGCACGGCGACGACGCCAAGCTCCTGGCCGGCGGCCACTCGCTGATCCCGCTCATGAAGCTCCGCCTGGCCTCTCCGGCGGTGCTCATCGACGTGGCCCGCATCAGCGACCTGTCCTACATCCGCGACGACGGCGACCACATCGCCATCGGCGCCCTGACCCGCCACCACGACATCGAACACAGCGACGTCCTCAAGACCGACGTGCCGATCCTGGCCCACGTCGCCGGTCTCGTCGGCGACCCCCAGGTCCGTCACCGGGGCACCATCGGCGGCTCGCTGGCCCACGGCGACCCCGCCTCCGACCTCCCCGCCACCGTCCTCGCTCTCGGCGGCACCCTCGTCGCCCGGGGCCCGGGCGGCGAACGGACCATCGCCGCCGCCGACTTCTTCACCGGCTTCCTCGAGACCGCCCTCGCGCCCGACGAGCTCCTGACCGAGATCCGGGTCCCCAAGGTCCCCGGCGCCGGCTGGTCCTACCAGAAGTTCAACCGCCGGGCCCTCGACTGGGCCATCGTCGGCGTCGCCGCGGTCAAGAACGGCCACACCGGCGTGGCCCTGGTCAACATGGGCTCCACGCCCCTGCGGGCCAGTGCCGTCGAACAGGCCCTCAGCCAGGGGGCCTCCGCGGCCGACGCGGCCATGAAGGCGGCCGACGGCACCGAGCCCCCGACCGACCTCAACGCCTCCCCCGAGTACCGTCGTCACCTGGCGCAGGTGCTCGTCCGGAGAGCGCTGCAGGAGGCCGGAGGGTAAGACCCTGAAGCCCGTCGACACTGTCGAAGAGGTCAGCGAGGCCCTCGCCCGTCACGACTACCTGGCGGACGAGGGCCTCGCCACGGCCATCTTCCTGGCCCTGCGGCTGCGGCGGCCCCTCCTCCTGGAGGGCGAAGCCGGCGTCGGCAAGACCGAGGTGGCCAAGGTCCTCTCCCGGTGGACGGGCGGCGAGCTGCTCCGCCTCCAGTGCTACGAGGGCATCGACGCCGCCCAGGCCGTCTACGAATGGGACTACTCCCGCCAGCTCCTCCACCTCCGGGCCGTGGAGGCGTCCCGGGCCGAGCCCGGGGCCCGGGGTGTCCCCGTAAGGGACGTCGAGGACGAGCTGTACTCGGAGCGGTTCCTGGTCAAGCGGCCGCTGCTGCGGGCCATCGACTACCGGGGCGACGTACCGCCCGTCCTCCTGGTCGACGAGGTCGACCGGGCCGACGACGAGTTCGAGGCCTTCCTGCTCGAGATCCTCTCCGACTACTCGGTGACCGTCCCCGAGCTGGCCACGTTCCGGGCCGAGGTGCCGCCGGTGGTCGTGTTGACCTCCAACCGCACCCGCGACCTCCACGACGCCCTCAAGCGCCGTTGCCTCTACCACTGGATCAGCCA
This sequence comes from Acidimicrobiia bacterium, assembly GCA_036498605.1. Classification (GTDB taxonomy): domain Bacteria; phylum Actinomycetota; class Acidimicrobiia; order IMCC26256; family BP-133; genus BP-133. The sequence continues at coordinate 2,130 of DASYFF010000092.1, read as the reverse complement.
CCCCGACTTCGAGCGGGAACTGGCCATCCTCCGGGTCCGGGCGCCGGAAGTGCCCGAGGCGCTGGCCCGGCAGGTGGCGGCGGCCACCGAGACCGTGCGGGGCTTCGAGCTCTACAAGCCGCCGGGGGTGGCCGAGACGATCGACTGGGCCATGTCGCTGGCCGCCCTGGGCCGCACCAAGCTCGACGAGCGCACGGTCGAGGTCACCCTCGGGTCGCTGCTCAAGTACCGGGAGGACCAGGAGCGGGTCCGGGCCCACGGCGTGGCCGACATCGTCCGCACGGCCATGCTGCGCGGTGCCTGAGGTTTGGGAGCTTCACCTGCCTCCCCCGGACAAACGCCGGCCGCCGAGCGGCTGGCCGTCGCCTTCGCCCGGATCCTGCGCGGCGCCGGGATCGACGTCCCCGTCGGGCGGGCCGTCACCTACGCCGAGGCGCTGACGCTGGTCGGCGTAGCCCGCTCCGGGGCCGTCTACTGGGCCGGGCGGACGACGCTGCTGGCCCGGCCGGAGGACATCCCCGCCTACGACAAGGCGTTCGACGCCTTCTGGCGGGGGCAGACGGCCATCACGATCCTCCGGGGGGAGCCGGTCGAGCTGACCATCGTCATGGACACCGACGAAGAGGCCCCGCCCGGCGACGGCGACGAACCGGCCGAGCCGGACGGGCCGATGCTGATCGTGCGCTTCTCCCGCCAGGAGGTGTTGCGCCACAAGGACTTCGCCGCCTACAGCCACGCCGAGTTCGAGGAGGCCCGGCGGCTGATGGCCGACCTGCGCCTCCACGGCGCGCTGCGCCGCTCCCGGCGGCGGCGCCCGTCCCGCAAGGCCGAGGGCCGCCCGGACCTGCGCCGCACCGTGCGCCGCTCCCTACGCTCCGGCGGCGAGCCGATCCGCCGGGCCTTCTCCGAGCCCGGGGAGCGGCCCCGCCGGATCGTGCTGATCTGCGACGTCTCGGGGTCGATGGAGCCCTACTCCCGGGCGCTCGTCCGGTTCCTCCACGCCGCCGTCGTGGGTCGGGGCCGCATCGAGGCCTTCGCCCTCGGCACCCGGCTGACCCGCATCACCCGGGAGCTGTCGTCCCGCGATCCCGACGCCGCCCTGGCCCGGGCGGCCCGGTCGGTGCCAGACTGGTCTGGGGGTACCCGCCTGGGGGAGGGGCTCCGAGCCTTCAACGACCAATGGGGTGTGCGGGGCATGGCCCGGGGGTCGGTGGTGGTCATCCTCTCCGACGGGTGGGACCGGGGCGACCCGGGGCTGCTGGCCGAGCAGATGCAGCGGCTGCAGCGAGTGGCTTACCGAACGGTGTGGGTGAACCCACTCAAAGCGTCACCCGGTTACGCTCCATTGGCAGCCGGGATGGCCGCGGCCCTCCCGTATGTTGACGAATTCGTGGAGGGGCATTCACTGGATTCCCTCCAGACGCTCGCAGAGGTCATTTCGCGCTGACGGGGGAGGTCAGGGTGAAGGAGCTGTTGGAGGACATCGGCCGCTGGCGGGCCGCAGGGAAGCAGGTGGCCCTGGCCCGGGTGGTCGGCACCGACGGATCGGGTCCCCGCGACCCCGGGGCGGCCATGGCCGTCAACGAGGACAGCGAGGTCCTCGGCTCGGTGTCGGGCGGGTGCGTGGAGGGCGCCGTCCTCACCGAGGGCCTCAAGGTCCTCGAGCGGGGGATCCCCCGGCTCGTCACCTACGGCATCGCCGACGATGACGCCTTCGCCGTGGGGCTCACCTGTGGCGGCACCATCCACATCTTCATCGACGAGTTCAACGACGAGATCGACACCGCCATCGCTCAAGCGCTGCAGACCGGCGAACCGGCCGCCCTGGCCACGGTCATCGAAGGGCCCGGCACCGGCTCGAAGCTGCTGGTGCGCCCGAACGGCCAGCCGTCGATCGGCACGCTCGGACATCCCGACCTCGACCGGGTCCTCACCCGCGACGCCCTCGGCGAGCTGGAGGCGGGGCGGACGGGCACCCGCAACTACGGCGTCCACGGCGAAGCCCGCCGGGAAGAGGGCGTGAAGGTGTTCGTCGAGTCCTTCGCGCTCCCGCCCAAGATGATCATCTTCGGCGCCATCGACTTCACCGCCGCCCTCGCCCGGCTCGGCCGCGTGCTCGGTTACCACGTG
>DASYFF010000091.1:0-2990 GCA_036498605.1 Acidimicrobiia bacterium | reverse complement strand
GCTGGCCGGGGCGTCGGTGGTGCAGACCATCAGCGTCCAGACGACCCAGGGCGAGGTGCTGGCGGTGCCGGTCTCGGCGCTGTCGATGGCGTCCGACGGCACGACGCGGGTGCAGGTGCAGCCGGCCCGGGCCCCGGCCCGGTTCGTGACCGTCGAGCCCGGCCTGTCGGCCAAGGGGCTGGTGGCTGTCACGGCGGTCGGCGGTGATCTCGGCCCCGGCGACCTCGTGGTCGTCGGGCAGAACAACGCAGGCTCCTCCTCCGCCAAGGGCGGTCAGGGGAAGCAGACGAAGGGGGCGGGAAGTGCGAAGAAGTAGTCGGCGTCCGGGAGTGGCGATGCTGGCCTGCGCGCTGGCGGCGCTGGCGTTGCTGTCGGCCTGCGGGGGCGGCAAGGCCTCGGCGGAGAAGAACGGCACCGTCGAGGAGCAGGTCGGCCTCGACGAGGACGGAATCCGCGTCCGCCAGGCCACGGTGGAGAACCTGGTGCGGGACTGCATGAAGACCCAGGGGTTCGACTATGTCCCCGTCGACCCGGCCGCCCAGGAGGCGGCGCTGACCGGCACGGCCGGGATGAGCAAGGACGACTTCGAGAAGCAGTTCGGCTACGGCATCACCACGCTCTACGAGCAGCGGCGCAAGCAGGCGGTGGCCGGGCCCAACAAGGCGATCCGCGACTCGCTGTCGGAGGCTGACCGGAAGGCCTACGACAAGGCGCTCTCCGGCGACGACCCCACGGCGACCTTCGCCGAGGCGGTCGACACCGGCGACTACAGCAAGCTCGGCGGCTGCGTGAAGACGGCCACCGACCAGGTCTTCGGCGGCGCCGACACGCTGCAGAGCCTGTCGACCAAGCTCGACGAGCTCGACCAGAAGATCCGGGCCGACGCCCGCATGGTCAAGGCCGTCCGGGAGTGGTCCGACTGCATGCGGGAGGCCGGCTACACCAACCTGGCCGAGCAGGAGGACGTCGACACCGTCCTCAAGAAGAAGCTCGAGGAGGTCGTGGGCACGCCCGGTGACGTGACGGCGACGTCGGTCGACGCCGGCGAGCCGAGCTTTGACAAGGCCGCCCTGACCGCGCTGCAGCACGAGGAGGTGGCCATGGTCACCGCCGACAAGAAGTGCGAGAAGGATCACGTCGAAGGGGTGGAGGACAAGGTCACCGAGGAGTACGAGTCGTCCTTCCGGCAGGACAACGCCTCGCTCCTGGCCAAGGTCCCCAAGAAATGACGGTCCCGGTCGTCGAGCTGCGGGGGGTCTCCCGCACCTTCGACCGTGATCCGCCCGTCTACGCCCTGCGGGACGTCGACCTGTCGATCTGGCCCGGGGAATGGCTGGCCATCGTCGGCCCGTCGGGGTCGGGGAAGTCCACCCTCCTCAACGTCCTCGGCCTGCTTGACCGCCCCACCGCCGGGACCTACCGCTTCGACGGTATCGACATCGACGGCCTCGACGACCTGGCCCGGGCCGGTCTGCGGGGCCGGCGCATCGGGTTCATCTTCCAGGCCTTCCACCTGCTCCCGCACCGCAGCGTGCTGGAGAACGTGATGCTGGCCGAGCTCTACATCGGCATGCCGTTCAAGGGCCGGGAGGAGCGGGCCCGGGAGGCCCTGGCCCGGGTGGGGTTGAGCGATCGGGCCGACTTCCTGCCCACCCGCCTGTCCGGCGGACAGCGCCAGCGGGCGGCCATCGCCCGCTCGCTGATGGGCGATCCCGGCCTGCTGCTGTGCGACGAGCCGACCGGGAACCTCGACTCCAAGAGCGCGGCCAACGTCCTGGAGATCCTGGGCGGCCTGTCCCGGGGCGGCCTCACCCTGGTCGTCATCACCCACGACGAGCACGTCGCCACCCACGCCGACCGCCGGGTCCGCATCATCGACGGCCACCTCACCGAGGTCGAGACCGTGGCCGTGGCGGGACCGGTGGCCGATGAGTGACCTCCGGCCCCGGTTCAAGCCCCGGGATCTCGTCGCCGAGGCGCTGGCCAGCCTGACGGCCCGGCCCGGCCGGGCCGTGCTCACCGCGCTGGGCACGGTGATGGGTGTGGCGGCGCTGGTGGCCACGCTCGGCCTGTCGAAGACGGCCGGCAACCAGATCGTGGGGCGGTTCGACGCCCTGGCCGCCACCGACATCGTCGTCACGCCGAAGGCCGCCGCCGCCGGACGGGTCTCGGCCGGCAGCGGCCTGCCGTGGGACGCCGGGGACCGGGCCGCCCGCCTCAACGGCGTCGTGGCCGCCGGCACGCTGTCCGACGTCGACCTCCATGGCGACCTCGTCCGGTCGGTGCCGGTCAACGACCCCGTGGCCCAGACCGAGTTCCAGCTGCCGGTGAAGGCGGCGTCGCCCGGCCTCTACCAGGCCGTGCGGGCCCAGCTGGCCGCCGGCCGGCTGCCCGACGCCGGTCACTCCGCCCGGGCCGACCGCGTGGCCCTGGTCGGGGCCAACGTCGCCGAGCAGCTCCACGTCACCCGCATCGCCGACCAGCCGGCCATCTTCCTCGGCGACCGCCTCTACACCGTCGTCGGCGTGATCTCCGGCGTCTCCCGCCAGTCGTCGCTGCTCGGCTCGGTGGTCATCCCCGAAGGAACGGCCGGCCGCGACTTCGGCCTGTCGGCTCCGGGCTCGGTCCAGGTCGAGACCCGTGTCGGCGCCGCCGGCCTCATCGCCGCCCAGCTCCCGCTGGCCCTCAGCCCCACGGACACCTCGGCGCTCAAGGTGACGGCCCCGCCCGAGCCCCGCCGGGTCCGGGCCGGCGTCCAGAGCGACCTCAACACCCTGTTCCTGCTCCTCGGCGCCGTCTCGCTGTTCATCGGCGCGGTGGGGATCGCCAACGTCACCCTGGTCTCGGTCCTGGAGCGGGTGGGCGAGATCGGCCTGCGCCGCTCCCTCGGCGCCGCCCGGCGCCACATCGCGGGCCAGTTCCTGCTGGAGTCGACGACGCTCGGCCTGCTCGGCGGCGTCCTCGGCGCGGCGCTGGGCACCCTGGTCGTC
>DASYFF010000090.1:0-2317 GCA_036498605.1 Acidimicrobiia bacterium | reverse complement strand
CGACCGGCGGCGGCCGCCGCCCCCGACGGCGCCGCCCAGCTCCGCCAGGTGCAGGCGATCGCCGACAGCAGCGGGTGGGACTGGCGCTCGGTCCACGTCCACTTCACGATCGGCTTCGATCCCGCCGCCTGCTGTCACTGGGGGGTCTACGACCCGGCCGACCACAAGACGATCTGGATCGGCCCCACGGCCTTCGGGGACGACACCCGCCTGCGCTACGTCGTCCTCCACGAGCTCGGCCACGCCTGGCAGTGGCACACCCACCGGCTGAAGAAGCTGGAGGCCGACATGGCGCCCTGGGGCTACGGCGACATCGACGCCCTCGAGGCGGGGGCCGACTGCATCGCCGCCGACTGGGGGGCGAGCGTGGCCATGGGCCACTACTGGGCCTGCCCTCCCGACGCCCGGGCCCTCATGGCCCAACGCCTGGCCGGGCAGTGGAAGTGATATCGGGGGACACCCCCGAACCCCCGGGAATTCCGGGGGACACCCCCGAACCCCCGGGGCCCGTCAGCGGGTGGTGGTGCTGGTGCTGGTTGAGCTACTGGGCGGGGGAAGGGCGGCGCCGCCGAGCTGCTGGAGCGCGCTGACCGCCTCGTCGAGGGTGCGGATGACCATGATCTTCATCGATCCGGCGTGCTGGCGGGCGCCCTTTTCCTCGTCGGGCGGGACGAGGAAGGCGATGGCCCCGGCCCGCTTGGCGGCGGCCGTCTTCTGGGCCACGCCGCCCACCGGGCCGACGTTGCCGTCGATGTCGATGGTGCCGGTCACCGCCACCTTCTTGCCGCCGGTGAGGTCGCCGGGGGCGAGGTCGTCGAGCAGGGCCAGCGTGAAGGCGAGGCCGGCCGAGGGTCCGGCCACCTTGCCGGTGTCGATGTCGACCTTGACCGGGAAGTCGTAGCGCAGGTTCTTGGTCTGGAGGGCCACGCCGACCTTGGCCACGCCCTTGCCGTCGTCGCCGGCCTTGACCGCCACCGGCATGGTCTTGCCGTCCCGGTTGACCGTGAAGGTGATGACGTCACCCGGTTTGTGGCTGTGGACGGCGTTGACCGACTGCTGGTCGAAGGCGACCGGCGACCCGTCGACGGCGGTGACGACGTCACCGGCCTTGAGCAGCCCGTCGGCCGGGCTCTGGGCGGTGACCTGGACGACGAGAGCGCCGTCGCCGGAGGCCGGGACCTTGTAGCCGAGCCGTTCCAGGGCCACCTTCGTGGCCGCCGTCTTGGAGTCGGTCATGGCCTGGACGTTCTGCTGGTTGTAGGTCTTCGTCGGGGTGCCCCCGGTGATCGCCTCCCGGGAGACGACGTCGTCGGTGGTGCTGAGCCAGCCGTGCAGCAGGGCGTAGGCGTTGACGTCGCCGGCCAGCGAGACCGTGGTGAAGAGGATGCTGCCCGGATGCTGGTAGCTCTGCGCCCCGGACACCTTGATGAGGGGTTCGACGGCCGTGGCCGAGCCGGGGCTGAGGATGTAGTACGGGAGGCGCACGATCCCGCCCACGGCCAGGAGGACGGCCAGCGCCGCGCCGGTGACCATCGGCCACTTCCGGCGCCGCGGCCGTGCCGGCTCCGGTTCGTCGCCGGCCGGGGGGAAGGTGGCGGGGTCGAGGGGGGGCTCGAGGGGGATCATGGGACCGCAGGAGCCTACCCGCCGGGGCGGCGGAGCCGGTGAAGGTTGCTCAAACCTCCCACAAGGGCGCTGAGGCATACTCACCGGGTGACCTGGGCCCCCGATCGCCACGCCCTGCGGGGGCGGGTGGCCGTCGTGGCCGGGGCGACCCGGGGAGCCGGCCGGGGGATCGCGGCGGCCCTCGGCGAGGCCGGCGCCACCGTCGTCTGCACCGGGCGCAGCAGCCGGACGGCCCGGCTGACCTCCGACTACGACCGGCCGGAGACGATCGAGGAGACGGCGGAGCTGGTCACGGCGCTCGGCGGGCACGGCATCGCCGTCCCCGTCGACCACCTCGAACCGGACCACGTCCGGGCGCTGGCCGAGCGGGTCCGGTCCGACCACGGCCACGTGGACGTGCTGGTCAACGACATCTGGGGGGCCGAGGTTCTCAAAGGGGGACCGGCGCAGTGGGACACACCCGTCTGGGAGCACGACCTGGCCGACGGGCTGCGCATCCTGCGCCTCGGCGTCGACACGCACATCATCACGTCGCACTTCCTGCTGCCGTTGGTCATCGACGAGCCCGGGGGCCTGGTCGTCGAGGTGACCGACGGGACGCTGGACCACAACGCCGACCACTACCGGATCTCGGTCTTCTACGACCTGGCCAAGGTGGCGGTGAACCGCCTGGCCTTCTCCCAGGGCCACG
>DASYFF010000089.1:0-3560 GCA_036498605.1 Acidimicrobiia bacterium | reverse complement strand
CTTCTTCTTCACCTACTTCACCGACCGGGACGGCAAGTACCAGCTGGCCTCGCTGCGGGAGAGCGCCTTCGACCCGCTGTCGCGCACCTGCCAGTTCATGCTCAAGGAGGAGGCCCACCACATGTTCGTGGGCGCCTCGGGTGTGGGCCGGGTGGTGCAGCGCACGGTCGAGCTCATGAAGGAGCACGACACCGCCGACGTCCGCCCCTTCGGTGGCCTCGACGTGGCCACCCTCCAGCGCTACCTCAACTTCCACTACAGCGTGTCGCTCGACCTGTTCGGGGCCGAGACGTCGACCAACGCCGCCAACTACTACGCCGCCGGCATGAAGGGCCGCTACCACGAGGAGAGCCGGGCCGACGACCATCAGCTGAAGAACGACTCCCGGCCGATCCTCACGCTGGACAACGGGTCGATCGGCGAGCGGGAGGTCATGTCGCTGACGGCGCTCAACGCCACCCTGCGCGACGACTACGTCGAGGACTGCGCCAAGGGCGTCGAGCGCTGGAACCGCACGCTGGCCGAGGTCGGCTGCGAGCTCGTGATGCCCCACGTCGGGTTCCACCGGGCGGTGGGCGAGTTCGGCGGCGCCTCGGTCTCGCCCGACGGGCGGCTCATGTCGGCCGCCGAGTGGGAGTCGAACCGGGCGGCGTGGCTCCCGACCGACGACGACCAGGCCTTCGTCGAGTCGCTCATGCACCCGGTGCGGGAGCCGGGGAAGATGGCCTCCTGGGTGGCACCCCCGGCCAGCGGGCTCCACGGCAAGCCCGTCGACTACGAGTACGTGAAGCTGTAGTCACGTAGCCTGCCGCCTATGCGCGGCTCTGCGGTCTATGCCCATCTCTGGTCCACGCCGGAAGTGGAGGCGCTCCTCGCTGACGAGGGACGGCTCGCTTCGTGGCTCGACATCCTGGCCGCTCTGGCCCGGGCCCAGGGCGAGCTGGGCCTGATCCCGGCCGAGGCGGCCGACGAGATCGCCCGTTCGGCTGTGCTGGAGAACCTCGACCTGGCCTACGTGGTGGAGCAGACCCGGGCCACCGAGCACTCCACGCTGGGGCTGATCCGGGGTGCCCAGCAGGTGCTGTCGCCGTCGGCCGGGGAGTGGTTCTGCTACGGGGCCACCGTCCAGGACGTGGCCGACACGTGGTGCGCGCTGGTGATGCGCGACGCCGGCCGCATCGTGGAGCGCGACCTGGCGGCCGTGGAGGCCGCGCTGCGCAAGCTGGCCCGGCGGTACAAGGCCACCCCGATCGCGGCCCGGACGCACGGCCAGCCCGGCCTGCCGGTCACGTTCGGCTACAAGGCGGCGGTGTGGGCGGCCGAGGTCCGCCGGCACCGGGAGCGCCTCGGCGACGGGAGCGGGCGGTGGCTGGTCGGTCAGCTCGGCGGCGCGGCGGGGACCGGTTCGCTGTGGGGTGAGGCCCGCCGTCCCCTGGTCGAACGGTTCTGCGACCTCCTCGGGCTGGGGTGTCCGGAGGGGCCGTGGATCTCGGCCCGGGACCGCCTGGCCGAGTTCGGCACCGTGCTGGCCATGGTCTGCGCCACGCTGGGCAAGCTCGGCAACGAGGTGCTGGAGCTCCAGCGGCCGGAGATCGGCGAGCTGGCCGAGCCGTTCACGCCGGGGGCCGTGGGGAGCATCACCATGCCCCACAAGCGGAATCCGGAGCGCTCCGAGCAGCTCGTGACCCTGGCCCGCCTCGCCCGGGCCGAGTCTTCGGTACTGATCGAATCGATGGTCGTCGAGCACGAGCGGGACGGGCGGTCGTGGAAGGCCGAGTGGGCCACCTTCCCCGAGCTGTGCCGGCTGACGGCCGCCTCGCTGGGGATGGCCCGGGGCCTGGTCGAGGGGCTGGTCGTCAACCCCGACGCCATGGCCGCCAACGTGGTGCGCGACGGCGGCTACCTGTTCTCGGAACGGGTGATGGCGGCGTTGGCGGCCAAGCTCGGCAAGCAGACCGCCCACCTCCTGGTCTACGAGGCGTCGATGGCCGGCGTCGAAGCCGGGAAGACGTTCCGGGAGGCCCTGGAGGCCGTGGCGGCCATCACCGACGCCCTGTCCAAGGCCGAGCTCGACGAGCTGCTCGACCCGTCCGCCGCCGTCGGCCAGGCCCCGGAGATCGTCGACGAGATCCTGTCGTCACTGGGCGACCGTGAGCGGGCCAGTGGGGCATCGTGACGCCGACCCCGCCGGCACCGGCGCGGCCTCCGCTCGCCGGGCGCGCCGCCGGTGCCACCTCGTGAGCGGCGCCCCTTGATGCCTCCCACCCATCTTCCCCGCACCTCACTGGCGGTGCTCCCCACCCCGCTCCTCCCCGCGCCCCGGCTGTCGCAGGCGGTCGGGATCGAGGTGTGGGTCAAGCGGGACGACCTGACCGGGCTCCTCCTCGGCGGCAACAAGGCTCGCAAGCTGGAGTTCCTCTGCGGCGAGGCACAGGCCCGGGGCGCCGACACGCTGGTGACCGGGGGCGGGGCGGGCTCCAACCATGTGCAGCTGACGGCGGCGGCCGCCACCCGGCTCGGCCTCGGCTGCATCGCCGTCTGTTACGGGGACGCCCCTCTCTCGGAGCCGCTCGGTCTGCGGCTGGCCCGCCGGCTCGGCGCCGACGTGGTCTTCACCGGTTCGCCCGACCGGGCGTCGGTCGACACCCGCCTGGACGAGGTGGCGGCCAAGCTGACGGCCGACGGCCGGGTGCCCTACGTGATCCCCCGTGGCGGTGCCAGCGCCGTCGGTGCCGTCGGCTACGCCCTCGCCGCCGTGGAGCTCGCCGATCAGTTGGCCACCGCCGGAGTCGGACGGGCGACGCTGCTCCTGTCCACCGGCTCCTGCGGCACCCAGGCGGGACTGGTGGCCGGCGCCGCCGGTGCGGCCGGATCCCTTACCGGACAAGGGTTCTCGGTGGTGGGCGTCCCGGTCAGCCGGCCCCCGGAGGAGTGCGTCGAACGGATCGCCCGCCTGGCCAGCGGCTGCGCCGAGCGCCTCGGCTCCGACCTGACCTTCACCCCGTCCGACATCAACCTGCTCGGCGGCTACCTCGGCCCCGGCTACGGCAAGGCCTCCCCCGAAGGCGACGAGGCCGCCGCCCTGGCGGCCCGCACCGAGGGGCTGGTCCTCGACCCCGTCTTCACCGCCAAGGCCATGGCCGCCCTGATCGCCGAAGCCAAGCGGGGCACCCTGGCCGGCCCGGTGGTCTTTCTCCACACGGGCGGCACCCCGGCGGCTCTGGCCGCTCTGCCGTGACGCCGCTGCGACGAACCGGGGACCCCGAGCGCTTTCCCCACAGAGTCTGTGGGTTTTCCGCTCGGGGGGTCGCCGCGCCGGCGTCCAGCCGTGTGCTGGAGCGGTTTACCCCCCGTAAGCGGGGGCAATTCGCTCCGGCCTCCGCCGGGGCCGGGGTGGTGGGATGACCGGCGACGAGCCCGGGTTCCTCGGGTTGGGTGGCCGGCTGGAGAGCGCCGCCGGGGAGGAGCTCGTCAAGGCGGGGTTCGCGGCCGAGATGGCCGACGCCCATCTGCTCCACGACGGGTTCGGGCTGGCCGACCTGGCCCATGTGCTGGCCCTC
>DASYFF010000088.1:0-2755 GCA_036498605.1 Acidimicrobiia bacterium | reverse complement strand
GGCCCGCTCGATGTCGCCGCCGGGAATGAGGCCGACGAGACGGGTGCTGCGCCGCTGGCGGCGCGACAGCGAGCCGGCCAGGCTGTCGTGGTCGCCGAGGTCGAAGACGAGGACGTCGACGCCCGCCAGTTCGGGCGCGGGCACGAAACCGGTGCTCTCCCCCACGACCACGAAGCCGGAGTCCCGCAGGGCGGCGGCGAGGCCCATCCGGAAGATGGGGTTGGGGTCGTCGAGCCAGATTCTCGTTCCGCCGTCCATGACTGCGATCGAATCATGGGGCCGGTCCGGCTCCCAGAGGTTGCCGGGCAACTATCCGGCAGCACTGCACCGGGACCTTCGGTCCCGGAGGGAACCCTTTGGGTTCCCAGAGCTTTCTTTCCGGGGGACACCCCCGGACCCCCGGGCTAGCGCGAGGTCAGGTGCAGCTGGTACGTGTTGCGGCTCTCGGCCAGCAACAGCAGCGTGCAACTGCCGGCGGGGAACCAGTCGCCGGCCTCGACGTTGTCACCGATGTCGATGCTCGTGATCCGGCTCGGCTTCCTGCCCACGACGCTGGCGACGGGCGTGATCGGTGACAGCCCCTCGTAGATGTAGGCCCGCTCGTGGGTGGCGGCCACCATCGTCCGGTAGTCGGGCGACAGGCGCACCACCGACACGCGGTCGGCCTCGGCCAGCACGCCCATGAAGGTCGGGACGTTGACCCGGTCGGCCGACAGGGCATCGAAGCGGTAGATCCGTCCCGGCGTCGTCTTCGTCACCAGCACCAGGTGGTCGCCGACCATGAAGGCCGACTCGGTGTTGTTCTTCCCGTCGGGATAGCGGTAGCGGTAGCGGATGGCCGGCGCCGTGACCTTCTGGCCCGGCGCCGGTTCGGGCACCTCGTAGATCGACGTGTCGCCCCCACCCTGGCCGCTCTCGGGGATGAACAGCTTGGCCGTCCCGTCGGGCCGCATCCAGTAGACGAGGTCCTCCCAGTCCCGGTTGTGCCCGCCGGTGACCGGCACCTCCTGGACTTTGGGGTCGCCGTTGGAATCGAAGCGGAAGGAGTAGAGGCTGGCCGGGTTGCCGGAGTCCCGGATGAACCAGCCGAGGCCCGAATACCGTTGCGAGGCAACGGCTCCCGACGCCTCGCCCGTCCCCGGCGGCAGGGGCGACTTCGACTGCACCCGCACCGGGAGGCCGCACCGGGGCCCGGGGCCGTTCCCGCCCGGCGCCGGCTTCGGCCCCGGCGGCGCCTGGGACGGCGGCGGGGCCGGCGTCCAGATCCGCACGTAGTCGACGTACTGCACCGAGTTGGCCGGGATCCGGCCGCAGGTCGAGTCGGGGTCGATGACCTGGGAGTTGAGGATGGTGTAGAAGGCTCCGCCGTCGTCGAGGCGGGCGGACCCGGCCGGGGTGCGACGGCGCTCGACACCATCGACGAACCATGTGACACCATCGGGCGTCCACTGGACGCCGAAGGTGTGGAACCCGTCGGAGAAGTCGGGCCCGGTGAAAGCGCCCTGGCTCTCCCGGTGGCCACCGTCGCTCCAGTGGACGGTGAACTTGGCCGTGTTCGAAGATTCGCCGTTGACCTCCACGACGTCGATCTCCGGCGGCCACGACTCGTCGTTCGGCTTTCCCCAGAAGGCACTACGAGACCCGTAGCAGCGGGCGGTGCGCATCCGGGCTTCCCAGTACCCGTACTGCTGGGCGAACTTGTTCTTGGAGTTGATGCAGCCGACGCTGAACGGCTCGCCGCCGCCCGGCTTGCGCTCGATCCGCTGGGCGAGGACACCGCCGCTCACGACGTTCTCGGCCGGCTCGCAGACGCCGTAGTTGCTGTTGGTGTCGTTCCCCCAGCCGAACCCGCTCGACCACTTCGACTTGTCGAGCCCCGCGCCGTCGAAGTCGTCGCTGAACATCAGGGCCCACTCCGACGGGTCGGCACCGGGTGCCGACTGCGGGCGAACGGAAGCGGCCGACCGGGTCGCGGGCCCGGTCGGCCGTTCCGTTTGCTTAGGGGTGCCCGATGGTCGGGCGACGCCCCCCCAGGGGCTGGCGGGCCGGGGGGCGTTCCCCGAGGCGGCGGGAGCGTCACCTTCGACGACGAGCAGCACCAGCGAGAGGGCCAGTGCAGGCACCGTGCGTCGCCGGAGCGACGTCCCCCAGCCGCGGGGCATTGTGGACGCTCTCCGCTCCGCGTCTCAGCCCAGCAGGCCGCCGAGGCCGCTGCTGCCGCCGTCGCCGTTGTCGCCCTGCTTCTCGGGCTTCGGCAGGAGGAGCAGACAGGCGAGCCCCTTGACCTCCAGCGGGATGGTCCACAGGGTCGTCGGGCAGTTCTGCTGCGGCTCCTCGGCCTTCTTCTTCTCGGGGGCTCGGGGGTCGCCGGGCCGCTGCCGGCCCCGGCTCTCGGGAGCCGGTTTGGCCACGGCGCCGGACGCGCCCGCCGGCACAGCGCTGATCAGCACGGGCATGGTGGCCAGTGCGGTCAGAGCTGCGAGGGGCAGGGCCACTCGTCGCGTCAACATCAGGAGATCCTTTCTGATGCGTCACGGGAGGCTGGTGAGGCCCCCCAATTTCTTAGCTCGAAAGCGCCAGGGCGAGGAGCGCTGCGCTCAGCTTCGAGGCGTACGACTCGCCGTGGTGAAAGGGTGGGAAGACGCGCATGACCGGCTCTTCACAGGAGCAGGCGATCACTTTGATGGCTGGGAACTCCGAGGTGATCTCCTCGGCGAGGCCGAGGACGGCCTCATCGTCGAGGTCAAGGACGACG
>DASYFF010000087.1:0-4010 GCA_036498605.1 Acidimicrobiia bacterium | reverse complement strand
CTTCCGGTACATCTCGGCGTAGACGCCCCGGGTGTAGGGCGCCGCCCCCGGCCGGCCGAGCCGTTCCTCGAGCCCCCCGGCGGGATCCTCCGCCGTGTACACGGGCCGGATCTCGATCCCGGAATCGGTCTGGTGCAGCTCTTCCGCCATGCCTCGATGCTAGGCCGCCACCGGCGCCGCGCCGGAAGAGCGATAAATGGGTGGCCGTCCGGCGCGACGCGTTCGTACGATGCGCCCTCGGGGCCGGCCTCGACTGCGCTGGGGGGCCGCCCGCAACCATGCAGTACCGCCCGTCGCTCCCGTCACGGCTCTCAACGGTCCCTGGCCCGGCGCTCCCCCGTCCTGGAGGCCCCGTGAACGAGACGATCCACATCCGCCCCTGGCCCGACGCGGTCATCGACACCCTCGGGCATGATCCGAGGGCCCCCTATCCGGAGACCTACTGGCTCCCGACGCTGGGGCCCACGGCGCTGGCGCTGCTGCGGCTCATGGCCTACCGGTTCGACCGCCGGCCCGACGGGTTCGTCCTCGACCTGGCCGAGACGTCGCGTTGTCTCGGGCTCGGCGAGCGCGAAGGGCGCAACTCCCCCGTCGCCCGCAGCCTGGCCCGGCTCGTGCAGTTCGATCTGGCCACCGCCGACGGCGACGCCGCGCTGGCCGTCCGCCGTCTCGTCCCGCCGATCAACCGCCGCCACGTGCGCCGACTCCCCGCCTCCCTTCAGGGCGAGCACGACGCCCTGGTCGCGGCCCACCTCGCCGAGCCCCCGCTGGCCGCCGCCCGCCGCAATGCCCGCCGCACGGCCCTCGTCATGTACGGCCTTGGCGACGACCGCCCCAGCGTCGAGCGGACCCTGGGCACGGCCGGCTTCCACCCCGCCGTCGCCCGCGACGCCGCCGCCTGGGCCTGGGAGCAGCTCCAGGGAGCGGAAGCGGCGGCCCGGGCCTCGGCCTGAGTCCAATGGGCCGGCGCTACGCTCCCCGGGTCATGGCGCTGCCCGACGCCGTTGCCCTGGAAGAGATCGCCGGGTGGGTGCAGGAGGCCCGGTCGGTGGTGGTGCTCACGGGCGCGGGGATCTCGACCGAGTCGGGGATCCCCGACTTCCGGGGGCCCAACGGTGTGTGGACCAAGGATCCCAAGGCCGAGAAGCTCTCCAACCTCCACTTCTACATGAGCGACCCCGAGGTGCGGGTGGCCAGCTGGCAGGCCCGGCTGGTGCACCCGGCGTGGACGGCGGAGCCCAACGCCGGGCACCGGGCCCTGGCCGATCTGGAGGGCAAGGGCCGGCTCGAGACCCTCGTCACCCAGAACATCGACGGGCTCCACCAGAGGGCCGGTTCGTCACCAGAGCGGGTGATCGAGATCCACGGCACGGTCCGGGAGGTCGTGTGCATGGCCTGCGGGGAGCAGGCGCCCATGGAGCGGGCGCTGGACCGGGTGCGGGCCGGCGAGGAAGACCCGCCCTGCCGGTCCTGCGGGGGCATCCTCAAGTCGGCCACGATCTCCTTCGGTCAGAACCTGGTGGCCGCCGACCTGGCCCGGGCCGAGAAGGCGGCCCGGGGCTGCGACGTCTTCCTGGCCCTGGGCACGACGCTCACCGTCTACCCGGTCGCCTACCTGCCGGAGATGGCCCTGGAGGCCGGGGCCCGGCTCGTCATCGCCAACGCCGAGCCGACGCCGTTCGACCGCCAGGCCGACGCCGTCCTGCGGGGCAACCTCGCCGACGTCCTCCCCCGGCTGGTCGCCCTCCTCTGAGCGACCGGGAATGGGTCGCCCGTCCGGCCCGTTGTACGGAATGCTGACCCCAGCGGTAGCATTTTAGGGAACGCGCCGCCGGCGACCCGGCGTCCGAGGGGAGATGGACATGGCGAGCTTCCGCGAACTTCTGAAGAGCACCAAGGCTCAGATCCGGGAGGTCACTCCGGAGCAGGCCGAGGCCGAGCGGGGCCGCGCCACGTTCCTCGACGTGCGGGAGGCCGACGAGCACGACCAGGGGACGATCCCCGGCTCGGTGTTCCTCCCCCGGGGCAACCTCGAACTCTCGATCGAGGGCAAGGTCTCCGACAAGGACACGCCGCTGGTCGTCTACTGCGCCGGTGGCGCCCGCTCGGCCCTGGCCGCCAAGAGCCTGATCGATCTCGGCTACACCGACGTCGTCTCGATGTCGGGCGGCTTCAACCAGTGGAAGAACGAGGGCCGGGATTGGATCACCCCCCAGTCGCTCTCCGCCGAGCAGCGCAACCGTTACCAGCGGCATCTGCTGCTCCCCGAGGTCGGCGACGCCGGCCAGCAGAAGCTGCTGGCCTCCAAGGTGCTGCTGCTCGGCGCCGGCGGGCTCGGCTCCCCCGCCGCCCTCTATCTGGCGGCGGCCGGTGTCGGCACGATCGGCATCATCGACATGGACGTCGTCGACGCCTCCAACCTCCAGCGCCAGATCCTCCACAACATGGACCGGATCGGCGAGCGCAAGGTCGACTCGGCCAAGAAGACGCTGACGGCGCTGAACCCCGACGTGAACGTCGTGACCTACGACGTCCGCCTCGGGGCCGACAACGTCCTCGAGATCATCGACGGCTACGACCTCATCGTGGACGGGACGGACAACTTCCCGACCCGCTACCTGGTCAACGACGCCGCCCTTCTCAAGCGGATCCCCGTCGTCCACGGCTCGATCTTCCGCTTCGAGGGCCAGGCCACGGTGTTCGCCCCCTACGAGGGGCCGTGCTACCGCTGCCTCATCCCCGAGCCGCCGCCGCCGGAGCTGGCGCCGTCCTGCGCCGAGGCCGGCGTGCTGGGCGTGCTGCCGGGCATCGTGGGGTCGATCCAGGCCATCGAGGCCATCAAGGTCCTCCTCGGCCTCGGCGACCCGCTCATCGGCCGACTGCTGGCCTACGACTCGCTGGAGCAGTCGTTCCGGACGTTCAAGGTCAACCGCGACCCGAACTGCCCGGCCTGCGGCCCGGAGGCCAAGGAGATCGTCATCGCCGAGTACGACGAGCTCTGCCTGCCCCACGCCGTCCTGGCCGACGGCAGCACCGTCGGCCACTAGCCTCAGGCGGGCCGGAGGGCGACGAGGGCGCCGACGTTGGGGTGCGGGCTGGAGCTGGCGGTGGCCGTCCTCGTGCCGGTCACCCCGGGGGCCGGCTGGCTGAAGTCTGAGCCCTCCCAGGTGACGTGGCTGGAACCGGCGGTGGAGCTGGCCTCGCCCCGCTCGGTCATCCCCGCCGGCGCGGTGATCGAGTTGCCTCCGCCGATGGAGAAGAACCCGACGACCCGGTCGTCGGCCACGGTGGTGGTCACCGACGGCGCCACGATCGAGAGGGTGTTCGAGTTCTGGCCCGCCCCGGCCGACACATCGACCGGGGTCGACGTACTCACGCCCTGGTAGGCCGCGATCCCACCGGCGGCCGGCACCGGCTGGGAGAAGACCCAGATGTACGACGCCGGCTCGGCGGCGGTGACCACCCGGGAGTAGAGCGCCTGCGTGGTGTAGGTCCCGGCCTGGTCCCGCCGGATCAGGGTCCACCCTGACGGAGGCGTCACCGTCGGCGCCCCCCGGATCCCGATCCCGGCCACCAGCACGTCACCCGGCGCCACCCCCGCCGGCGGGCTGATCGACAACGTGGCGCCAGTCGGGTTCTGCACCGAGCTCGCCGACCGGAAGTTGATCGCCGCCGGCGGCGTCCCCACCGTCACCGACACCGTGGCGATGTTCGAATCCGACGTGCCGTCGTTGGCCTTGAACGTGAACGAATCCATCCCGTTGAAGCCGGGGCCGGGGGTGTAGGTCATCACCACGCTGTCGCTGTTCGGCGATCCCGGCACGCAGTCCGGGTCCGAGGACGGGTCCAGCGTTCCGTGGGCCGGCGGGGTCACCACCGAGAATATGAGCGGGCAGTTGTCCGGATCTGTGGCTTGCAGCGTCACCGGCAGTGCGGTGCCGGCCGGGGTGGTCGGAGTGGCACCCAGGGCGGTGGGAGCCACGTTGACGGGCGGGGGCGGGGGCGTGACC
>DASYFF010000086.1:0-4062 GCA_036498605.1 Acidimicrobiia bacterium | reverse complement strand
GAGGGCCAGCTCCATGTCCCAGAAGGGGATGAGGGCCTGGGGGAAGAGCCGCCCGCCCGATTCGGTCTGCATCTCGGCGCAGGCGTCGTTGTAGACCGACAGGATCATGAGGGCGAGGTCCCGGTCGATCTTCATCAGCTTGTGGGCGCCGAAGCCGGTCACGTTGGGGTAGATGACATGGGCCCACACGCCCATCTCGTCCATCAGCGCCAAGCGGGCCTGCGGGTCGTAGGACGCCGGATGGATCTCGTGGATCGGCATGGTGCCGTTCTGGATGTCCCAGTCGAGCAGGGCCGACTTGGTGCCGTCCTTGCGGATGACGCTGGCCGAGCCGGCGTAGGGGAAGAGGAGGTCGTCGCCGTTGTAGCGCCAGCACTGGCCGCCCTGGCCGTCGTCGGCGATGTGGGGGACGAGGTCCTTGAACTTGGCCGGGACGCGCGACGTCCAGAGGTCGTGGGGCTCGGAGTAGTGGGTGTCGGCGTCGATCACCTTCAACCCGGCCAGCTCCTCGGGGAACCCGGCGAAACTCATGGGGGTGAACCTCCTGCGTTCTTAGGCGAAGTGGTGGTGGAGGGCGTCGAGCAGCCGCTCGAGACCGTCGAGGTCGAGCTCGTAGGAGTCGAGCGGAACGGTGAGATGTGTGACCCCGACCGCGGTCAGCCGCACGGCGGACGTGAGGGCGTGCTCGATGACAGCGTCGGGATGCGGCCGCTGGAGCCCGGGCGGGAGGAGGGCGAGCGTGGCCCGGATCCCGACGGTCGAAGGGTCGCGGCCATGATCGGCGCAGGCGGTCTGGATGGTGTCGACCGAGCGGGCGATGTCGATGACGGAGGATGACTCGGAGGCGATCCACCCGTCCCCCATCGTCGCCACCCGCCGGCCGGCGGCGGTGGTGGTGCCCTTCATCCCCCACCAGACCGGCGGGCCACCCGGGGTGAGCGGCGCGGGTTCGCAGATCATGTCGGTAAAGCTGTTCCACTTGCCGTCGAACGACGACGGGCCGGGCGACCACAGCTCCCGGCAGGCGGCCACGGTCTCCTCGAGGCGGGCGTCCCGCTCGGCGGGCGGGATGCCGAGCGCCTCGAATTCCCCGGCGTACCAGCCGGCCCCGACGCCGAGCACGAACCGCCCCCCGGACACCACGTCCAGGGCCGCCCCCTGCCGGGCCAGCACCGCCGCCGGCCGGGCCGCCCCGAGCACGACCGCCGAGCACAGCCGCAGCCGGGTCGTCAGCGCCGCGCCGGCCGAGAAGAGCACGAAGACATCGGCGCCGTCGGAGTGCTGCTCCGTCCGCCGGTGCACGATGTTCCCCGACCCGCCCGGGTGGTGCATGTCCGCCCCGTAGAGCACGTGCTCCCCGTAGACGACCTCGTCCGCCCCCAGTTCCTCCAACGACGCACACAGGCGCGGCAACTCCGCCACCGTCGCCCACCGCGGCACGAGCCCCGCCAGCTTGATCCCGAACACGGGCCTCACGAGGCTTCCAGCAGGAGGTCGGTGATCCGGGTCAGGGAAGGCTGCTCGTCGAGGTGGGCCAAACGGTCGACGATCTCGTTGACGGTCTCGTCCTTCAGGAAGCGGGCGGTGTTGGCGGCGAACTTGTCGGTCAGGTCGGTCCAGGACAGGGGGTCGTCGAGGGAGCCCTTGATGCCGCGGTGCTCGAGGCGCAGCCGGCCGCCGTCGGTGGTGTGGAGGGCGACCACGGCGGCGTCCCTCGGCAGGGCCGGGTCCGGGGTGGTGCGGATCCGGTCGCGGACGGTGGTGAGGGTGGCGAGGCGGTCGGCGGTGAAGGTGTCGATGGTGACCGCCCGGTCGACCAGGGCGGCCGCGACGTTGTAGGCCAAGGAGAACTTGCCTTCCAGAGGGCTGTCCGGCCAGGGGTGGACCAGGACCTCGTTGAGGTAGCGGGCCTCGATGGCGACGTCGATCGACTCCACGTCGGCCGGGCGCAGGTCGTGTTCCTCGACGAGGCGCAAGACCGCCTCGATGGCGGCGTGGTTGGCGCCGCAGCAAGGGAACCGCTTGAAAACGAACCCTTCCTCGACGGCGAACGGCCCGCCGGCGTCCAGCCCGTCCACCACCGCGTCGAGGTCGCCCTCGGAGCGGGCGATGGCGTCGAACCAGCCGAAGCGGCCTTCCAGCGCCGCCCGGTCGGCGGTGAACCCCGACCGGGCCAGCAGGGCCGCCTCGACCGCGGTGCGGTTGGCCAGACCGGCGTGGAAGGGCTTGGTCATCGTGCCGAAGTTGACCCGTAGGCCCCCGGCCGAGGAGGCGGCGATGCCGAGCGCCGACGCGGTGGCGTCGGCGTCGAGGCCCAGCAGTCGGGCGCAGGCCGCCGTCCCGCCGAACACGGCGTAGACCGACGGCTTGTGGAAGCCATACCCGTAGGGGCCGGACACGGCGTCGGGCGCGATTCGGGTGAGGCGGGACGCCACCTCGTAGCCGAGAACCATCGCCTCGATGAACGCCGCTCCTGACGCCCCGACGGCCTCGGCCACCGCCAGCGCCGCCGGCAGGATCGCCACGCTCACATGTCCGGCGCCGAGCCCGATGTCGTCGAAGTCCAGGGCGTGCCCGGCCGTGCCGTTGGCCAGCGCCGCCAGCGCCGGAGCCAGCCGGAGTCCGGCGCCGATCACCGCCGCGGGGCCGTCCGCCGCTTGGGAGGCGGCGTAGGCGCGGGCCTGCTCGCCGGCCGGTTCGGCGGAACCGGCCAGGGTCACCCCGAGCAGGTCGAGGGCGGCCCGCCGCACCTGCTCCACCGCCGCCGGCGGGATGGCGCCGGCCGGGAAGCCGGCGACGAACTCCGCCAGCAGGGCGGTGACGGGCGGGCGGGCGGTCAAGGCTCGGCGCTCACACCCAGGTGCCGGCGGCGTCCCTGGTCGAGAACCGGGGGGCGACCTCTTCGGCGAAGCGGTAGAGCTCTTCCTGGTTCTCGTCCACGTCGAGGTGGCCCTGGCCGAACTGGAGGAACAGCTCGTTGAAGCCGAGGCGGGCCTGGGCGTCCTCGATCTGGCGGGAGATCTCGTCGGGCGTGCCCATGATCACGTTGGCGTAGCCCTGGCTGAAGGGCAGGAACCACGTGTGCCAGTACCAGTCGTGCTCGGCCTTCAGCTGCTCCTGCTTCTCCTTGCTGTCGGCCAGAATCAGCACGCCGCCCCAGGCGGCCACGTCCTCCCGGGGGACGTCGCGGCCGGCCTCGGCCGCCGTGGCGGCGTAGCGGTTCCAGAGGGCCTCACAGAAGTCCATCTGGTTGGCCATCACGATCGGCTTGCCCCCCTCCCGGGCCCACATGTCGATCGTCCGCATGCTGTGGGCGAACGCACCGTAGATCGGGGGGTGGGGGTCCTGGAAGGGGCGGGGGGCGATGCCGATCTCCCGCACGACGCCCGTCTCGTCCTGCCCGGCGCCGAAGGCGGTGTAGGCCGGGTGGCCGGCCGAGCCCTCCTCGGGCGGGAACGACCAGTACTTGCCCTTGTGGGAGAAGGTCGGGTTGGTCCAGGCCTTCTTCACGATCTGGACGCACTCCTCGAAGATCTCCCGGTTCATCGTGTCCTTCTCGTCCCGGGCCTTGGCCAGCTCGGGGGTGGTGGCCGTGGTGCCCCGGATGGCGGCGTAGGAGTCGACCCACCGGCCCTGGTAGCCGCGGGTGAAGCCGATGTTGAGCCGGCCACCGAGCATGTGGTCGAGCGTGGCGATCTCCTCCGCGGCCCGGACGGGGTTGTGGGTCGGCAGCACGTAACCCAGCGTGGAAACCCGCATCCGCTGGGCGTGCAGGCCCACGAAGAGGCTGAACATGCCGGGGCTGTTGGTGATCTCGAAGCCCTCGATCTGGAGGTGGTGCTCGTTGTGGCAGTAGGAGGCGTAGCCGTACTCGTCGCCCATCCGGATGTACTGCTTCACCTCATCGAGGTAGCGCTGGTACAGCTCGTGGTTCTGGCCCGCCATCCCCTGCTCGATCTCGTGGCGGCGGCCGACCATGCCCGGCTGGATGAGGTGGAACTTCATGCGGACCCTCCGTCCCGAAGCGGACTCGATGCCCGCAGTGTATCAACTCAAGCGTTG
>DASYFF010000085.1:0-2958 GCA_036498605.1 Acidimicrobiia bacterium | reverse complement strand
GTCGGCGCCGACGGTATGTATTCCACGGTCCGCCGGCTCACCGGAGTCGAGGGACCGCACCTCGGGGAGTGGCACGCCTTCCGGCAGTACTTCACCGGGGTCTCCGACCGGCGGCTGTGGGTGTTCTTCGAGGCCGATCTGCTGCCCGGCTACGCCTGGGTGTTCCCGGTCGGCGGGGGGCGGGCCAACGTCGGCTTCGGTCTCCCCCGCCGCCCCGGCGTGTCGGTGCGGCCGATGGCCGCCCAGTGGCGCGGGCTCCTGGAACGGCCTTCCCTGCAGGCGCTGCTCGGCGGGGCCGAACCCGAGGGCCACCACCGGGCCTGGCCGATTCCCGCCGATCTGGCCCGGGCGCCGCTCAGCCAGGGGCGGGTGCTCTTCGCCGGCGACGCCGCCGGGGCCACCGACCCGATGACCGGCGAGGGCATCGGCCAGGCGTTGCTGACCGGCGTGCTGGCCGCCGAGGCCGTCAGCGCCGGGGGTGCCGACCCGGCCGCGGTGGCCCGCCACTACGGCGGGGCGGTCGCCCACCACCTCGCTCCCGACGTCCGCTTCGCCGCCGCCCTGGGCCGGATCCTGGCCTCCCCGGCCGGCGCCCGCCTGGCCGTCCGGGCCGCCGGCCTCAGCCCGTGGACCCGGCGGAACTTCGCCCGCTGGATGTTCGAGGACTACCCGCGCGCCCTCGTCCTCACCCCGTCGCGGTGGCGCCGCGGCGTCTTCACCGGTCCCGGGTCCTACCGGGCGGCGTGATGGAGGCGCTCCACTTCGACGGCACGAAACTGCACCACCTCGACGGTCATCCCGATCCCGCCGTCGGCGACGGCGAAGCCCTGGTCCGGGTCCGCCTGGCCGGGATCTGCTCCACCGACCTGCAGATCCTCGCCGGGTACATGGGCTTCACCGGGGTGCCGGGCCACGAATTCCTCGGTGAGGTCGTCGACGGTCCGTCCGGGCTGGCCGGGCGGCGGGTCGTCGGCGAGATCAACTACGCCTGCGGGCGCTGCCCCACCTGCGGGCGGGGCCTCGGCCGTCACTGCCCGCACCGGCGGGTGATGGGCATCCTGGGCGCCGACGGGGCCTTCGCCGATTACCTGGCGGTCCCGGCCGTCAACCTGCACCGCGTCCCCGACGGGGTCACCGACGAGGAAGCCGTTTTCACCGAGCCGCTCGCCGCCGCCTTCTCCATCCTCGAGCAGGTCGACGTCGGGCCCGGCATGACCGTCACCGTCCTCGGCGACGGCAAGCTGGGCCTCCTCTGCGCCCAGGTCCTGGCCGGGACCGGGGCGGCCGTCACCCTGGTCGGCAAGCACGGTGCCAACCTCGACCTCGTTGCCCGGCAAGGGATCGTCACCCACTTGCTCCCTGACTGGTCGCCCGACGGCTCGGCCGACTGCGTCGTCGAGGCGACCGGCTCGACCAGCGGTCTCGAACTGGCCATGGCCGCCGTCCGGCCCCGGGGGACGCTGGTCCTCAAGAGCACCGTGGCCGGCGCCCACTCGCTGTCGCTGGCGCCGCTCGTCATCAACGAGGTCACCGTGGTCGGCTCCCGCTGCGGCCTGTTCCCACCGGCGCTCGACGCCCTGGCCGCCCGGACGGTCTCGGTCACACCGCTGATCGACGCCACCTACCCGCTGGCGTCCGGTGTCGAAGCCCTGGAGCACGCCGCCCGCCCCGGCGTGCGCAAGGTGCTGCTGGCCACCGGCTGAGGCCGGCGCCTACGGGTGGGTGTGGCGCTCGGGCAGCCCGAGCAGCTTCGTGGTCTCCCGTTCGAAGTCGAACTGGATGAGGACGGCCGGCTCGTCACCGACCACCCAGGTGTCGTGCCCCGGTTCGAGCACGACCACCTGGGGAGCGGTGAAGCTGTACGTGCACCCGTCGTCGAACACCCCGTCGAGCCGCCCCTGGGCCAGGAAGCCCACATGGGCATGCAGGCAGTACTCCGTTCCCACCAAGGGCTTGCGGTCCGTCGACCACCGCGACCCCGGCGGGTAGACGAGCCGTTTCACCCGCCCCGTCCCCGCCGCCACGACGTCGACATCCACCCCGCCGAACACCTCGTGGCGGGCCCCCTCGATCGGACTCAGCAGTGCATCGGCGCTCACAGCGCCACGTTAATCGCCTTCAGTCGATCGATCCCCGTTCGGCAACCCATTCCGTGCTCTGACCAGTGACAGCACCGACCCGCTCGTAGTCCTCGTCGTAATGGAGGACGGTGAGACCAGCCAGCTCGGCCGTGGCCGAGACGAGGAGGTCTGGAATCTTGACGCTGCGGTGATGGAGCCCCGCCTTGTGCGCCAGGAGGCGTTGCACCTCGAG
This sequence comes from Acidimicrobiia bacterium, assembly GCA_036498605.1. Taxonomy (GTDB): domain Bacteria; phylum Actinomycetota; class Acidimicrobiia; order IMCC26256; family BP-133; genus BP-133. Next base: position 645 of record DASYFF010000085.1, on the reverse strand, counting down.
GGCGCGGCGCAGTTCCGGGTTGCCGCATGGAGCTGGTTGGAGACCGTCAAGTTCTCTGCTCATCGCGTCGTATTCCGGCGCGTTGCGGGCGCTGAAGAGAACCTCGAGGCGAACCGGTTCGGTGATCGCGACCTCGTCGGTAGCGAAGAGGTCCGCGAGGCGGTCGAGGACGGCGGGATTGCCGCGACGGTGCCAGACGGACGTGTCGATCAGGTATGTCGCCACTCGTCCCGCGCCCGGCGGAGTGCGTCGTCGTCGAATCCGCCTGGGTCACGCAGGCGGGCCAGGAGCTGCTTCCGTCGCCGAGACCTGATCGCCTCGTTGAGCGCGGCGTACACCGTCTCTTTCAACCCGCGCGTACCAAGCGCCTGCTGGGCCTCTTCGAGGAGAGCGTCATCAACGACAATGGACGTACGTCTCGGCATAGCACCAGTAAGCATATCAGACGTGAAGTCTGATGCATATCAGGTGCGCCGGTCTCTACCTCACTGGGCAAACCACGCTTGCATACTCTGGGCGAACATCATGTCGCCGGAGAGCTTGAGCTTGCCGGTCATGAAGGCCTGCATGCCGTCGAGTTTGCCGGTGACGAAGCGGAGGAAGTCGGGGAGGGCCATCCCCAGGGTCACGCGGGCCGCCTCGTCG
>DASYFF010000084.1:0-1741 GCA_036498605.1 Acidimicrobiia bacterium | reverse complement strand
GGAGGTCTTCGTCTTCCCCCGGACGATGTCCGACTTCGGCCATCTCCTGGAGGAGGACTCCGTCGTCGCCATCAAGGGCCGCATCGACCGGCGCGACGACCAGGCCAAGTTCATCGCCATGGAGGTCAAGCGGCCCGAGCTCATCATCGGCGAAGGCCCGCCCCTCCGGTTGAAGGTGCCGGCCTCGCGCCTGACCGAGACGCTGGTCAACGAGGTCAAGCGGATCCTCGAGGCCCACTCGGGCGACAGCGCCGTGATGCTCCACGTGGAGGACGGCCGCCGCACCACCGTCCTGCGCCTCGGCCCCGGCTTCTGCGTCGACGGCGGCAACGCCGTCCACGCCGAGCTGCGGGTGCTGCTCGGCGCCGACGCCGTCTTCTGAGGGATGGGCCGCGACTTTCCGGATCAGGACCGAATGGGCTGGTCCGGAGGGTGCTGCAGGGTCCGCGCCGGGGGTCTGGGGAAGCTACGACTTTCATCACACGGCCCGCCCGCGACAGAATGACGGGCCATGGACGTCGATATCCGCGATTCGGCTTCCCTCAAGCCGGCCGAGTTGGACGAACTGTCCCAGGTTCTCCGCAAGGCCGGGAGCCCCCTCCCCGACACCACCATCGACGATCAGGTGGAGCGCTTCAGCCGCGTGACGATGATCGTGCGCGACGAGGAGATCCACGGTTTCCTCTTCGGGTCGCTGGAACGGATCGGCGGCACCCCCTGTGTGCTGTGGGGCCTCGGGGCCACCGACGCTCTCAACGGCGATGCCGCCCCGATGCTCGAGGCGATGACCACCGAGCTCTACCGCCGGGCGGCCATCTCCTTCCCCGACGAGGACGTGCTCGTGGCCGGGCGCATCGCCCACCCGGCCCTGTACCAGCTCTTCGGAGACCTCCAGGAGCCCTGTCCCCGCCCCGGCTACCGGGCCAGCGGGGAGGACCGGGCCTGGGGTCGGCGGCTGGCCAAGCGCTTCGGCTGCGACGCCCGCTATGACGACCGGGCGTTCCGCTCGGAGGGCAACGGCACCCCCGAGCCCAAGCTCGACATCGACCTCGGTGACGAGCCGGAGCCCGAGGTGGCCGAGTTGCTGGCGCCGCTCGATCCCGCCAAGGGCGACACGCTCATCGCCTTCGGCTGGGCCCCGGCGGAGTCGCTGGCCGCCGTGCTGGCCAAAAGCGGCCGCTGAGCGCGCGGAACTCACCACTCCTGGTGCTCTTGTGGCGCCAGTGACTCCTGTGTAAGGCTACCGGCCCATGCGATCGGGCCTCCGCCTGAGTTTCGCCGCGCTCGTCGCCGGCCTGCTGGCCATCTCGACGCCCGCCGCCCAGGCCAAGGGTTCGACGAGGAAGCCGCCGGCCGGCCCCAAGGTCCCGGCGCTGGTGACCGACCTGGCCCGGATCGAGCCGTTGACGGTGGGCGCCGCCCCGGCCGACGGGCCCACCGTGGCGCTCGACGACGTCGGCGAGTACCGGGGGGCGCTGGAGCTGCGTCGCACGCCGGGCGGCGTGGGGGCCGTCAACGACGTGGCCCTCGAGGACTACCTGAAGGGCATCTCCGAGGCGCCGTCGTCGTGGCCGGCCGAGGCGCTGCGGGCGCAGGCCATCGCCGCCCGGACGTACCTGCTGTGGGTGCTGGGCCGCCCCCCGGCGGGGGACGCCGCCGCCCTCGGCGCCCAGATCTGCGCCACCGACAGCTGCCAGGTCTACGGCGGGGTGGCCAAGGAGCGGGCCTCCAACGGGGCCAG
>DASYFF010000083.1:0-26434 GCA_036498605.1 Acidimicrobiia bacterium | reverse complement strand
TCGCCGGCGTCGCGGGCCGCCCGGCGCTCCACGCCCGTCCCGATGTAGGGAGCCTCGGGGCGTACGAGGGGCACCGCCTGCTTCTGCATGTTGGCGCCCATCAGGGCCCGGTTGGCGTCGTCGTGCTCCAGGAACGGGATGAGGGCGGTGGCCACCGACACGATCTGCTTCGGCGACACGTCCATGTAGTCGACCCGGTCGGGGCTGACGAACTCCACCTCACCCTTGCGGGACCGGACGAGCACCTTCTCGTCGATGAAGTGGCCGTGCTCGTCGACCGCGGCGTTGGCCTGGGCGATGACATAGCGGTCCTCGTCGTCGGCCGCGAGGTACTCCGTCTCGTCGCTGACCTGGCCGTTGACCACCTTCCGGTAGGGCGTCTCGGTGAAGCCGAACCGGTTGACCCGGGCGTAGGAGGCCAGCGAGCCGATCAGGCCGATGTTCGGGCCTTCCGGCGTTTCGATGGGGCACATCCGGCCGTAGTGGGACGGGTGCACGTCACGGACCTCGAACCCGGCCCGCTCACGCGAGAGACCGCCCGGCCCGAGGGCCGAGAGGCGCCGCTTGTGGGTCAGGCCGGACAGGGGGTTCGTCTGGTCCATGAACTGCGACAGCTGCGAGGACCCGAAGAACTCCTTGATGGCCGCCACGACGGGCCGGATGTTGATCAGCGTCTGGGGCGTGATGGCCTCGACGTCCTGCGTGGTCATCCGCTCGCGGACGACCCGCTCCATCCGGGAGAGGCCGATGCGGACCTGGTTCTGGATGAGCTCGCCCACCGACCGGATCCGGCGGTTGCCGAAGTGGTCGATGTCGTCGTCCCAGTGGTCGGCCTCGCGGGCGTGGAGCTTCACCAGGTAGGAGACCGTGGCCAGGATGTCGGCCCTGGTCAGGGTGAGGTCGGCCTCCGTCGGGCGCTCGAGGCCGATCCGCTCGAGCACCGGCTCGAGGGCGTCGAATTCCTCCCGGAGCTTCTTGTTGACCTTGTGCCGGCCGACCTTGGCCAGGTCGTAGCGCTTGGGGTTGAAGAACAGGTTCTCGAGCAGGCCGCGGGCAGACTCCACCGTGGGCGGCTCACCCGGGCGGAGCTTGCGGTAGATGTCGAGGAAGGCGTCGTCAACCGTCTCGGTGTGGTCCCGGCCGAGCGTGTTCTCGATCGACTCGAAGGGCTGGCCGCGGGAGTCGAGGAGAAGGTTGCGCAGCGCCTCGGGGTCGTCGCCCATGCCGAGAGCCTTGAGCAGGATCGTGACCGGCTGCTTGCGCTTGCGGTCGATCCGGACGTAGGCGGTGTTCTTCTTGTCGACCTCGAACTCGAGCCAGGCACCCCGGCCGGGGATCACCTTGGCGTCGATGATCTCGAGATCGGGCGAGGTCTTGTCCGGCGTGATCCCGAAGTAGACACCGGGCGACCGGACGAGCTGGGACACGACGATCCGCTCGGTGCCGTTGATGATGAACGTGCCCTTCTCGGTCATCATCGGGAAGTCCCCCATGAAGACCGTCTGCTCCTTGATCTCGCCCGTCTGGGCGTTCATGAAGCGCGCGGTCACGAAGAGGGGCCGGGAGAAGGTCATGTCCTTCTCCTTGCACTCCTCCTCGGAGTACTTCGGGGGCTCGAACTCGGGGTCGGCCAGCTCCAACTTCAGGGAGCCGGTGAAGTCTTCGATGGGCGAGATGTCGGTGAGGGTTTCGGCGATCCCCTCCTCGAGGAACCACTTGAACGAATCGCGCTGCACGGCCACCAGATCCGGCAGCGGCATGACCTCACGGAGCTTTGCGAACGAGAAACGCTGCCGAGCCGCGAGACGGGCCAAAGCCTCACTCCTTCAGGTACGCGAAGGCGCCCCAGCCGCGGGGAAGAGGGAAAAGGAACCCGGAGACGCCAAACGGCCAGCATAGCGGTCGCTACGCTGGCTCGGCAACTGCACTTTCACGGCTCTTGCGAGCTCATGATGTCAGAAGGATACGACGTACGTTGCCGCAGGTCAAGGGTGGTGGATCGCCCCCTCGGCGACCCACCACCGGTTGTGGGTGCTACTTGAGCTCGACGGTGGCGCCGGCCCCCTCGAGCTGGGCCTTCGCCTTCTCGGCGTCCTCCTTGGAGACCTTCTCCAGGACGGGCTTGGGGGCGCCGTCGACCAGATCCTTGGCCTCCTTCAGGCCCAGGCTGGTGAGCGTCCGCACCTCCTTGATGACCTGGATCTTCTTGTCGCCGGCGGCGGCCAGGATGACGTCGAACTCGTCCTTCTCCTCGGCGACCTCGGCCGGCGCGCCACCGCCACCGCCACCGACGGCGGCAACGGCCACGGGCGCGGCGGCGGTCACGCCGAACTCCTCCTCGAAGGCCTTCAGAAAGTCGTTGAGCTCCAGGACGGTCATGTTCTTGAAGATGTCGAGGAGCTCGGTGGTGCTCGGCATGGCGCTCAGGCCTCCTGTTCGGGTTCGGTCGGGGTCTCGGCAGTGGCGGCGGAGGGCTCCGCAGCCTCGGCGGCTTCGGCGGCGGGTTCTTCGGGGGCGGCTTCGGCGGCGGGGGCCTCGGCGGCGGGGGCTTCGGTCTCGGGAGCTTCGGCGGCGGGGGCTTCGGCTTCGGCCGGAGCCTCGACTTCGGCGGGCGGGAGGGCCTCGCCCTCGGCCACCCGCTTGTCGATCAGGGCCTTGACGCCGTAGGCCATGTTCCGGGTGAAGGCCTGGAACAGGCCGGCGGCCTTGACCAGCGGCGCCTGGAAGCCGCCGGCGATCCGGGCCAGCAGCACCTCGCGGGGCTGGATGTCGGCCAGGGCGGCGACGTCGTCGGGGGCGATGACCCGGGTGCCGAGGATCCCGCCCTTGACCACCAGGTGGGGGTTGCCCTTGGAGTAGTCGCGCAGCGCCTTGGCCACGGTGACGGCGTCGCCCTTGACGAAGGTGATGGCCGTCGGCCCCTCGAGCAGGGAGACGAGGTCGCCGAGGCCGGCCTCCTCCGCCGCCCGGCGGGCCAGGGTGTTCTTGTACACCTTGTACTCGGCCTGAGCGGCCCGCAGTGAGGCCCGCAGCTCTGCCAGCTCGCTGACCTTGAGCCCGCGGTACTCCGTCAGGACGGCGGCCCGGGCTTCTTCGAGCTTGCCCCTGATCTCCTCGACGGTGGCGACCTTCTCCGGTCGGGCCATGGCGCTCCTCAAGACATCGGTCGGTGCGCCGCGGAACGGGCGAGAAGGCCCGCCTTCCGGATGGTCGCCTCACTCGGCGGGCTCTCGCCCATTACCTCCCCGGAGGGGAGACCAGAGGTCTGCGGCGCGCTGGGTTGGAAAGGTTAGCTGGTCAGGCGGTGGTCGTGACCTCTTCGAGGAGGTCGCGGGTCTTGGTGGGGTCGACACGCACGCCCGGCCCCATGGTCGAGGTGAGGGTGACGCCCTTGAGGTACTTGCCCTTGGCCGCCGCCGGCTTGACCCGGATCAGCTCGTCGAGCCCGGCCTGGTAGTTCTCCACCAGGGCCTGGGGGGTGAAGCTGATCTTGCCGATGGGCATGTGGACGTTGCCGTAGCGGTCGGTGCGGTACTCGATCCGGCCGCCCTTGAAGTCGCTGACGGCCTTGCCGACATCCTGGGTGACGGTGCCGGTCTTGGGGTTGGGCATGAGCCCCCGGGGGCCGAGCAGCCGGCCGAGCTTGCCGACCTTGCCCATCATGTCGGGGGTGGCGATGGCCACGTCGAAGTCGAGGAACCCGCCCGAGATCCGGTCGACGAGGTCGTCGGCCCCGACGACGTCGGCCCCGGCGTCCTTCGCCTCCTGGGCACCGGGGCCCTGGGCGAAGACCGCCACCCGCACCGTCTTGCCGGTGCCGTTGGGCAGGGAGACGGCCCCGCGGAGCATCTGGTCGGCCTTGCGGGGATCGACGCCGAGCCGGAAGGCAGCTTCCACCGTCTCATCGAAGTTGCGCTTCGACAGCGACTTGATGAGCTCGACCGCTTCGGCCGGGGTGTGGATCCGGGCCTTGTCGAAGCGTCGGGTGGCGTCGATGTACTTTTTGCCGCGCTGAGGCATCGTCCCTGTCTCCCTGCTAGCCCCGGACCTCGATGCCCATCGACCGGGCCGTGCCGGCCACCTGGGCCATGGCGCCCTCCATGTCGATGGCGTTGAGGTCGGGCATCTTCGTCTCGGCGATCTTCTGGAGCTGGTCTTTCGTGATCGAGCCCACCTTGGTCGTCCGGGGGTTGGCCGATCCCTTTTCGAGGCCGGCGGCCTGGCGGAGCAGGACCGGCGTCGGCGGCGTCTTGGTGATGAAGGTGAACGACCGGTCCTCGTAGATCGAGATCTCGGCCGGCACGACCGTCCCCCGCTGGGACTCGGTCGCCGCGTTGTACATCTTGCAGAAGTCCATGATGTTGATGCCGTGGGGACCGAGCGCCGTGCCCACCGGGGGCGCGGGGGTCGCCTGACCGGCGGTGATCTGGATGCGGACGACCGCCGCGAGCTTCTTCTTGGCCATTTGTTCTCTTCTTCCTGAGGCCTGCTGGGTTAGAGCTTGGCGACCTGGCCGAACTCGAGCTCGACGGGCGTCTCCCGCCCGAAGATGTTGACGAGCACCTTGAGTTTCGACTGGTCGACGTTGATCTCGCTGATGGCACCGTTGAAGTCGGCGAAGGGGCCGGTGACGACCCGGACCTGCTCCCCCACCTCGAACTCGAGCCGGGGCCGGGCCTTCTTGCCCTCACCGGGGACGCCCGTCTCCTTCTCGACGCCGAGGATCGCCTCGACCTCCTTGCGGGAGAGGGGCGTGGGCTTGGCCCCGCCCCCGACGAACCCGGTGACGCCGGGCGTGTCGCGCACGACCCGCCACGAGTCGTCATCGAGGTTGAGCCGGACGAGGAGGTAGCCGGGGAAGACCTTCTTGGGGACGACCGTCTTGCGGCCGGCCTTGAACTCGATGACGTCCTCCATGGGGATGACGACCTCGAAGATGCGCTCCTCCATATTCATGGAGCGCACCCGGCTGGCCAGGTTCGACTTCACCTTGTTCTCGTAGCCGGCGTAGGTGTGGACGACGAACCACTCGCCCGGCCGGTCGTAGGGGCTCGGCTCGCGGGGCCCGGGCTCCTCGCCCTCGCCCTCCCCGTCGCCCTCGAACTCCTCGTAGGTCTCGAGCAGGTCGGCCTCGGCCGGCAGCTCGCCCGTCTCCTCGATCGCCTCGACCTCGACGGCCTCGACCTCGATCTCGACCTCGATCTCGGTGGCCTCGACTTCGGCGGCCTCGTCTTCGGCGGCGGCCGGCGGCTCGGTATCGATCGCCGCGTCGGGGTCGGCGGAGAAGGTGTCCTCCTCGCTCAGGTCGCGGGAATCTTCGATGGAGTCAGAAGCGTCGGTTGTCATGGGCTCAGCCGAAGAGGTTGAGGACGCCCTTGGCGAAGACGTAGTCGAGGCCGAAGATGAGCAGGGTCATGACGATCACGGCCATCAGCACGACGATCGTCGACGTGATGACCTCGGCCTTCGTGGGCCAGGCCACCTTCTTCAGCTCGCCGCGCACCTCGCGCAGGAACTCCTTGGCGGAGGTGCGCTCACGATGAGGCGGAGGCGGCGCGGGGCGCCGGCGCTCGGCGGGCGCCGGCGTCTCGCCGCCCTGGCGCTTCATCTGGCGCTTGGTCTGTCGGTTCACAGCCGCCTCGGTTCGAATCGGACCCGTAGAGCAGGGCAGGAGGGAATCGAACCCCCAACCGCCGGTTTTGGAGACCGGTGCTCTGCCAATTGAGCTACTGCCCTAAAAATGACGCGCTTGGGGGCGCCAGAGGAGGATAGCAGCGCGCACTGGGCCCAGGGCCACCGGCAGCCCCGGAAGCGGGACTAACCAGCCAGGCGGGGGGCCCGGCGGCGGGCCAGGGCGACGGCGGCGGCGGCCGCGCCGGCGGCCACGGCGGCCCCGCCGATGGCTCCGATGTAGGCGCCGCGGCGGCCGGTCACGAGCGAGCGGATGGCCCGCCGTTCCTGCGCCTCCTGGAGGGCGGCCAGCGTCATGGCCAGGGTGCCGGGGGCCGGCATCACCAGCTGCGTGCGCATCGTCCGCAGGGCCTTGAGCAGCTTGTGGTAGCGGGCCAGCTCCGCCTGGCAGACCAGGCAGGAGTTGACGTGGTGCTGGACGGCCTCGTCGACCGGCTCACCCACATCGACCGCGCGCGGCAGGATCAGGGCGACGTCCTCACACCGCACGAGCAACACCTCCCCGCTCATCGAAGAGCACGTCCCGCAGGCGCTTGCGGGCCCGATGCAGGCGGACCTTGGCCGCCGCCACCGAGATCCCGAGCTCCTCGGCGATCGCCTCATGGGGGAGGTCGTACACGTCCTTCAGGACCACGATGGTGCGCAGCTTGGGCGGGAGCTCGGCCACGGCATCGGAGAGCCGCTGGTGGAGCGCCGACGCCTCGGAGCTGGCCTCGGGGTTGGCGAAGGGGCGGTCGTCCACGACCTCCGGGCCCTGATCGTCGAGGGAGTCGGCCCGGTTGCGGCTGCGCCGCTGGGTCATCGAGGACGAGGTGTTGGCCGTGATCCGGTACAGCCACGTGGAGAACTGCGCGTCGCCGCGGAACCGGCGTATCGCCTTCCAGGCGCGGAGGTAGGTCTCCTGCACCACGTCGCGCGCATCCTCCTCGTTCCCGGTCAGCCGGAAGGCGAGCGTGTACGTGGCGGCATAGGTCTGGCGGACCAGCTCCTCGAACGCTTGCTGGTCACCGTCGCGGGCGGCGGCGACCAACTCCTCCTGGCTCAACGGGTCTCTCCCGTCGTCTCGATACCGGTTGGACTGCGCGACGGAGGACAACGTTACGCGGCGGTCGACCGACCCAGCGTGAGGGCCGCCGCCGGAAGGAGTCAGCGGGTCTCGCGGTGGAGGGTGTGCTGCTTGTCCCAGCGGCAGTACTTCTTGATGGCCATGCGCTCACGGTCGTTCTGCTTGTTCTTGACCGTGATGTAGTTGCGGCGCTTGCAGACCTCGCAGGCCAGCGTGATCTTCACCCGCTTGTCGCTCGCCATCGGACCCTCTCGCTCCTGAGTGCCTAGGGGGAGGCAGGTGAACCTCCCGAGTAGCGGTGGGCGGACTCGAACCGCCGACGCCGCGATTATGAGCCGCGTGCTCTGCCAACTGAGCTACACCGCCAGAACTACAGAGCCCCCTTACGGAATCGAACCGTAGACCCCTTCCTTACCATGGAAGTGCTCTGCCGTCTGAGCTAAGGGGGCGGACCGGCGGCCATTGTACTCGCCCCACTTGGGATCGCCGTTCTGACCACGACCTGAAAATTTTCTTGAAAGAAAAGTTACTACTGGTGTTTCTGGGGTAATGGGGGCTAAAGAGGGGGAGCAGCAGGTCGCGCCCTCTCGGGTCCGACTTCAACCCCAGGGAGGACGCACATGATCCGACAGACACCGAGCCGGCGAGTGAAAGTGCTGGTCACAGCGGTGGCCGGCCTCGGTATGGTGGCCAGCGCGGCGTTGGCCACCACCTCGACGCCACCCAACGGGAGCTACGGGAGCTCGTCGGGCTACGGCGGCAGCTACGGCTCCGGCGGTTCGAGCTCGTCGAGCGGTTCCAGCTCCTCGGGGAGCAGCTCCGGCAGCTACTCCGACCCCAACTCGAGCGGGTCGTCCGGGTCCCCGAGCGGCGGGTCCAGCTACGGGTCAGGTTCCAGCACCTCCGACCCCTCCGCCAACAACGGGTCCGGCTACTCCGACCCCTCCTCCAGCGACGGGTCCGGCTACTCGGACCCCTCCTCCAGCGACGGCTCGGGCTACTCGGACGGGACGGGCGCCGCCGACGGTTCGGGCTCGAGCGCCACGGACGGGTCCCAGTCGGGCGGCAAGAACAAGAGCGGCAAGAACAAGAGCGGCAAGAACAAGAACAAGCAGTCCAAGAACAGCACGAAGGACAGCACCAAGGACACGAAGGGCGCCAAGGGCGCCAAGACGGCCAAGACGACCAAGCAGGCCAAGTAGGCACTCTGATCGCAGCGCCGGTGGCACCCAACGCCGGTCGGGCAACAGGGCCCGTCCGGCGGTCGATCCGGCCCGCGGTGGCGGTCGGGGGCCTGGCCCTCGCCGCCGCCGTCTGGGCTGTCGTCGTCTCGTCGCTGGTCGTGCCCCGCCTGACCGACAACGGGGACGAGGCCGTCTACCTCCTCCAGTCGGAGTCGCTGCGGGCCGGGCACCTGTTCCCGCCGGCGGCCGAACCGGCCCGGGCTTTCCTGCCCTGGCTGGCGACAACGACCGGGCACCACTACGTCACGAAATACACGCCGGTCTATCCCGGCTTCATCGCCGTCGCCCACCGGGTCTTCGGGTCGGACCGGGCGGCGCTGGCGCTCACCGCGGCGGGCGCCGTCGTGGCCTGTTACGCCCTGGCCCGGGAGGTACTCGGCCGGCGGCGACCGGCGCTGGTGGCCGCCGGCTTCTTCGCCGCCTCGCCGCTGGTGGCGGTGCAGAGCACGACGTACCTCAGCTACCTGTTCAACGTCACCCTCCTGATGGCCTTCGCCGCCGCCCTCCTGAGCGGGGTGCGGCGCCGGTCGCCCGGCTGGCTGGCCGCGGCCGGCCTCGCCGGCGGGCTGGCGGTCTTCGCCCGCCCGCTCGACGCCGTGCTCGTCGCCGGGCCCGTGGTGGCCTGGTGGCTGTGGTCGGGCTGGCCACGCCCGGACACGGACGGAACCCGACGCCGGTTGGCTCACGAGGTGAAGTGGGTCCTCCTCGGGGCCCTTCCGCCGGTGGTCGGGATGCTGGCCTACTTCCGGGCCGCCACCGGCAGCTTCCTCCGGCCGCCGTTCACGTTCGTGGGCCCGAGCGACACGCTCGGTTTCGGCCCCCATCGGATGTACGCCGGCATGCCGTTCCTCGACTACACGCCGGGCCGGGCGCTCCTGGCGGTGGCGCGGCTCACGGTCCTGACCGGGTTCTGGGGGTTCGGCGGCCTGGTCCTGGCCGGCCTGGCCGTGGTCGGCCACCGGCACCTGCGGGGCGGCCCGGGGCGCTGGCTGGCGCTGGTGGCGGTAACGGTGCCCTTGGGCTACGCCTTCTTCTGGGGCAGCTTCAGCTCGACCGAGTGGGGCGGGCCATGGCGGTTCGGGCCCTTCTACTGGCTGCCCGTCCTCATCCCGGGGAGCATCCTGGCCGCGGCGGGATTCGACCGGCTGTGGCGGTGGGACCGGTCGGTGGCCCGCTTCGTGGCCGGGGGGATGGCGGCGGTGAGCCTCCTGGTCGTCGGGCGGGCGCTGGCCGACCACCGCCGTCTCACCGCCGAGCGGGACCGGCTCTACGCCGCCCCCCGCCAGGTCGGCTCCCTCGGCCCGGCGGTCGTGTTCCTCCCTCCGCTGGACGGGCCGTACCTGCTCCAGCCGTTCTCCGGGGCCCGCAACGCCACCTTCGCCGCTCCGGTGGTCTGGGCTGTCGACCGGGGCCCGCGCCCGGACCTCGACGTCGTCCTCCGGCTCCCGGGGCGGACGCCCTACCGGGTCGTGGCCGACCGGTCCCGCCGCTCCCCCACCAGGCTCCAGCGCCTGGTCGTGGTGGGCGGTCGCCTCGTCCCCGCCTCTTAAACGGGATCGCTTGGGGCGCTGCGGGCCGTGAAGGTCCGGAAGACAGCCGTCACCCGGTAGGTGTACGAGCCAGCCGGGACGGCCTGATCCATGCACTCCGATACGGCGGCATCGAGGAGATCGGCGGCCGAACTGGCACAAGCCGGCGCAGACGCGGAGCCGCTCAGGCGCTCCACGAAGTAGCCGTCGATCGGCAGGCCGCCGGGATCGGCCGGGCCGGTCCACTGCACACGGACCGCGCCGGTGCCAGGGGACTCCGTCGCGCTCACTGCTGTGGGAGGGGCGAGCAGGCCGACACGGACTGCGCCGGTTGCGGTTCCGCCGGCGGTGAAGTACGCCACTGCGCCCTGGGCGCCCAGGCCTACGACGGCGAGCCCGCTGCCGGCGACGATGGCGAAGGTCTTGAGAAGCTTCATGGTGTCATCCCGTTCCGAGTTGTCGGTTGCCGGACGAAGATCGATGGGCGGGCTGGGCGCCGCCGAAGCGGCGCCCAGCCCGGGGGACGCGGCCGGGACTAGCTGGCCGAGATGAGCACCGGAACGTTGATGTTCTGGCAGGCGTCCTGGTTGACGTGGAGGTTGTTCATGCCGATGACGGCGTGCCCGGACTTGCTGGCATGCCCGTTGAACTCGCCGAGCGGGGCGAAGTCCTGGCCCTGCCACGAGGTCATCACGGAGAAGGAGCTCGCCGGGCAACCGGGAGCGCCGAGGACGGAGCCGTCGTCCGCCGTCTTGACCGCGACGGTGACGGCGTTGAGCGCCTGGACCCCGTCGTTGACGTTCGTGATCGTGTAGTTGACCGCCTGCTGGGCGCCGGAGCCCGGAAGCAGCCCGGAAGGCTGGCCGCTGGTCACCACACCGTCGATCTTCCAGGGGCTGGCGGAGCCGGTCGTGGCCGCGCCCTCGGCGGTCCCGGTGGCGGTGAGGAAGGCGAAGGCGGTGCCGGCGATCGTGATGGTGGCGACGCCGGCGATGATGCCGGAACTGATCTTCTTGGAAATGCGCATGGCTCGTTCTCCTTTGAGCACGAATCGGTGGCCGAAGGCCTGCCTGGTTGGCGGGGGCGGGTTCTTCGCCTCTCCCCTGAGGCGCTCTCGGCCTCGGGAGAGATTTCGACTGTTGGTGCCGGTTACTTCCTGGGGGCGCGACCACAGGTTTCGCCGGCCATGACTACGAGGAAAAGAGGCCGGACTAGGCCGTCGGGGACGGCGCCAGAGCGGAGGCCAGCTGCCGACGCGACGCGATCCCGAGCTTCGGATACACGTTGCCGAGGTGGAACTCGACGGCGCGGACGCTGACGAACAGTTTCTGGGCCACCTCTTTGTTGGTCAGGCCTCCGGACACCAGGCGGGCGACGCGTTCCTCGGTGGGGGTCAGCGCCGCCGCGCTCCGGCGCATCCGGCGGGGCACCCGGGCCCCGGCGGCCTTCAGGTCCGCTTCGATCCGTTCGACCAGGACGGCTGCGCCGCAGGCATCGGCCAGCTCCAGACCCCGGCGGAGGGGATCGACGGCGTCGGGTCGGGCGGCTCGGACGAGGGCCGACCCCAGGTCGGCCAGCGCGCGGGCCCGCTCCAGGCGGGCCGGCGATCCGGCCAGGACGCCGACGGCCTCGCGCAGGATCCCGATGCCTCGTCGGCCTCCCTCGACCAGACCCTGGACCCGGAGGGAAGTTCCCAATGCCCGGGATGCACCAAAGGTCCGGGCGAACTCGACCTCATCGCCGGCCAATCGCCGGGCGTCGGCCGTGTGGCCGAGCTCCTGATGGGCGGTGGCGGCCATGGACCGCCATGGAACGATCGCCGGAGTCAGGGTCTCGAGGTCCTCGACCATGATCTGCCCCGCAGCCAGTGCGTCGTCCAGCGCTCCGCCGGCCTCGCCCTCGGCCAGCTTGAGGGCGGACCGGGCCTGCAGGAAGATCGCCCGGGTCAATGTCGTCGGCTCCGGAGGCGGTGACTCGCCCCGTTCCAGGACGGCGGCGGCCCGGGCCCATTGGCCCTGCTCGATCAGGGCGAGGGCCAGCACCCCCTGCGCCCCCGGCAGGTAAACGGCCCATCCCGAAGCCGCGGCGTCGACCGCCCGCTGGGCGTCAGCCACCGCCCCGCTCAACGAGCCGCACAGGTACAAGGCTGTCGCCCGCCGGAAACAGGCGGTGGCCACGGTCATCAACCGGCCCTGCCGCTCGGCCTCGGTCACCGCCCGGTTGAGCGATTCCTCGGCCTCCTCCAAGTCGTCGGCCCAGGTGAGCACGGCGACGGCGTCGTAGAACGGGAGGGTGCCGGCCCCCTCCTCCAGGGGATCCGAGGTCGCCAAGGCCTGGCGGGCCGCCGCCCGTACGTCCTCACAGCGACGGCCGGCCAGCAGCCGTTCGAAGGACAACTCGGCCAGGAGGGCGTCATGACCCGGGGTCGACCCCGACCCCGCCAGTTCGACGGCCACGGCCTCCGCGGCCCGGAGGAGGCCGCGCTCCCGGCTGCCCGGTTGGAGACGGGCGGCCTGGAGCAGGGCGGCCAGGAGCCGGTGCCGCAGCTCCGACGGCTCGGAGCCCGCCTCTTCCAGACCACGCCGCAGGGTCTCGACCGCGTCGCGGTAGGAACCTTCCGTCACCAGAGCCCGTCCGACCTCGTAGAGGGCCTCGGCCCGGGCACCCGGGTCGTCGATGAGCTTCACGGCCCGCTGCAGATGACCGATCGCGGCCCGGTCGCCTACCTGCGCCTCCAGCCTTCCCAGCTCGACGAGCAGGTTGGGACGGTCCTCCGGCGAGGGTGGCTCGGCCAGGGCCCGCCGCAGATAGCGGGCGGCGGAGTCGGGCGATCCCACCGTCACCGCCCTGGCGGCCGCTCTCCGTAGGAGGTCGATGACTTCGGGCTGCCCGGCCGGCGAACTGTGGAGCAGGTGGGCGGCCAGTCGGTCGGGATGCAGCTCCTCGGCTCCGAGCAGCCGGGCGGCGTTACCGTGCAGGTCGGATCGACGGGCCGGCGGGATGCCGGTGTACACCGCCGAGGCGATTGGTCGCTGGACGAAGTCGAGCGGCTCGCCGGGACGGATGACCCCGGCGGCCACCAGTTCTCCGGCTGCCTTCGCCGCCGTCCGGATGTCGAGGCCGGCGAGCCCGGCTGCGAGCCGGAGATGGGCGTCCGGCCCCAGCACGGCCGCCGCCTCCGCCATCGCCACCGCCTCGTCCCGGAGGCGCGACATCCTGGACCAGATGGCCCGGACGAGGGACGGCGGCGCCAGCCGTTCGATGCGACCGGCTGAGGCGCCGGTGGCCGGCAGACCCTCGAGGTCGACCGCCCGGAGCATCTCATGGGCCAGGAACGGATTGCCGGCACTCACGTCGAAGACCACCCGACAGAACCCGTCGTCGGCATCGGGAAAGTACCGCGCCCGGACCAGTTCGGCGGTGGCGTCCTTGGACAGTCGTTCCAGCTGGAGGATCCGGGCCCGGGGCGCGGCCCGGAGCCGGGCCAGAGCCCGTCCGCCGGTCGAGGCCTCTTCGGGAGTCAGCGCCACAGCCAGCACGACGGGGAGGCCGTCGAGCCGCTCGGTCAGGTAGAGCAGGAAGCGCAGCGAGGAGGTGTCGACCCATTGGGCGTCATCGACCGTCAGCAGCAACGGGGAGGACTCGGCCAGGTTGGCCAGGAGCCAGTACAGACCGTGCACGACAGGGAAGTTGGACGGCGCCCCGGGCAGCACGTCGGAGGGGCTGGCGGGGGCAGCGGAGAACAGGGGGACGGCGAGCTCGGCTGCGCCCCGGAACAGCGCCGCCCGCTCAACCGGATCCGCGGCCTGTAGAGGCCGGCCGAAGAGCTCGAGCGCGGCCCCGAAGGGCACGTCGAGCTCGAGCTCGCTGCCCCGGGCGGTGACGAGCCGGAAACCCGCCCGGTCGCCCCGGGACCGGGCGACGGCGAGGAGCTCGGTCTTGCCGCTGCCGGCTTCTCCCTCAAGCAGAACGAGCCGACCCGCGCCCGCCGAGGCGGCCCCAAGCGCGGCGTCCAGCGCTTCGAGCTCAGCCTCCCGTTCGAGGAGCTCCGGGGTGGCCGCCGCCGTCGACACAAGCGGCTCTGTACCCCCTCCGCCGAGGGCACACTCCCGCACCCGGCCTGCGGGGAAGTCAACGCCGAAGAAAAAGGCCCGGGCCGGGGTATCAACCCCCTGACCAGGGCCTTTCCTGATGGTGGGCCGGGATGGGTTTGAACCATCGTAGCTTGCGCAGCGGTTTTACAGACCGCCTCCTTTGGCCTCTCGGACACCGACCCGAGGGGATCTAGCATAGCGACATGCCCAGCTTTGACGTGGTGTCGCAGGTCGACATGCAAGAGGTGCGCAACGCCCTCGACCAGGCGAACCGGGAGATCGTCAACCGGTTCGACTTCAAGGGGACCGACAGCACGATCGACCTCTCGGACACCGAGATCACGCTCCACTCCAACTCCGAGCAGCGGCTCAAGGCGCTGGTCCAGGTGATGGAGGAGAAGTTCGTCCGCCGCAACGTGCCGCTCAAGGCGCTCTCCTACGGGAAGATCCAGGAGGCCTCCAAGGGGGCCGCCCGGCAGGTCGTCACCCTCAACGTGGGCATCTCCGACGAGAAGGCCCGGGAGATCAACAAGTTCATCAAGGCAGAGGGGCCGAAGGGCGTCCAGAGCCAGGTCCAGGGCGACCAGCTCCGGGTGACGGGCAAGAAGCGCGACGACCTGCAGGCCTGCATCGCCGCGCTGAAGGGGCACGATTTCGACGTGCCCCTCCAGTACGTGAATTTCAGAGACTGATCGGGTCGCGCTAGAAGCCGGCCGCGCCCGGGTGCATCTTGCGCAGGCGGGCCACGCGCTCCTCGGTCGCCGGGTGGGTCATGAAGAGGCGGGCGGCGCTCATCTTCCGGCCGGTCAGCGGATTGACGATGTAGGCCTGGGCCTGGGCGGGGTTGACGTCCATCGGGATCTGGCGGGCGCCGGCCTCGATCTTCTCCAGGGCCCGGGCCAGGGGCTCGCCCGTCCCCAGCAACTTGGCGCCGCTGCGGTCGGCCTCGAACTCCCGGGAGCGGGACAGCGCCATCTGGAGGAACATCGCCGCCACCGGGGCCAGCAGGGCAAAGGCCAGCTCGCCGATGGGGTTGCGGTTCCGGTCACGGCCGCCGCCCCCGAACATGGCGCCCCACATGGCCATGCGGGCCACGAAGGTGATGGACATGGCGATGACCGCGGCCACCGAGCCGATCAGGATGTCGCGGTTGCCGACGTGGGACAGCTCGTGGGCCAGGACGCCCTTGAGCTCGTCCTCCGTGAGCATCTGCATGATCCCCTGGGTGCAGGCCACGGCGGCGTGCTCGGGGCCGCGGCCGGTGGCGAAGGCGTTGGGCTGGAGGTCAGGGGTGATGTAGAGCTTGGGCATCGGCATGTTGGCCCGGGTCGTGAGCTCGCGCACGATCCGGTACAGCGCCGGCGCCTCGGCCTCCGTCACCGGCACGGCCCGGGCGGCCTTGACGGCGATCTTGTCGGAGAACCAGTACGACCCGCCGACCATGGCCAGGCCGAGGAACAGCCCGATCACCAGGCCGGGCCCCTTGAAGACCGCCCCGCCGATCAGGATGAAGAACCCGCCGAGGGCGGCGAGGAGGACATAGGTCTTGATCGTGTTCTTGCTCATCTGGCATCACCTACCTGATCAAACGGTACCGCCCGACCACGCGTTCCCGGTCCGTTCCGGCCGCCTCACCCGACACATTCGGAGCGAAAGCTGGGAGGAGCCGGGGAGGAGGCTGGGAGGAACCCCGTAACGTCTGCCCGACCTCGCGGTACGTTCCCGGACGCGCTCGAGAGAGGAGACCCACGTGAGTGCACCGATGGATCAGGCCGCCGTCGAACAGTTCATGGGACAGCTGATCGGATCGATGACCGGCGGGATCATGTGCTTTTCGATCCTGCTCGGCGACGAGCTGGGGCTGTACCGGATCATGGCCGGGGCGGGGCCGCTCTCGGCCGAGGAGGTGGCGGGCAAAGCGGGCTGCAATGTCCGTCTCGTCCAGGAGTGGCTCGACGGGCAGGCGGCGGGCGGGATCGTGACCTCGGCCGGCGACGGCCGCTACGAGCTGCGTCCGGAGGCGGTCTGGCCGCTGGCCGACGAGTCGTCGCCCGTGTTCCTGGCCCGGGGGATGAACGTCCTGGCCTCGGTGTTCACCGACATCCCGAAGATCGCCGGAGCCTTCCGGGGCGACGGCGGCCTGTCCTGGGGGGAGCACCATCCCTGCCTGTTCAACGGCACGGAGTGGTTCTTCCGGACGGGCTACCGGGCGCACCTCCCCGCCGAGTGGATCCCGGCCCTCGACGGCGTGGAGGACAAGCTGCGGGCCGGAGCCCGGGTGGCCGATGTCGGCTGCGGGCACGGCGCCTCGGCCATCGTGATGGCCGACGCCTACCCGGCGTCGCGCATCTGGGGGTTCGACTTCCACGGTCCGTCGGTCGAGACGGCCCGGCAGCGGGCCGAGGAGGCCGGCGTGGCGGAGCGGACCACCTTCGGCGAGGCCACGGCCAAGAGCTACGACGGCACCTTCGACCTCATCTGTTTCTTCGACTGCCTGCACGACATGGGCGACCCCGTGGGGATCGCCCGTTACGCCCTCGAGCACCTCGACCCGGAGGGCACGGTGCTGCTCGTCGAGCCCTTCGCCCTCGACGACCGGCCGGCCAACCTGACCGACAACCCGTTCGCGGCGCTGTTCTACAACGCCTCGACGGCGGTCTGCCTCCCGAACTCGCTCTCCCAGGAGGTCGGTCTCGGCCTCGGCGCCCAGGCCGGGGAGGGCCGGCTGCGGGCGGTGTTCGAGGAGGCCGGGTTCACCCGGTTCCGGCGGGCGGCCGAAACGGCGGTCAACCTCATCCTCGAGGCTCGGCCATAGGCCCCCGGGGTCAGTCGTAGTAGCCGGAGTGGATGTAGATGCAGGGCACGCCGGCCGCCCGGAACATCTCGGCGTTGCGGCGGTCGTCCTCGAAGGCCAGGCGGAGGTCGAAGCCCCGGTCCCGCAGGTCGTAGACCGCCTCCTCCTTGAACTCCCGGGCCATGGAGTAGTCGCCGCCCTCCCGCATCAGGAGGGCGTCCCAGCGGATCCCGTAGCGGGCCAGCCAGGCCTCGGTCAGGTGGTGGACCCGGGCCGGGCGGCCGGTGAGGAGGATGATGCGCAGGTCGGCGTCGAGGAGGTCGAGCAGGGTCTTGACCTCCTCGATCACCTGGTCCTCGCCACAGGCGTCGAAGAAGCCCCGCCAGTCGGGCCACGGTTCCTCCAGGTAGTGCTGGCGGCGGGCGGCGTCGGACAGGACGCCGTCGATGTCGACCACCACCGTCGGCCCCGGGTCGACCGGGCCGGCCCGCCAGGTCCAGTGCTGCGCCATCCCTAGAGTCTCTTCCCGAGGATCGTGACCCGGTGGGCGCCGAGCCCGGCCTGGTCGAGCAGCGCGTCGGCCTCGTGGACCCGGCTGCGGGCGGCGATGGCGGCGAGGTCGGTGGCGTCCCGGCCGTGCCAGGCCGCCCGGGCCTCGGCCACGAGGTCGTCGACGCCGAGGGAGCGGAGCCAGTCGGCCTGGGTCACCTCGGTGAGGACGGACAGGCCGGCGGCGGCCGCCGCCCGGTGGAGCCCCTCGACGGGGACGTCCCCGGTGATGTCCTGGGCCCCGGGAGCTTCGAGGGGGGACCCGCCCGGCCGCTGCGCCCGGTAGGTGCGCAGCCACCCGGTCTGGCCCCGGGCCGCGAGGTCCTCCACCGGGGCGGCGTAGTCGACGACGGCGATGACGCCCCGGCGGAGCATCGCCCCCGCATCGCGCAGCCAGCCGGCGAGGCCGGTGGGGACGGGCAGCCGCGCGCCGACGGGGACGTCGCGGCCCTCGATGAGCCGGTCGGCGGCGCGGCCCAGGCTCTCCTCCGCCGGCAGGAGGATCTCCGTGAAGGAGGCGCCGGGCGGCGAGACACCGATCCGGATCTCGATCCAGCCGCCCACCGTCCGCTCGACGATGCGGAAGGCCAGGTTGTCGGCCAGCTCGTTGGCGACGACGACGCCGACGGCGGGGCCGGCGGGCAGTTCGGCCAGGGCGGTCACCACCGGGCCGGAACCGGGGACGGCGACGGGTTCCTCGTCAGGTTCGGGCGGGACGGCGGGCCCGAGGACCAGCTCGGCCGGCTCCAGCGGGAGCAGCTCGGCCTGGGCCGCCCGCAGGCCGGCCGACCGTTCGACGAGCACGTAGCGGAGGGCGCCGGCGCAGCGGGGCCCGGCCCGGAGGACGTCGCGGGCGAGTTGCCCCCGCCCCGCCCCGGCGTCGACGACCAGGAACGGGTCGGGGCGGCCGAGCCCGTCCCACCAGCCGTCGAGGGCCCGGGCCACCAGCGCACCGAACAGCGAGCCGACCTCCACGCTGGTGATGAAGTCGGAACCGGCCCGCCCCGCGCCTCCGGCCCGGGCGAAGAACCCTCCGGCCGGGTCGTAGAGGGCGGCCTCCATCCACTCGTCGAACGGGATCGGGCCCCGGCGGCGGATCCGCTCCGCCAGCCGTTGGGCCAGGTCTGGCTCCGCCCCGACGGCCCCGATCTAGAGGCCCTTCGTGGCCAGCTCGCCGAGGCGGGCGAAGAGGTTGGGGTAGACGCCGATGGCCAGGATCAGCACCGACGGCAGGGCGATGGCCGCCCCGAGGGCCACCGGCACCCGGGCCGTGCCGCCGCCGTCGGCCGGGGCGGGCCGGAACCACATCAGGCCCGCCACCCGGGCGTAGTAGAAGAGGGCGATGACCGAGTTGACGGCGGCCACCACGCCCAGCGTGACGGCCTGCGCCGTCCCGGCGTCGAGGACGGCCTTGAAGACCACGAGCTTGGCGTACCAGCCGCCCAGCGGCGGGATCCCGGCCAGCGAGAAGAGGAACATCGACATCGTGACGGCCAGGGCCGGGGCGTAGTTGAACAGGCCGGCGTAGCTGTCGATCTCCGCCGAGCGGGTCTTGCGGGCCACGGCGATGAGAACGGCGAAGGCGCCGAGGTTCATCACGGCGTAGATCAGGAGGTAAACGATGGTCGCCTCGAACGCTCCCGGCCGGGCCGAGCCGTCGCCCTGGTTGGCCACCGCGAACGGGACCAGCATGAAGCCGCCCTGGGCGATCGACGAGTAGGCCAGCATCCGCACCAGGTTGGTCTGGCGCAGGGCGATGAGGTTCCCGACGGTCATCGACGCCGCGGCCAGCACCCACAGGATCGGCTGCCAGGCGTCGCTCCGGCCGAAGAACCCCACATAGACCAGGCTGAGCAGGGCCACGAAGCCGCCGGTCTTCGACGCCACCGACAGGAAGGCCGTCACCGGTGTCGGGGCGCCCTCGTAGGAGTCGGGGGCCCAGAAGTGGAAGGGGACGGCTGAAACCTTGAACGCGAACCCCACCAGGGTGAAGAAGATGGCCACGTCGAAGAGGTGCCCGCCGGCCCCGGTGGCCACGTACTTGGCGATCTCGGTCAGGCGGGTGTCGCCGGCCAGACCGTAGACGATCGACATGCCGTAGAGCATCACCGCCGACGACAGGACGCCCATCAGGTAGTACTTGAGCGACGACTCGTTGGACTTGGCGTCGTGCTTGCGCCATCCGGCCAGCAGGTAGGTCGGGATCGACAGCGTCTCCAGGGCGACGAAGATCGTGACGAGATCCCGGGCCGACGACATGACCGTCATCCCCAAGAGTGCTGTCAAGAGGAGCGTGTAGTACTCGCCCTGGTAGTAGTCGCCCTCTTCGATGTAGTTGGCCGACAGCAGGACCGTGATGTAGCCGGCCACGAGGAACAGGGCCTTCATGACCAGGGCGTAGTTGTCGACCACATAGGCCCCGCCGAACATGGCCCGGTCGTTGCCGTTGCCGGCCAGGTACAGGATCGGCACGAGGGCCGCCAGGCAGCCCACGCCGGCCAGCGTCGACGTCCGGTACTTCTCCCGCTCCTCGAACAGCAGGTCGGCCACCAGCACCACCACGATGGCGCCGGTCAGGATGATCTCCGGCAGCAGGGCGGTGTAGTCGAAGTAGGGAGCGGGCATCGTGGCGCCTCGCCTAGCCCTCGCCGCCGAACATTCGGCTGACGTGCTGCACGGCGTCGTCGGTCACATGGAAGATGGCGCCGGGGAACACGCCGAGGCCGAGGATCAGGATGAGCATCGGGGCCCAGGCGATCCACTCCGGCACGTGCACGTCGTGGATGTGGGCGTCCTCCCACTCCGCCGGGATCTTGCCCATGGCCACCCGCTGGAGCATCCACAACAGGTAGCCGGCGGCCAGGACGGTGCCGATGGCCGCCGTCACCATGAAGCCCCGGAAGAGGGCGACGTTGAGGCCCTCGGCCGGCTGGTAGGACGACAGCACCGCCGGGAACTCACCCCAGAACCCGGCCAGGCCGGGAAGGCCGAGCGAGGCCATGGCGCAGAACCCGAGGATCCAGCCCATCTTCGGCGCCTGGAGGAGAAGGCCACCGAGGCGGCTGAGCTCCCGGGTGTGGTAGCGCTCCTGTACCGAGCCGGCCAGGAAGAACAGCATCCCGGTGATGAGACCGTGGGCCACCATGCCGAAGATGGCGGCGTTGATCCCGAAGCTCGTCAGGGTCGAGATGCCGAGCATCACGAAGCCCATGTGGGCCACGGATGAGAAGGCGATGAGGCGTTTCATGTCGCGCTGGGCCAGGCAGCCGAGGGCGCCGTAGATGATGCCGATCACCGACAGCAACCCGATGTAGGGCGCCCAGCTCCGGGCCGCCTCGGGGAGGACGGGCAGGGCGATGCGGATGAAGCCGTAGGTGCCGAGCTTGAGGAGGACGGCGGCCAGGATCACCGACCCGACCGTCGGCGCCTCCGTGTGGGCGTCGGGCAGCCAGGTATGGAACGGGAACATCGGCACCTTGATGGCGAAGCCGAGGAACAGGCCGCCGAAGATCACCAGCTGCGTGCCGTGGGCGAGCCCCGCACCGTGGAGCTGGGAGAGCTGGACGATGTCGAAGGTGTGGGGGTCGCTCTTGAAGAACAGCGCCAGGAAGCTCAGCAGCATCAGCGCCGAGCCGAACAGCGTGAAGAGGAAGAACTTGATCGAGGCGTACTCCCGGTTGGGGCCGCCCCACACGCCGATCATGAAGTACATCGGGAGCAGCACCAGCTCGAAGAAGATGAAGAAGAGGATCAGGTCCTCGGCCAGGAACGTGCCGAGCATGCCCGTCTCCAACACCAGCAGCAGGGCCAGGAAGGCCTTCGGGTTGTGGGGCTCGGGGAAGTGGTCCCAGGAGTAGACGACGCACAGCACCGTCACGAACAGGGTGAGGATCAGCAGGGGCAGCGAGATCCCGTCGAGCCCCATGTGGTAGCGGGACGAGATGACGTCGATCCACGACTTGTTGACGGGGAACTGCAGCTTGTCGGCGTGGTCGTAGTCGAAGCGGAAGAGGATGATGACGCCGACGGCCATCGAGAGCAGGGTGGTCAGGAGGGCGACCTGCTTGATGAGCAGTTCCTTCGCCTTGGGGATCGCCAGGACGACGGCGGTGCCCACGATGGGGATGAACACCACCAGGCTGAGCGCCCAGGAGTCGAACCAGTCCATCGGGGGGCCTCCGGTCCTTCCGCTAGGTGAAGAGGATCAGCGCCGCGGCCAGCAGGCCGACGGCGGCGAAGAGCATCAGGGCGTACTGCTGGACCCGGCCCGACTGCACGAGCCGGAGGACGCCGCCGGTCTCCGAGGCGGACACGCCGATCCCGTTGACGATCCCGTCGACGCCCTTCTGGTCGATGACGTCGTAGGTGAAGCGGCCGACGAGCTTGGCCCCGACCCCCACGGCGTTGACAACCCCGTCGATGACGTTCTGGTTGACCCAGTAGGCCGCCCGGGCCAGCGGGCCCTTGATGAAGCCGACGACGACGGTGACGAACAGCCAGTCGAGGTAGTACTTCTCCACGAGGACGTGCTTGACGGTCCGCAGCGGGCTGCGTGCGAAGGCGCCCTTGTTGGGGGCGGTCTTGAGGTAGAAGACCCAGTAGGCCACGGCCAGGCCGGCCACGGCGACGGCGAACGAGAACGCCGCCAGCGGGACGGCGAACTTGTGCTCCGGCGGTTCGAACTCGACGCCGGGGACCTCGAAGCGGACCCAGTGGGCGAACTTGAGGACGCCGGGAGCGTTGATGAGCCCGATCAGCACCGACGGGACCGCCAGCAGCAGGAGCGGGACCGTCATCGATCGGGGCGACTCGTGGGGGTGGCCGTGGCCGCGGTACTCGCCGTGGAAGGTGAGGATGACGGCCCGCCCCATGTAGCAGGCCGTCATGAACGCCCCGACGAGCCCGAGGACGAAGATGTAGGGGTAGCCGTTCTTCGTGGCGCCGAGCAGGATCTCGTCCTTCGACCAGAAGCCGGCCAGGGGGAAGATCCCGGCCAGGGCCAGGGTGCCGATGACGAACGTCCAGTACGTCTGGGGCATGTACTTCTTCAGCCCGCCCATCTCGCTCATGTTGTTGGAGTGCACGGCGTGGATCACCGAGCCGGAGCCGAGGAAGAGCAGGGCCTTGAAGAAGGCGTGGGTGAAGAGGTGGAACACGCCGGCCGTCCAGGCGCCGACCGACAGCGCGGCCACCATGTAGCCGAGCTGGCTGACCGTCGAGTAGGCCAGCACGCGTTTGATGTCGTCCTGGACGAAGGCCAGGGCGGCGGTCAGCACCATCGTGAGCCCGGCGATGAAGGCCATCCAGTTCAACCCGCCGTTACCGATGGAGAAGCCCGACCAGAACACGCCGTAGACCCGGGCGACGAGGTACACGCCGGCCACGACCATGGTGGCGGCGTGGATGAGGGCCGACACCGGCGTGGGGCCGGCCATGGCGTCGGGCAGCCAGATGTGCAGCGGAACCTGGGCGCTCTTGCCCATCACGCCGAGGAACAGCAGGACGGCGGCAGTGAGGACCAGGCCGTGTGACAGGGCACCGTGCTCAAGGGCCAGCTTGTTGATGGTCTCGATGTGGAACGTCTGGCCGGCGGCGAAGAACAGCGTGATCGTGCCGAGCATCAGGCCGATATCGCCGAACTTGGTGGTGAAGAAGGCCTTGAGGGCGGCGCTGGAGTTGTTCTTCTCCTCGAACCAGTGGCCGATCAGCATGAAGGAGCAGAGGCCGACCAGCTCCCAGCCGATCATGAGCTGGAGCAGGTTGTCGGCCATGACCATGAACAGCATCGCGGCGGTGAACAGCGACAGGGCGGCGAAGAAGTAGGTGAAGCGCACGTCGCCGTGCATGTAGCCGGTGGAATAGATGTGGACCATGAGCGACACGAAGGTCACGACCAGGAACATCATGGCCGTGAGCCCGTCGACGTGCTGGCCGATGGTGATGTGGGCCTTGCCGTTCGACCACCAGGTCAGGTGCTGGTCGACGATGCGCTCGTCCTTGATCCACTGGGCGGCCACGATCACGGCCAGCACGAAGCTGGTGCCGACGGCGATGATCCCCGACTCCGACCCGCCCTTCGGCATCTTCTTCCCGAAGAAGAGGATGACGAAGAACGACAACGCCGGCAGCAGCGGGATCAACCAAGCCTTCTCGGCCATCAAGCGCGCCTAGCCCTTCATGAGGTCGATCTCGTCAAGGTTGACGCCGACCCGGTTGCGGTAGATGAGCAGGACGATGGCCAGGCCGACGCCGACCTCGGCGGCGGCGATGGCGATGACGAACAGGGCGAAGACCTGGCCGGCGGCATCGTTGAGACGGGCGGAGAAGGCCACCAGGTTGATGTTCACGGCGTTGAGCATCAGCTCGATGCTCATCAGGACGAGGACGCCGTTGCGCCGGGCCAGCACGCCGTAGATGCCGGTGCAGAACAGGAAGGCACTCAGCAGCAGGTACTCGGTGATCGGCATGGCGTCAGTCCCTCCTGGCCAGGACGATGGCGCCGACGAGGGCGGCGAGCAGGAGCATGGAGACCACCTCGAAGCCGACGACGTAGGTGCGGAAGATCGAGTCGGCGATGGCGCTGGTCTGGGTGGGCTGGCCGAGGTGGAGCTTGTCGCCCCGGAACTGGTCGGTCAGCAGATAGGCCAGCAGGCCGAAGATGAGCAGCGAGACCAGGCCGGCCAGGATGCGCTGGTCGTTGTCGTACTCACCGGTCTTCCGCATCGGGTGCCGGGTCAGCATGATGCCGAACAGGAACAGCACGATCACGGCCCCGATGTAGATCAACACCTGGACGATGCCGAGGAACTCGGCCTGGAGAAGGATGTACTGGGCGGCCACGCCGGCCAGCACCATGACCAGCGCCAGGGCGGCGTGGACGATGTTCTTCATCGTCACCACGCCGAGGGCGGCCACGCACATGACGACGGCGATGATCCCGAAGGCGACGTTCTGGGGGGCGGAGCTCGCCGCCAGGGTGAGGCTCACTTCTTCCCCTTGACCTCGGCGCCGACTTCCAGCGGCTCGGGCGGGCTCACCGTCTGCATCCACTCGCCGAGCTTGTCCTTGTCGTGGAGCAGGGCCCCGATGCGGGGCTCGGAGTACACGTACTCCGGGCTCCAGAACAGGGCGTCGAAGGGGCAGACCTCGACGCAGATGCCGCAGTACATGCACAGGGCGTAGTCGATGTCGAACCGGTCGAGGACGCTGACGGTGCGGTCACGGCCGCCGGCGCGCCGGGGCGGGCGCTTCTCCTTGTGCCCCTCGATGTAGATGCACCAGTCCGGGCACTGCCGGGCGCAGAGCATGCAGACGGTGCAGTTCTCCTCCTTGAGGGCGATGACGCCCCGGGCCCGGGCCGGCGGGTCCTCCCGCTCGTGGGGGTACTGCACGGTCACGGCCGGTTTCATCATCGTCCGGAAGGTCACGCCGAGGCCGGTCACGTAGCCGGGAAGCTTGAACTTGGCCATCAGAAGATATCCAGGGGCATCAGAACCACACCTTGAGGATGCCGGTGAGAAGGATGTTCGCCAGCGACGCGGGGATGAGGTACTTCCAGGCGATCGCCTGGAGCTGGTCCTCGCGGAACCGGGGGTAGGTGAAGCGCGCCCAGAAGATCAGGAACGAGACGAGCATGATCTTCGTGAACAACACGATCGGCCCGAGGACGTCGGCCATCGTTCCGTGGACGTGGGGGATCGACCACCCGCCGAGGAACAGGGTGGCGGCGATGCCGGCGAAGGCGAAGGCCGTCCCGAACTCACCCATGAAGAAGAACAGGAACCGGAACCCGGTGTACTCGACCATGTAGCCGGCCACGAGCTCGGACTCCGCCACCGGCATGTCGAAGGGAGTCTGGGTGAGCTCGGCCTGGGCGGCGATGAGGAAGATCACAAATCCGAAGAACTGGGTCAGGATGAGGGGGAAGCCGAGGCCGTTCCAGCCGAAGAGACTGCCGTCCTGCTGGAAGTGGACGATGCCCTGCAGGCTCATCGTCCCGGCCTGGATGACGACGCCGACGACGGCCAGCACCAGCGGCAGCTCGTAGGCGATCAGCTGGGCGGCGGCCCGCAGCGCTCCGAGGAGGGCGTACTTGTTGGCGCTCCCCCAGCCGGCCATGAGGATGCCGATGACCGACAGCGATGACACCGCCAGGGCGTAGAACACGCCCATGTTGAGGTCGGCGACGACGAGGCGGGGGCCGGCGGGCACGACGATGTAGAGGAGGAACGTCGAGACCAGGACCACGACGGGGGCGGTCATGAAGACCCACCGGTCGGCCTGGGCCGGGACGATGTCCTCCTTCTGGATGAACTTGATCCCGTCGCCGATCAGCTGGAACCAGCCGTGGAACCCCCCCGGGTCCATCGGCCCGAGCCGGCTCTGCATGTGGCTCATCATCTTCAGCAGAAAGACGTAGCCGAGGATGAGCGCCCCGGCCGGGATGATGGCCAGGACGACGGCCGTCTTGACGGCCACGATCAGCCCCCAGGGGGCGTCGACCCCGACAACCATGTGACTGGTCACCGGTCGATGTCTCCGAGAATGAAGTAGAGGCTGGCGAGGATCGTGATGATGTCCGGAACGTACACACCCTTGAGCAGCCAGGGGAGGATCGACACGTTGGAGAAGCTGGCCGAGCGGATCTTGGTCCGGAACGGGCCGGTGGCTCCCTTGGAGAACAGGTAGTAGCCCATCTCACCGAGCGGATTCTCGGTGTTGACCCACACCTCGCCCCCCGGGACCTTGATGATCCGGGGGACCTTGGCCATGACCGGCCCGGCCGGCAGCCCGTCCAGCATCTGGACAACCATGCGGACCGACTCCCGGGTCTCCTGCATCCGGACCCAGTAGCGGGCAAAGGAGTCGCCGTCGGGGTGGGTCCACACCTTCCAGTCGAGGTCCTTGTAGACGAGGTAGGGCGGCCCGTCGCGGCGCAGGTCCCAGTCGACCCCCGAGGCCCGCAGGTTCGACCCCGACACGCCGTAGGCGGCGCCGACCCCCGGCGGGATCACGCCGACACCCCGGGTGCGGACCTCGAAGATCTCGTTGCCCAATACGAGCTCCTCGAACTCGTCGACCGAGTCGAAGATCTTCTTCATCACCCGGCGGGTCTCGTCGATCCAGCCCGACGGGAGGTCGACCTTGACGCCGCCGATGCGGTTGAAGTTGGGGTGGAAGCGCCCGCCGGTGGCCGCCTCGATGAGGTTGAGGACGTGCTCCCGGTCGCGGAAACCGTAGAACGCGGGGGTGATGGCGCCGACCTGGAGGGCCATCTCGCCCAGGAACAGGACGAAGGTGGCGATCCGTGACAACTCGGTCAGGATCGTGCGGATGTACTCCGCCCGGGGCGGAGCCTCGACGCCCATGAGCAGCTCGGCGCCGTGGATGAAGGGCACCTCGTTGGCGAAGCTCGACAGCCAGTCGATCCGGTTGATCAGCGTGGTGATCTGGGGGTACGTCCGGAA
>DASYFF010000082.1:0-2429 GCA_036498605.1 Acidimicrobiia bacterium | reverse complement strand
CTCCCGCCGCCGGGGGCGCTCGTCCTGGGCGTCGAAACGGTCCAGCACCCGCTCGAAGAGGGCGACGGCCTCGTCGATCTCCTCCGGCGCGCCGTTGCGGAGCATGGCCGTCAGCGCCTCCACCCGTTGGAACCGGGTCGGACCCAGCTGCTCGAGGAGCGTGGCCAGGCGCGGCCGGTCGAACCAGGCGAGACCCTCCTCCAGGAGGTGCTTGTCGAAGGCGCTGAAGCCCATGGGTAGGAACGATCGGCCAGCACCGCTTGTCCCACAAGGCACCGGCGGGCACGATCGCGCCCTTCGACCCCTATGGACCGAAGGCCTCCGACCGTTGTGTCCCAATCATCCCCTCCAGCATCAGGAGCGCTTCGACCTTGCGCCGCAGCGGGGGGACGCCGCGACGCAGAGGGCCGATGCGGAGCCGGTCGCCGATGAGCCGGACCTCCGACCACAGCCGCAGTGCCTCCCGCCGCAGCCCGTCCTCCTCCGGAGACGCCGAGGCAGGCAGGGTCTGGTAGAAGGCCAGCAGCCCATCGGCCAGCCGTTCCGTGGCCACCGATGCCGCGCCCTGGTGCCCGTTGCGGATGAGGAACTCCGCCACGGTCACGAGCTCGAGCAGTTCGGGCTGGGGGCGGGAAGTCGTCGTGGTCATCCCGGGCAGCGTCGCACGACATCGGTGAGGCAACGATGAACAGCCCGGCTCACCTAGGTGGTGAGCCGGGCGACCTTGTTGGCATGGGTCTCGGCCAGCCACACCGCGCCGTCGGCGCCGGCCGCCAGGCCCTCGAGCTGGCGGTACCCGCCGCCTACGCCCCGCTCGGTCACCACGCCGGCGGTGGTGAGCCGGCCGACCTTGTTGGTCCCGAGGTCGGTGAACCACAGGCTCCCGCCGGCCGTGATGATGTTCTTCGGTGAGCTGTCCTTGCCGACGGAGTATTCGTGGATGGCGCCGGCCGGGGTGATCGAACCGACCTTGGTCGTGCCGTGCTCGGTGAACCAGAGGTTCCCGTCCGGCCCGAGGGCGATGCCCTCCGGCGCGCTGCCGGCCGGCAGCCGGAACTCTGTCAGCAGCCCGGCGGGCGTGATCCGGCCGATCTTGGACGAGCCCTCCTCGCTGAACCACATGTTCCCGTCCGGTCCGGCGACGAGGCCGTAGGGCTTCGGCGCGAAGGGGGCCACGTAGGGAATGGCGAACTCGGTGAGCTGGCCGTCGATCGTCAGCCGGCCGATCCGGTTGCCGCGCTGCTCGGCGAACCAGACCGCCTTGTCCGGGCCGACGGTGATGCCGTAGGGGCCGCTGGTGGCGTTGGGCAGGGGGTATTCCCGGAAGGTCCCGGTCGGGGTCATCCGGCCGATCTTGTTGCCGGCGAACTCGGTGAACCACAGGTTGCCGTCGGGCCCGCTCACGATGTCGTAGGGGCCGGGCCGGTTGGTCGGAACGGTGTACTCCTGGATCTTCCCGCCCGGCCTGACCGTGGCGATCCGGCCGGCGGTGAACTCGGTGAACCACATCTGATTGTCGGGTCCCAGCGTGATCCGGGCCGGCTCGCTGTTCTTCGTCCGCAGAGCGAACTGTTGCACGCCGGCGACGGCTCCGGGCACGTCGCAGGCGGCGGTGGCGAGCGATGCCACGATGAGGACCAGCAGCCCATACCCCAGCTTCATGGACGCTTCTCCTTTCACTTCGCGGGTCGCGGTGGTGGGCCCCCCTACCGGAGGCCCACCACCGCTCATGGACAGGTGATCAGTACTCGCAGTTGCCCAGTTCGTCGCCGCCCTGGGCCAGGCAGTCGTCGAAGTCGTTCCCGCCGTCCATCTTCACGTGGCCGGGGCCGTCGTGGATCATGACGTCGTCGCCCGAACCGCCGTACAGGTAGGACGTCGCCACCGTGCCGGTGACCTCGACGGTGTCGTTGCCGCCGTCGCCGACCAGCGTCACGCTGTGGACATCGTTGGCCGTCAGGTCGTCGTCGCCGGTGTCGCCCCGCACGACGGAGTCGCCGCCCTCGACGGCGATGGAGTCGTTGCCGGCACCACCACAGATGAAGTCGTTGCCGCCCCGCCCGTCGATGGTGTCGTCACCGTCACTCCCGACCATCGTGTCGTCGCCCTTCGTCCCGTCGAGGATGGCGGGACCGTACTGGCCCGAGGCGTCGAGCCAGGTGTGGCTGGCCGGCCGGCCGTTACACAGACCGCCGATGGCGTGGGCGCCGCCCGCGTTGAGCAGGGCGAAACCGATGAGGAATGCGCCGCTGGTGGTGACCATCGCCAGCCGGGCGCTCTTGGAAGTCGCGATACGCATGATGGATGTGCCTCCCCGTTGTTGGTATCCCGTTGCTTGGTTTGATCGCCGGCGGGACGCCGGCGATCGGCCCGGGCCGTGCTTTCCGTGCTCCCCAGCACCACGGACCAGGACACTTCGTTGCGAGCGT
>DASYFF010000081.1:0-1588 GCA_036498605.1 Acidimicrobiia bacterium | reverse complement strand
GCCCGTTCGAGGATGTGGATGGCACAGGCCGAACCCAGCCCGATCACGTGGGCCAGGCCGACCCGGGCGCCCTCGATCTGGCGGTCCCCCGCCTCCCCCCGCAGGTGGGTGGCGATCTCGTAGAGGTTGGCCACGCCGGTCGCGCCGAGGGGGTGCCCCTTGGAGATGAGGCCCCCCGAGACGTTGACCGGGGTGCGGCCGTCGCGCCACGGCGCGCCGGAGTCGATGAACTCGCCGGCCTCGCCGGGCTTGCACAGCCGGAGGTTGTCGTAGTGGACGAGCTCGGCGGTGGCGAAGCAGTCGTGGAGTTCGACGAGGTCGAGATCGGAGGGAGAGACGCCGGCCGCCTCGTAGGCCCGGTCGGCCGCCAGGCGGGTCAGCGTGTTGATGTCGGCCTGGACCTGGCCGCCGTCGACGAAGGGGTCGCTGGTCAGCACCGAGGCCGAGATCTTCACCGCCCGGCGGCGGACCTCGTCGGGCAGGGTGGCCAGGCGTTCGCCGCTGGTGACCACGACGGCGGCGGCGCCGTCGCCGGTGGGGCTGCACATGAGCGACGTGTTGGGCCAGGAGATCATGTCGGCGGCCATGATCTCCTCCATGGTGAACCGCTTGCGGTACTGGGCCAGCGGGTTCAGCGTGGAGTGGGCGTGGTTCTTCTCCGCGATGCGGGCGAACTGCTCGACGCCGACGCCGCCGTGCTCCTTGGCGTACTCCAGCCCGGCGTGGGCGAAGACGCCGGGCATGAGGTTGGTGCCGAGCCGCCCCTCGATGCCGAGGACGTGGCCGTAGCGGCCCTGCGGTTCGAAGACCTTCTTCTCGGCGCGGGGCTTGGCCGCCTTGCCGAGGAGGCCCATTTTGCCCATTTGCTCGCAGCCGATGGCCAGGCCCATGGTCGCCTCGCCGGCCTTGATGGCCATGATGACCGTCCGGACGGCGGTGGCGCCGGTGGCGCAGGCGTTGACGACGTTGTAGGCGGGGATGCCGGTCTGGCCCATCTGGCGCTGGATGCGCTGGGCCAGCATGTACTGCGACTCGTTGACGCAGCCGACGGCGAGCACGTCGATGTCACCCATCGTCCTGCCGGCGTCCCCGAGCGCGCCACGAGCGGCACCGGTGGCCAGGTCCACGATGTCCTTGTCGGGGTAGCGGCCGATCGGCAGCATCTCCGTGCCGATGATCCACAGTGAGTCCGTCATGTCAGGCGCGCTCCTCGGGCACGAAACCGAAGCCCAGCGCCTCGGTCCCCTCGTCGTCCATGCCGGCGACCCATGTGGTCAGCTTCACCGGCATGCCGAGCTCGATCCCGTCGGGGTCGGGCGCGGTGTCGAGGAGGTTGGCCTTGACCACGCCCCCGCCCTCGAGATCCACCACCGCCGAGATGTAGGGCGTCGGAAGCCCGGGGGCGGCCCGGTGCACGATCGTGAACGAACGAAGTCTCCCCCGGTCGGCGAGGAGGGCGGTGTCGAACTCGTCACCGAAGCACCGGGAGCAGGCGTTGCGCCGGTCGAAGAACCGTGCGCCGCAGCCCCGGCAGACGGTGGCCCGCAAGCGGGGCCCGCCGTCGTCGAGGACGAGGTAGTTCACCATC
>DASYFF010000080.1:0-5054 GCA_036498605.1 Acidimicrobiia bacterium | reverse complement strand
GGCTCCTTCCGCCCGAGCAGCGACGAGGAGGGCCCTATTTCTCCTCTGGGACACGACGCCCGTTCGGTGCGGATTCCCCTGAAATACGCCCTGACCAGGGTGAACTCCTGCTCAGGGTTTCTGATCTGGTCACCGCCCGTTCAGCCGGACGACTCCTGGGCCCGCGAGCCCGTCCGCTTCACCACTCGTTCTTGAGCACGAAGTAGGAACCGCGGATCGTCCCGGCCAGCTTCGACTTCTGGCGGGCGAACTTGAACCGCGAGGCGAGCTCCTCGGGCACTTCCATCCCTTCGGAGAGCTTGAACCCGACCGCCCGCTTCTTGGCATCGTCGATGGTGTACATCACATTGATCGACAGGCCGCTCTCGTAGAAGACATAGGCCATCCGGATGTCCTCGACCTGGAAGGCCGTGGCCTCGAGCGGGCGGGACGAGATGACGATGTCGCGTTCTTCCTTGAGGATCCGGTGTACCCAGTCGATGGTCTCCTGGGCGTCGCCCGCCGGCTCCACGGTGAAGTCGTGGTCGTACTTGTTCTTGAAGTAGCGGGCCTCGTTCGCCCGCAGGCCGGCCAGCGCCGCCGCAACCGGCGACGACTCCAGACCGACGGTGGAGACGGTGGTGAAATCCACGGTGTAGGGCATGACGCCCGGAGGCTACTGCAGCCGGTTACCCGGTTTCCGCCCTCCCCCGGTGCTCCCAGAGCATCCAGCCGCCGACGGCGACGACGAAGAGCAGCGAGGCGGCGAGCATGTGCTGGTCGAAGGCGTGGAGGACGGAGTCGATGGGCCGGCCGAACGCGTTGCCGGCGAAGCGGATGGCCAGCACGACGACGACCGTCCGCACGACGACGACGGCGGCGAAGACTTTCGGCGGGACGCCGGCGTCGCCGGCCAGGGTGCACACGACCGCCCCGGGGAAGATGACCAGCATCGGGTAGGCGGCCCGCCGGAAGGCCCGGACCGTGGCTGCCACCGCCCGGCCCCCGCCGTGGCGCTCGAGCCACTCGACGCCGGCCGGGCCGTGATGGCGGCCGAGCAGGTAGAAGAACGGGTCGCTCACGAGCCGGCGGGCCGTCCCGGCCACGAGAAAGGCGGCGAGACCGATGTGGCGGGCCAGGAGCAGGTTGCGGTCCCTGGCCTCGAGGGCGATGAGCGCCAAGGGGTGGTGGGGGGCCAACGCCGGGGTCATGACGGTCCCGACCGCGCCGAGGACGGTGAAGCCGACCAGCGGCCACACCAGGATCCCGGCCCTCGGTCCCGGGGACATCGCCATGGTGCCCGAAGGATATGGCCGCCGACGGGCCGAGCCAACCGAAGGCTGCCCCCCGGGCCCTGGCTCCCGAGGCGCGGTCACGGTTGGATCGGTGCGACCGGGAGGTGTGCGCATGCGTCGAGGCCGAGTGGTCTCCCTGGTGTGGGCCGTCGTGATGATGCTGTCCTGCCTCGTCGCCCGTCCGGCGGGCGCCGATCCCCAGCACTGCCCCGACGTGGCCGGCGATCCGCTCACGGTGGGCTACCCGCTCCCGCCGGGAATGGCCGGCGCCGCCGGGCTGGTGCCCTCGGCCCGCTATCCGGGCTGGGGCTGGATGGTGCTCCAACACAAGCCGGCCACCCTTTACGCCGTCCACTTCCCGGCCGCCCCCGGGCCCCACGCGCTGCGGGCCTTCAAAGTGCTGGGCACGGTCAAGTACGACTGGGGTGACCTCGTCGTCCAGGACGGCAAGATCCTCATCGTGGAGAGCGACCAGCCCTGGACCCGGCGGATGCCGGGCCAGATCCGGGTCATCTACGAGCTGCCCGAGCCCGATCTCGACGGGCCGTCGGTGCTCCACCCCACGGCCAGCTATCGCTACGCCTATCCCGACGGCTTCCGGTCCAACACCGAGGCGGCCTTCAGTTTCGCCGGCCACCTCGTCCTGGTGCCCAAGACGACCCCCGCCCGGCTCTACCGCTTCGACCAGCCCCTGTCGGCGCAGGGGGTGAACCACCCCCGCCTCGTGGGCTCCCTGGCCGGGTCCGACACCGTCTCCATCGCCGCCGTGTCCCCCGACCACACGACCCTGGTCGTGGCCAACCACGAGATGCTCTTCG
Source organism: Acidimicrobiia bacterium (assembly GCA_036498605.1). Taxonomy (GTDB): domain Bacteria; phylum Actinomycetota; class Acidimicrobiia; order IMCC26256; family BP-133; genus BP-133. The sequence goes on along the minus strand of DASYFF010000080.1, from coordinate 2,962 downwards.
CCTACCGGGTCCCCGAGGGCGCGCAGTTCCTCTGGCAGTTCATCGCCCGCCCCGTGTCGCGCCGCCGCGTCGACCACGGCGACAACGTCGAGGCCGGCGGCTACTTCCTGACCGGTCGCTGCAAGCTGCTCCTGGTGGCCAAGAGCCGGGACATCTACCGGATCGAGCCCGGCTCCTGAACGAACTCAGACGGTCACCGGTTGGTGCCGGGGCAGGATCACCAGTCCGTAGACGGCGGCCGCCCCCAACCCTCCGGCGATGGGGCCCACGATGTACACCCAGAGGTCCTTCCAGTACCCGCCGACCAGAGCCGGGCCGACGAAGCGGGCCGGGTTCATGGCCCCGCCGGTGAACGGGCCACCGGCCATGATGTCCATGACCACCACGAACCCGATGGCCAGGCCGGCGATCTTGCCGAACGAGCCCTGGGGATCGACGGCGGTGGCGAAGATCACCCAGACGAGGAAGAAGGTGAGCACGGCCTCGATGAGGACGCCGTGGGCGGCGTTCACCCCGGCGCCGAGCCCGGGCGTGCCCAGCTTGGCCGCCCGCCACAGCGATTCGGGCAGGGCGCCGCGGAGGACGGCGGCGCCGGCGATGCCGCCTGCCAGCTGGGCGCCGATGTAGATGCCGGCCTCGGTGGGGTGGATCTTGCGGGCGGCGGCCGCCGCCACCGTGACCGCCGGGTTGAGGTGACCGCCGGAGATGTGCCCGACGGCCGAGACCATGACGGCGATAGCCAGCCCGTGGGCGATGGCGATGGTGACCAGTCCCGCGCCACCCTGGCCGCCGTGGGCGGCGGCCGCGGCGATGATCGAGCCCACTCCGATGAAGATCAGGGCGAAGGTGCCGACGAACTCGGCCACCGCCTTCTGCATCGCCGTGTAGGCCGGAGGTGCCTCCTCCTCGAAGCCCGCTTTGGTGAGTGCCTCGTTCTTGTCGGTAGGGGTGGGCTTCGTCAGGTCGACCTGGGCCACGACGCCTCCTTCTCAAGCACGTGGAGCCTTGAAGATATGAGCAACCCTCACAGTTCTGTACCTAGTTCTGGAACAAACGGCAAGTGAATCCTTCGCCGCTCGGGCTCAATCTCCGGGCCCCTGCCCGGTCAGGAGCAGCCGGAGGGAGTCGATGGTGTCGGCCTCGGCCGGGGACTTGTCGTCCCGGTAGCGCTTCACCCGGGCGAAGCGCAGGGCGATCCCGCCGGGGTAGCGGGTCGAGGTCTGCACCCCGTCAAGGGCGATCTCGACCACCGTGACCGGCCGGACGAACACGGTGATCCCCTCCCGGTGCGTCTCGAGCTCGAGGAACCGCTCGGTCTGCCAGGTGAGGGTGGCGTCGGTGAGGCCCTTGAACGTCTTGCCCACCATGACGAAGCCGCCGGTGGCGGGGTCCCGGGCGCCGAGGTGGAGGTTCGACAGCCAGCCCTTGCGCCGGCCGTGGCCCCACTCGGCGCCGAGCACCACGAGGTCGAAGGTGCGGGCCACCTTGACCTTGCGCCACGACTTTCCCCGCCGCCCCGCTTCGTAGGGCGACGTGGCGCCCTTGACGACGACGCCCTCGTGCCCGGCGGCCAGCGAGGCCCGCAGCACCTCCTCGGCCGCGGCCGGATCGTCGGTCACCCGGCCGGGAATGCGGTAGGGCCCGGCCACCCGCTCCAGGGCGGCGAGGCGCTCCAGCAGCGGGCGGTCGAGCAGGTCCTCGCCGTCGACATGGAGGCAGTCGAAGAAATGGGCTCCGATGGCGGCGCTGGGCTCGCCGGTGCGGCGGCCGACCCGGCTCATGACGTCCTGGAAAGGCCGGGGCCGCAGGTCCTCGGTCATCGTCAGCGCCTCACCGTCGAGGACGAGGCTGTCGGCCGGCAGCCCGGCGATCACCGTCACGACCTCGGGCATGCGGCCGGTGATGTCGTTCAGGTTCCGGGTGAAGATCCGCACCTCGTCGCCCCGCTTGTGGACCTGGAGGCGGATCCCGTCGAGCTTCCACTCCACCGACGCGAGGCCGAGCCCGGCAATCGCTTCCGCGACGTCGGCGGCGGTCGAGGCCAGCATCGGCTGGACGGGCCGCAGCACCTCGAGCCCGATCGCCTCCAGCCCGGCCCGTCCTTCGGCGAGGGCGACGGCGGCGGCGTGGCCGAGGTCCCCGGCCAGCATGCACGCCCGCCGGACGACGGTGGCCGGCACCTCCGCCGCCTTCGCCACCGCCTCGGCCATCACCCCCTCCAGCGCGCCCTGCCGCAGCCCGCCGGTCAGCAGGTCGCTCAGGAAGTCGGCCTCGGCCGTTGTCGACCGGGCAAGGAGCCCTTCGAGCAGCGCCGCCCGGAGACCGAGCGAGCCCGCGCCGGCGGTCCCGGCCAGTTCGGCCAGCGCCCGGTCCACCTCGCTGATCGTGATCGATGGCTCGCCCGCCGCCAGTCCGGCACGCATCGTGCCGCTCGCCCGCCGGACGGAAGCCCAGCCGACCCCGATGCGGCCCTGGCGGGGCTCGCCGACCAGGAAGCCGACGGCCGCTTCCACCTCGTCGGGATCGAGGCGGCGGATGAGGTCGGCCAGCGCCGCGATCTTGGCGCTGCGGGCCGGCGTGGCCGCCACCCGCCCTGACACCTCGACGACCTCGGCCAGCAGCATGTCGCCATTGTGCCCACCGGCCGTGCCAGGATTCTCGACCGTGCCCGTCCTCCGTCCGCTGGCCGCTGCGCTCCTCGGCCTCGCGCTTGTCGCCGGCTGCGGTGGGGGTGGCAAGGACAAGGAGACCAAGGTCACGACGACCGGTACCGCCGGGCCGGGGGTGAAGAACGACGGCACCGCCATGAGCCTCAAGGCGCTGCTGAGCGGAGCCGAAGTGGTCCCCGGCCCGGGGGTGAAGGACGGCGTCGGCGCCCTCCTCCTCGACCTGGCCGGCACCAAGGGCTGCTACACGCTCAAGGTGACGATGGGGGAGAAGCCGACGATGGCCCACATCCACC
>DASYFF010000079.1:0-31280 GCA_036498605.1 Acidimicrobiia bacterium | reverse complement strand
TGCATACTCTGGGCGAACATCATGTCGCCGGAGAGCTTGAGCTTGCCGGTCATGAAGGCCTGCATGCCGTCGAGTTTGCCGGTGACGAAGCGGAGGAAGTCGGGGAGGGCCATCCCCAGGGTCACGCGGGCCGCCTCGTCGGAGCCCGAGACGGCGGTGCAGGCGCCGTCGGCGACCTTGAGCTGGAACTGATGGGTGCCCTCGGGGCTCGTGATGTCCCAGCCCACGATGGCGCTCTGGTTGCCGGCCCGCTCGGGGCGGAAGGCGTCCTTGGCCATGTGCTCGAAGATCTGACCCAGCACCTTGTCGGTGCCAAGGGCGGCGACCCCGGCGTTGATCTCGTCGTCGGACTTGCCCTCGATCATGACGGCGAGCTCTTCGCGGCTCCCGATGTCGGCCATGGCACATTCCCTCCTGGTCTGGGTTACCGCGCGGTAGCTTAGCCGAGACGCGGCCTCCCCTCGGAAAGCGCGGCGGAGGTTCGCCCGGTCAGCTCCAGGCGGTAGCCCCGCTTGGGGACGGTGGCCAGCACCACGTCGATCGGCACCAGCCGGGCCCGGAGCCGGGAGGCCAGCACCTCGAGCCGGCGCCGGGCCGCGCCACCGGAGCAGACGCCCTCGCCCCAGACCTCCCGCAGCAGGACGCTGGTGGGGCAGGTCAGGCCGGACCGGCGGGCCAGTGAGGCCAGCAGGGTGAACTGGAGGTCGCTCAGCTCCACGGCGCCCCCGGGGCCGGTCACCGTCCGGTGGCGGGGGTCGAGGAGGAGGGGCTCGGCCCGCCCGAACGACCGGAAGCCCAGGGGCGCCGCGGCCAGGGCGGTGGTCAGGGCCGAGCTGCGGGGTTGGAGCGGGCACACTCCGACCCCGACCAGGCGCCCTTCGAGGGCCTCGGCCGTCACCGGTCCGATGGCCGCCACCAGGACCCGGCCGGCGCCGGAGCCCGTGAGGGCGTCGTGCACGGCGGCCCCGAGGCCGAGCTCGGCGGCCATGGCGAACAGGCCGTCCACCGCCGGGGCGCTGGTGAAGGTCACGGCGTCGAGCTCCCCGGCGCACAGGGCCCGGAGCAGCTCGGTGGCTGCGACCCGGCGGTCGGAGCCGGGCGCCGGCCCGACCGCGGCCGGCACCGTCCAGCGGTAGGGCGCCACCACGTGGACCGTCAGGCCGGCCGCCTCCAGCTCGGCCCGGGCCCCGGGCGACCCCCGCCCGTCGGTCACCACCGCCGCCTCCTCGCCGGCGCCGGCGAGGTCGACCACGAGCCGGGCCAGATCGACCCCGCGTTCCGTCGGTGCGGTGAGGACGCTGGCCACGCCGTGGGCCCGGCAGGCCGCGGTGGCCTTGGCGCCCCGGGCCGCCACCTTGGCCGAGGCCAGCAGGCTGAGCACGTCGGCCCGGGCCCGCCCGGCGCCGTCCACCCACCGGTTGAGCCCTTCGGCGGTAGTCACCAGCACCCACGACGGGCGGGCGGCGAGCACCGCCTCCGTCTGGCGCGCCAACGCGCCCGGCGCGGCCGGGATGACGTCGACCGTCGGCGCCCACGTCACACGCGCCCCTTGCCGCGTCAGCGCCTCGACCAGTTCGCCGCCCCGCCGACCGGCGGTCACCCCCACCCGCAACCCGGCCATCGTCACACCTCCCGAGGCTAGAGAGGCGTTGTGAACGAAGGAATCTCGCCGTGTTTCGAACTGTCGACTTCGGTCTGACGCCTGGCTGATTCCGGTCAGCGCTCCACTGGGCGGGGACCGAGCCGGTCGGCGACGAGGCGGATCATGGCCGCCAGGCGGGGAGGGTCGGGCCAGGCCGGATCGGTGACGCCGCAGGCGAAGGCGGCGTCAGCGCACACCGGCCCGACACAGACCGTCAGGACGGCGCCGTTGCAGGCCTGGCGCAGTTCCCCGGCCCGGTCGATGTCCTCGGCGATGCGGAAGAGGTGGTGGACGGCCGGCTGGCTGGTGAAGGTCAGGGCGTCGACCGTGCCGGCGCAGGCCTCCTCGATCAGGCGGCGGGCCGGGCCGGGGTCGGCCGGCATCAGCCACCGGTAGACGGGGATCTCGACCAACTCCCCGCAGCGGTCGGCCAGCGCCGCCGTCGACCGGTGCCCGGCCGGGTCGAAGAGCTGCAGCGCGACGCGGGCCCCGCCGATGCCGTCCTGTTCCCCGAGGTACCCGACGACCTCGTCCATGGTCTCCGACGGCGCCTCCCAGGCGACCTCGAACCCCTGGCGCCGCAGGGCCGAGTGGGCCTTGGCGCCCCGGGCCACGGCCCGGGCCCCGGCCAGCGCGGCCCGCAGCGCCCCGCCGAGCTCCCAGGCGTCGGCGGCCTCCAGCCACATCGACAGGCCCATGCCGGTGCTGGCCACGAGGTAGTCGGGCGGCCGGTCGATCAGGGCGGCCGTTGCCTGGCGCAGCGCGTCGTCGCCCGACAGGTCGACGGTCCGCAGCGTCGGGCCGTGGACCACCTCGGCGCCGAGCTTTTCGAGCAGGTCGGCCTGGGCCCGCCAGCGGCGGTCGGCGGTGATCCCCACCCGCCGGCCGGCCAGCCGCAAGCCCTCGGTCATGCCCTTGTGTACCCCAATCCGCCGAGTGTCTCGTCATCGAGCTCCGGTTCGACGGCGGTCACCGGATCGGCGAACACCTCGACCACGCCGCTGTGGCGGCGCACCCGGTACACGTCGAGGCGGACGGCGCCGTCCTCGTAGCATTGGCCCGTCCGCAGGTTGAAGGTCTGCTTGTAGATGGGCGAGGCGATCTTCGGCTCGCCACCCCGGTCGCCGACGATCCCCCGGGACAGCACGTTGGCCCCGCTGAAGGGATCGAAGTTCGACACGGCGTGGAGGCTGCCGTCGGAGAGCCGGAACACGGCCACCTGCCGGCCGCCGATCAGGGCGCAGACGCCCGTGTCGGGGTAGATCGACTCGTAGCCGCAGACCTCGACCCAGTCGGTCATCGGCCCTTCGTCTCCGGCCGCTTCCTGATCGTCACCGGGACCCCGGTCGGGGTGGCGAAGGCCCGTTCCTCGGGCCGGGCCGGGCGCTTCTGGCCCCGCTCCAGGACGTAGAGCTGGTTGTCGTCGACGGTGCCTTCGGCGTTGACGAAGGTCTGGAAGCGGGCCACCTTGGCCGGGTCCTCGATGGTCGCCTTCCACTCGCACCGGTAGGTGTCGACGAAGCGCTGCATCTCGGCCTCGAGCTCGTCGCAGATGCCGAGGGCGTCGTCGATGATCACCGACTTCAGGTAGTCGATGCCGCCTTCGAGCTTGTTGAACCAGGGTGCCGTGCGCTCCAGCCGGTCGGCGGTGCGGGTGTAGAACATCAGGAACCGGTCGAGGTACCTGATGACGTCTTCCTTGTCGATGCTCTCGGCCAGGAGCACGGCGTGCTGGGGTCGCATCCCGCCGTTGCCGCACACGTAGACGTTCCAGCCGGTCTCGGTGGCGATCACGCCGAAGTCCTTGCCCTGGGCCTCGGCGCATTCCCGGGCACAGCCCGACACCGCCGACTTCAGCTTGTGGGGGGCCCGGAACCCCCGGTAGCGCAGCTCGATCTCGATGGCCAGCGACACCGAGTCGAGCTGGCCGAAGCGGCACCAGGTGCTGCCCACGCAGGACTTGACCGTCCGGAGCGCTTTCCCGTAGGCATGGCCGCTCTCGAACCCGGCGTCGATCAGGCGGCCCCAGATGTGGGGCAGCTGGTCGAGGCGGGCGCCGAACAGGTCGATGCGCTGGGCGCCGGTGATCTTGCTGTAGAGGTTGAACTCCTTGGCCACCTCGCCGAGGGCGATGAGCTTGTCGGGGGAGATCTCGCCGCCGGGGACCCGGGGGATGATCGAGTAGCTGCCGTCCTTCTGCATGTTGGCCAGGAACCGGTCGTTGGTGTCCTGCAGCCCGGCGTGGGCCGGGTCGAGGACGTACTCGTTCCACAGCGAGGCCAGCATCGACGCCACCGCCGGCCGGCAGATCTCGCAGCCTCGCCCCCTGCCCCAGCCCGAGATCAGCTCCTCGAAGGTGCGCACCTCGCGGGCCCGGACGATGTCGAAGAGCTGCTGGCGGGTGAAGGGGAAGTGCTCGCAGAGGCTGCGGTCGATCGTGACGCCGGACTTCTCCAGCTCGTGGTGGAGGATGGCGGTGCACAGCGGCACGCAGCTGCCGCACCCGGTGCCGGCCTTGGTGGCCGCCTTGATCTGGCCGACGGTGGTGAGGCCGCCCTCGGCGATGGCCGAGCAGATCGTGCCCTTGGTCACGTTGTTGCAGTTGCAGACCGTCGAGCCGTCGCCGATGGCCGCCACGCCGAGGAGCGGCTTCCCGCCGCCCTGGCGGTCGGGGAGGATCAGGTCGCTCGGGTGCAGCGGCAGGTCGGTGTTCGACGCCATCCACTGGTGCAGCGTCCCGTAGTCCGAGGCGTCGCCGACCAGGATCCCGCCCAGGAGCTTGTCCTTGTCGGGCGAGATCACGATCTTCTTGTAGACGCCGGCGATCGGGTCGTCGAACGTGAGCTGGTGGCTGCCGTCGGTGGCGGCGTGGGCATCGCCGAAGCTGGCCACGTCGACGCCGAGGAGCTTGAGCTTGGTCGACATGTCGGCGCCGTCGAAGGTGGCGTCGCCGCCCCCGAGCCGGTCGGCCACGACGCGGGCCTGGGCGTAGCCCGGGCTGACGAGGCCGTAGATGCGGCCGTTGACGGCGGCGCACTCGCCGATGGCGTAGATGGCGGGATCGGAGGTGCGACAGGTCTCGTCGGTGAGGACGCCGCCCCGCTCGCCGAGCGTCAGGTCGGCTCCCCGGGCCAGTTCGTCGCGGGGCCGGATACCGGCCGAGAACACGACCATGTCGGTGGCCAGCGTCTCCCCGTCGGCGAAGGCGAGACCCTCGACCCGCTGCCCTCCGGGGCCCCGCACGATGGCGGTGGTCGACTTGGCGGTGTGGACGGCGACGTCCATCGCTTCGATGGTGCGCCGCAGCGTGGCGCCCCCTCCGTCATCGACCTGGATGGCCATCAGGCGCGGGGCGAACTCCACGACGTGGGTGGCCAACCCGAGACCTTGCAGCGCGCCGGCCGCCTCGAGGCCGAGGAGGCCGCCGCCGATCACCACCCCCGTCCCGCAGTCGGCGGCGTAGGCCCTGATGGCGTCGAGGTCCTCGATCGTGCGGTAGACGAAGCAGCCCGGGCCTTCGCCGCCGGGAATGGGCGGCACGAACGGGTAGGAGCCGGTGGCCAGCACCAGTGCGTCGTAGGACAGGGTGCGGCCGGAGGCCGAGGTGACCTTGCGGGCCTGGCGGTCGAGGCCGGTCACGGGGTCGCCGGAGATGAACTCGACGGCCGGGTGCCCGAGCACGTCGGGGTCGGCCAGGCACAGATCCTCGGCCGTGCGACCGGTGAAGTACGTCGAGAGGCTCACCCGGTCGTAGGCCGCCCGGGGCTCTTCACCGAAGGCGACGATCCGCCAGGTGTCGGTGGCGCCGTTCTCCACCAGGCACTCGAGGAGCTTGTAGCCGACCATGCCCTGACCGACGACGACGAGCGTCTTGTCCGCAGCCATGATCACCGAACGTAAGGCGAACCCGTTTCTCCGGCGTTCGCGGTCTGTGTCGGGCGTGTGAACACGATTTCACGGCCCGGCGCGTCGTGGTCGCGGTTCGAGAGGACATATTCACAGTGCTGCAACACGAGCGGAACGGCGCTTTCACCACTGCGCCCTACGGTCGGTGCGTATGCCGTTCCGCTACCCCGTCGCCCTGGAGCTGTCCGGCCGGCGGTGCGTCGTCACCGGCGGCGGCCGGGAGGCAGAGGGCAAGGCCCGCGCCCTGCTCGAGGCCGAGGCCGACGTCGTCGTCATCGCCCCCCGGGTGAGCGACGGCCTCGCCGACCTGGTGCGCCGGGGCGAGCTCACCCACATCGCCCGCCGGTACCGGCGGGGCGACCTGGCCGGCGCATTCCTGGTCATCGCCGCCGATTCCGACCGGGCGGTACGGGCGGCGGTGTTCGCCGAAGCGGAGGCGGACCGGGTGCTGTGCAACGCCGTCGACGACGTCGAGCACTGCCATTTCGCCGTTCCGTCGATCGTCCGGCGGGGGGAGCTGCTGCTGGCCATCTCCACCGGCGGGCGGGCCCCGGCGCTGGCCAAGCGGCTGCGCCGGCGCCTGTCCGACGAGCTGGGCTGGGAGTGGGAGGCGCTGGTCGACGTGCTGGGGGAGGTGCGCGCCGCGGCGCTCCCCCACCGCCCGGCGGACTTCGCCATCTGGGCGGCGCGCTGGCGCGACGTCCTCGACCGGGAGGAGGAGCTGCTCGATCTGCTGCGGGAGGGCCGGATCGACGAGGCGAAGGCCCGGATCTACAACGCCTTGAACCCCGCCACCACCTCGGCCCACTGCTCGGGGTCGGTGCGGTAGGGGGCATAGAACGAGATCCGGTCGACGAGGTCGCCGTAGCGGGCGATGACGAGCCCCGGCAGCTCGGCGGTCGAGCCCCGCACGGCGAAGGCGTCGAGGATGTCGTCGGTGATGACCTTGCCCATCTCCTTCCAGGCACCCTGCTTGGACAGGCGGTTGAGCTCGTCCTGCACCTCGCCCCAGCCGTGGGCCTCGAGGACGCCACGGTAGGCGGGCGTGGAGCCGTAGAAGGCGATCTGCTCCCGGACGGCGGTGTCGGCCCGCTGCCACTCCTCGTCGGTCTCGCCGGTGACCATGAAGGTGGGGAACGACAGCTCGATGTCGGCCCGGGTCCGGCCGCTTCGGGCCAGCCCCCGCTCGAGGGCGGGAAGGGTGGTCTCCCGCAGGTACTTCTCGGTCGTGAAGCCGTGGACGAACATGCCGTCGCACACCTCCCCGACCACCTCGGTCATCTTCTCCCCCACCGCGGCGAGGAAGATCCGGGGCGTGCCGAACCCGGTCGGCGGCGGCGTGAAGAACGGCGTCATCAGGGTGAGACGGTAGAAGTCGCCCTCGAACCGGAGCGGCTCGCCCTCCTCCCAGGTCCGCCAGACGGCCCGGGTGGCCAGGATCAGCTCCCGCATGCGGGCCGCCGGCTGGGAGAACTGGGCCGCGAAGCGCTTCTCGATGTGGGCCTTGATCTGGGATCCGAGCCCGAGGACGAAGCGGCCCTTGGAGTAGCGCTGGAGATCGTGGCCGATGTGGGCCAGGTGGGTCGGCGAGCGGGGGAAGGCCACGGCTATGGCGGTGGCGAGATCGATCCGCTCCGTCTGCTGGGCGGCCAGGAGCAGGGGGAAGAACGGGTCGTGCTGCGTCTCGGCCGTGTACAGCCCGTCGTAGCCGAACTCCTCGATCTGGCGGGCCCGGGCCCCGACGGTGTCGAGGTCGGCGGCGAACAGCGTGGCGTCGATCTTCATCGGGTGATCTTCGTCCAAGGTCCCGCTCACTGTCACATCTCCTTGGTACCCTCCGATCGAGATGAGCCTGCCGCTGCCCACCACGCTGTCGCCGAGCAAGATCTCGGCCTTCAAGCACTGCCCGCTGCAGTTCCGCTTCTCGGTCATCGACCGGCTGCCGGAGCCGCCGTCGCCGGCGGCCAGCAAGGGCACGCTCGTCCACCGGGCGCTGGAAATCCTGATGCTCCATCCCCCGGCGCAGCGCACCCCGGCGGCGGCCCTGGCCGGGCTCGACCGGGCCCGGGCCGAGCTGGCCGACCACCCCGAGTTCGCCGGCCTCGAGCTCGACGACGCCCAGCTCGACGCCTTCCACGCCGACGCCCGGGCCCTCGTCCTGCGCTATTTCGAGATCGAGGACCCGGCGCAGGTCCGGCCGATCGGCCTCGAGCTGCGGCTCAGCGTGACGCTGGGGTCGCTCACGCTCCGGGGGGTCATCGACCGCCTCGAGCTCGACGGCGACGGTGAGCTGGTCGTCACCGACTACAAGACGGGGGCGGTGCCGAGCGAGCGGGCCGAGCAGGACCGCCTCGGCGGCGTGCACTTCTACTCGCTGCTGTGCGAGCGGCTGCTCGGGCGGCGTCCGGCCCGGGTCCAGCTCCTGTACCTGTCCCGGCCCGAGGTCCTGTCGATCTCCCCCAGTGAGCAGTCGGTGGCCGGCATGGAGCGCCGGGCCGCGGCCCTGTGGGCGGCCGTGGAACGGGCCTGCGCCCGCGACGACTTCCGCCCCAACCGGAGCCGGCTGTGCGACTGGTGCAGCTTCCAGGCCTACTGTCCGGCCTGGGGAGGCGATCCGGAGCAGGCGGCCGCCCTTCGGCCCGAGGCTGCCCCGGGGCCCGAGCCCGTCCTGCTCCCGGCCTGACCCGAAAGCGGCGGGCCGATGCGGTTCGGGAGGCTCCGGGCCCACCCGCTGGCCGGCCGGGCCCGGGCGGTCGACCGGGCGGTCGACGCCGGGGTGCGTCGCATCCAGAACCCTGTCCTCGACGCCGTCTTCTATCCGCTCTCCAGCGCGGCCGACCACAGCCTGCTGTGGCTGGCCACCGCCGGCGTCCGGGAGGCCTCCGGCCGGGCCCGGCCGGGTACGACGGTGCGCCTGGCGGCCGTCCTCGTCACCGAGTCGGTCGTCACCAACCTGGCCCTCAAGAGCCTCTTCGGCCGCATCCGGCCGGCGCTCGACCCGTCCCTCACCGGGGCGTTGCCCTGGGGGCTGCGCCGGCCGGCGACCAGCGCCTTCCCGTCCGGCCACGCCACGGCCGGGTTCACCACGGCCGTCTTCCTGTCCCGGGCCGACCCCGGGCCGCCGTGGTACCTGATGGCCGGCCTGGTCGGGTTCAGCCGGGTCTACGTGCGGCTCCACCACACGTCCGACGTCCTGGCCGGCGCCGCCCTCGGCCTGGCCTTCGGGGCCGTGGCCCGCCGTTTCGCCCCGCCGGGTGCCCCGGGGAATGCCGGGTAGACCCTCCGGGGTTGTGTCAGAGGTCGTGACCGCTGCCCACCCGCCGGGAGGTTCCGTGGCTCGCCAGTTCGCCGTCACCTGGGATTACCGCTGCCCCTTCGCCCGTAACGCCCACGAGGCGCTCGTCAACGGCCTGCGGGCCGGGCGGGAGTGGGACGTGCGGTTCTGGCCGTTCTCCCTCGACCAGGTCCACGTCGAGGAGGGTGAGACACCGGTCTGGGAGCGCAGTCTCGACGACCCCGAGGGGATGGGCGGGGTGCGGGCGCTGCTGTGGGGCATCGCCGTGCGCGACACCTTCCCCGACAAGTTCCTCGACTTCCACATCGCCGCCTTCCGGGCCCGCCACGACGACGGGAAGAAGATCGCCGAGGAGGCGGTGCTGCGGGGCGTGGCCGAGAGCGTCGGCCTCGACGCCGACGCGGTGGCCGAGGAGGTCTCCTCCGGCCGCCCGCTCAAGGCCCTCGAGGCCGAGCACACCGAGGCCGTCGACCGCTACGCCGTCTTCGGCGTCCCCACCGTCGTCGAGGGCGACGAGGCCGTGTTCGTCCGGATCATGGACCGGGGCAACGTGGACGACTTCGCCCAGGCCCTCGACCTGATCGGCAGCACCCGCCTCAACGAGTTCAAGCGGACCAAGATCCCCCGCTGAGGCCGTCAGCCCTCGACCGCGTCCACCCATTCGTCGAAGCCGGGGTCGAGCCACCCTTCGTGGGCGCAGGCGCTCCCTTCATCGACGAGGTAGACGTGGAGGGTCGGGGCCTCGTCGGCCAGCTCGACCAGCTCCGGGGCCCGGGGGTGGGGCGGCGCGGCGTCGAGGAGGTCGACGAAGGCCACGGCGGCCAGGATGCGGCTGCGGCACCCCGGGCAGGCCGACACCGTCACGGCCTCGAGGTCGCCCACCAGGGCCAGGAACGAGGCCGCTTCGCCGTCGTCGAGGGCGACCTCGGACAGCTCCCCGTCGAGAAAGGTCAGCCCGCCGGCGTGCTGTTCGGGCTCCCCGTGCACGGCCACAGCCGTACCGTAGTGCGGACTGCCAGGATGGTGGCCTGAACCTGTCCGTGGGGGGAATGACTTGGCCGTAATCGACGTGGCGGGGTACGTGGCCGACCTGAAGGACCACGCCGTGAACCACGGGTTCCACATCCACGACGAGCGCCATTTCCTGGAGACGTACTCACTGCGCCAGAACTGGGAGGTCGACCTCCACCCCGAGGAGGGCTGCGGCGGCCCGGTGGACCTCCACCTCGCCCTGGAGATCGACCCCCGGACGCTGCTGTCCTTCGAGGACGCCGTGAACGGGCTCGACGACGACGATCCGCCCCCCGAGGGCTATGACTTTCCCCTCACCTTCACCTGGGTGCTGCCCCCGCTGACCAACGGGCCCGACCTCCTGGTGCTGGCTACTGAGCTGGCCGGGGTTGGGGGCCGGGACCTGCCGCTCGAGGTGTCGGCCATCGACTCCTTCCCGTCGGCTACCGACGCCCCCCAGCGGAGCCTGACCGTCGTGGCCCGCCAGGAGGTGTCGCTGTCGCAGATCCTCGAGGGCGAGGAGACCATGTGCGAGTCCTTCGAGCGCTGCCTGGCCGTGAGCCGTTACCTCCTCACCGAGGCCGAGAGCTGGCTGTGACCGGCGGTTAGGCTGCCGGCCATGCGGGCCCTCGTGATCACCGAAGGCGGCCGGCTCGTGGTCGAGGAGCGGCCCGTTCCCGAGCCGGGCGCCGACGACGTCCTCGTCCGGGTGGCCGGCGCCGGCATCAACCGGGCCGACCTGCACCAGCGGGCGGGCCGCTACCCTGCCCCGCCCGGCGCCCCGCCCGACATTCCGGGCCTGGAGTTCGCCGGTGTCGTGGAGGCGGTCGGCGCCGGAGTGACCAGGCCGTCACCGGGCGACCGGGTCATGGGCATCGTGGCCGGCGGCGGGCAGGCCGAGTACCTCGTCACGGCCGCCGCCCATTGCGCCCGGGTGCCCGACGGGCTCGACCTCGTCGAAGCCGGCGGCATCCCCGAGGCCTTCATCACCGCCCACGACGCCATGATCGTCCAGGGCGGCCTGATGGCCGGGCAGCGGGTGCTGATCCACGCCGTCGCCTCCGGGGTCGGCACGGCCGCCCTCCAGCTCGCCGAGTGCTTCGGGGCGACGGTGGCCGGCACGAGCCGCTCGCAAGACAAGCTCGACCGGGCCGCCAAACTGGGCCTGGCCCACCCCGTCGTCGCCCCGTCGGGCTTCGACCCCGCCGCGCTGGCGGCTGAGATCACCGCCGCCGCCGGGCCGATCGACGTCACCATCGACCTCCTCGGCGGGCCCTACCTCGGGGTCGACGTGGCCGCCGCCGCCCCTCGGGGCCGGATCGTCATCGTCGGCCTCATCGCCGGCGGGCGGGCCGAGCTCGACATGGGGGCGCTGCTGGTCAAGCGCCTGGTGGTGCGGGGAACGGTGCTGCGCTCCCGCCCGTCCGCCGAGAAGGCCGAGGCCACCCACCTCTTCGAAGGCCAGGTCGTGCCGCTGCTGGCCCGGGGAGCCCTCAAGCCGGTGATCGACGCCGTCGTCCCGCTGGCCGAGGCGGAGCGGGCCTACGAGCTCGTCGCCGCCGACCGGACCTTCGGGAAGGTGGTGCTCGACCTCCGGTGAAGGCCCGGCCGCTGGGGCCCGACGACATCGCAGCGGTGTGCGACCTGGTCGACCGGGACCGCCTGCCCGGCCAGCCGCCCTGCACGCCGGAACGGGTGGCGATGGCGCTGGCCGGGCGGTCGACGGCCGATCCGTGGTGGTGGGGGGACCTGTCCACCATGCGGACGGTCGGCGTCGAGGGCACCGACGGCTCGCTGGTGGCCGCCGGGGCGCTGGGCCGGCGCAGCAGCGGGGACCGCTACCTCCTGTGGCTCCACGGCGGGGAGACCAAAGAGCACGTCGAGGCGGCGCTGTGGCCGCTGCTGCGCGGGGTGCGGCGCGGTGACCCGATCTTCGCCTTCTGGGCCGCCACCGAGCTGTCGGTCGGCCTCGAGGGCCTCCCCCGCCGCCACCGGCCGGCCACCCACGAGGCGCTGCTGGCCCGGGGCTTCACCGGCGAGGACCGCTGGCAGTACCTGACCGCCCCGGCGGGCGGTCCGGCCCCCGAGACACCGTTCCGCCGCCGGGGGGTCGGCTCCGAGCTGCGGGTGGAGCTCGACGTCGGCGGGAAGGCGGCCGGGGGCGCCGAGCTCGGCGTGCCGGCGCCGGGGGTCGGGGTCATCTGGTGGCTGGAGGTCGAGCCGGAGTTCCGCCGCCGGGGGCTGGGCCGCCAGCTGCTGCGGGCGGCCCGGTCGGTCCTGGCCGGCGAGGGCGTCGCCGACGTGATCCTCCTCGTCGACCACGACGACCCGCACCTGCGGGACCGGCGCCCGGCGCTCGAACTCTACGAGGCCGAGGGGTTCACGGTCGTCGACCATCTGTGGTCGTACCGCCGGGGCGAGGGGGAGGCGAAACCAGGCGGCGGTCGGCCGGAACCGGGCTGAGGCCCCCGGGCCGGTCGGCGGTCAGTCGCCGACGTCGACGATGACCCGGGACGGATCGTCGCCGGTGGTCACCTTGAACGGGCGGGCCTTGTCGAGGCCGATGACCCAGGTGATGTAGCCCTCGAAGTCGCCGGTCCTGCGGACCTGCTGGATGCGGGTGGCGCCGGCCGCCTGGAGGGAGGTCGGGCCGGTGTAGGTCGGCGGGGCGTCGGCCTTGGTGAGGTCGGCGCTCTGGGCGCTCAGGTGGACGACGAGGTGGGAGGCGCCCTTGACGGCCACCGGCCGCCCCGAGCCGTCCTCGGTGATCGGGCCCGGCTCGTAGGCCACCTTCCAGCTGACGGGCCCGGCGCCGTCGCCCGGCATGGGCTTGAACTCGAAGGTCACCCGCTCGAAGCAGTCGTGGACGCCGACCCGGACGTCGGTCAGGAGGCGGGTCGCAGCCCCGTCGCCGCCGTGGGCGGCGGCCGAGGCGCCGGAGAACGTGCAGGGCTCGGCGCCGGCCTGGGTGGTCGACGCCGAGTCGGTGGGCGGGGCGGCGGCCGGCCGGCCGGTCGACGAGGCCCGGGTCGCCGACCCACCGTCATGGCAGGCGCCGAGCGCCACCATGGCCATGACACCGGCTATGACCAGCCGCGATGCGCCGCGCCGTCGTTCATTCATAGATCGAGGGTACCGCCGGACCGAGCGCCTCGGGCGTCAATCGGAACCGCCCGCCGAGGGCGGAACCGCTTAGAACTTCTCGCCGTTGTAGCTGCGGACGACGCCGCCGGGCTGGCTCTGGTCGGCCGGGTCCTGCGTGGTGAAGCAGGGGTCGGGCTCCTGGCCCGTCTTGTCCCAGGCGTCGAGGTACTCCCGCATGGTGGAGAAGCAGCCCTGTTCCCTGGTGCCGGTGCGCACCCGCCCGCCGGGGGCGGGGACGGCCGGGAGGCCGGTCTTCTGCGGGTCGGTGCCGACGCCGCCGGGGCCGGTGGTGGGCGGCTTGGCGGTGTTGTCGGTCACGGCCCCGCTGTTGACGGTCACGGACCCGGACGAGCCGTTGCCCGCCCCGTCGCCGGAGTGGTGCTTGCCGGGGTGCCAGCTCAGCCCGACGATGATGGCGATGATCCCGCCGGCGGCGAGGACGATGGCCAGACGGCGCCGGAAGCGGCGGCGGCTGTCGAGGTGACGGGCCCAGCGGGGCGTCCCGGAGCCTTCGCCGTGGGTGTCGGTTCCGGCCTCCTCGTTCCCCGGGGTCTGGGGTGTCTCCTCCATCACAGCGTCCATTCGCTCCACTCCCACAATTGTGGCACCGCCGTCCGGCCCGGACGCACACCCTGTCTTCGTGTACTGGACGCCGCAGTCCTGTCGGCCATGACGCCGGGAGGACGGGCGAATCGGCCGAAACGCCCGCGAAGCTGGACCTGAACCCCAACGGCGGAGGGTGCCTGGAAGAGCGACCCGTCCGCCCCTACCCTCGACGGTGTGTTCGAGGGCCTGCTCGCGCCGTGGCATCTGGTGATCATCGCCTTCGTGGTGTTCATGGTCATGGGCCCCCAGAAGCTGGCCGCCCGGTGGCAGGGCACCACCGAGGACATCTCCCGCTGGGTCGACGGCGAGGAGGCGGTGCCCGCTCCGGAGGCGCCGCTCGAGGCGCCGAAGCCGAAGAAGGCGTCGCTGGCCATGCGCCTCGGCCGCCGCTTCCGCCGCTTGCGCCGCCGCCGGGGCTGACACCTCACACGGCCGGCGGCCGGTTCTGCTGGGTGGAACGGCGGCGTTGACCGCCCCGTGGCTCAAGGCCCGAAATGGGCCCGATGAAGCTCTCCTCGCTGGGCTATCTGCGGATCAGGGCCGAGGATCCCCACAACTGGGTGGGGTTCGCCACCCACGTCCTCGGGATGCAGGCGGTGCCGGGGGACGGCGACGCGGTCCACCTTCGCATGGACGAGCGCCACCACCGGATCGCCATCGAAGAGGGCAGCCCGGCGGGCGGCACGGCCTACGGGTGGGAGGTGGCCGACGCCGCCGCTCTCGACGACGCCGCCGCCGCCCTCGAGGCGGCGGGCGTGGCGGTGACGGCGGGGACCAAGGCGGAGCTGGAGGGCCGCCGGGTGGCGGGGATGATCCACTGCCTCGATCCCGCCGGGCACCGGGTCGAGCTGTTCTGCGGTGCCGACGCCGGCGACGGCGAGTTCACGCCGGGGCGCGACATCGGGGGGTTCGTGACGGGCGGCCTCGGCCTCGGCCATGTCGTCCTGATGGTGCCAGAGCTCGAGCCGGCCGTCCGCTTCTACACCGACGTGCTCGGCTTCCGTCTCTCCGACTACATGACGGTGCCGTTCAAGGCGACGTTCCTCCACACCAATCCCCGCCACCACAGCCTGGCGCTGCTGGAGGTCGGCGTCGCCGCCCTTCACCACTTCATGGTGGAGCTGGCCGACGTGGACGACGTCGGGCGGGGCTACGACCTGGTGCAGTCGGAAGGCATCACGGTGGCCCGCACGCTCGGCCGCCACACCAACGACCGGATGATCTCGTTCTACGCCCGGACCCCGTCCGGCTTCGAGCTGGAGTACGGCTGGGGCGGCCGCCTCGTCGACGACGCCAGCTGGGTGCCGTGCGAGCTGACCGCCACCAGCTCGTGGGGTCACGCGCCGGCCTGAGGAGCCAGCAGAAAGAGGAGGCAGCGTCATGGGATGGCTCGAGGGGCAGTCGGCGGTCGTGACCGGTGGGGCGTCGGGCCTCGGCCGGGCGGTGGTCGACCGGTTCGTGCAGGAGGGGGCCCGCGTCGTCGTCCTCGACCGGTCGGCCGAGCACATCGAGAAGCTGCGGGCCGACCACGACCGGCGCACGGTGGTGGCGGTGAAGGGCGACGTGACGAGCCCGGCGGCCAACGAGAAGGCCGTTGCCGCCGCGGTGAAGGCCTTCGGGCAGCTCGACGTGTTCGTCGGCAACGCCGGTATCTGGGACTACTCCATCCCCCTCGCCCACCTCCCGCTGACGATGCTGCCCGAGGTCTTCGACGAGGTGTTCGGCGTCAACGTGAAGGGCTACATCCTCGGCACCAAGGCGGCGCTGCCCGAGCTGGTGAAGAGCCGGGGCTGCGTGATCTACACGCTGTCGAACGCCGCCTTCGACCCGGCCGGCGGCGGCGCCTTCTACACGGCCTCGAAGCACGCCGTGCGGGGCCTCGTGACCCAGATGGCCTACGAGCTCGCCCCCAAGGTGCGGGTCAACGGCGTCGCCCCCGGTGGGTGCGGCACCGACCTGCGGGGCCCGAAGTGCCTCGGATTCGACCGGGTCCCCCTCGGTGGGGTGCCGGGGATCGACGACCTCGTGAAGGCGGTCACACCGCTCGGGTTCCTGCCCACGGCGGAGGACTACGCCGGTCTCTACGTCCTCCTCGCCTCCCGGGAGAACAGCCGGACGGTGACGGGTTCGATCCTCCGCGGCGACGGTGGCATCGGCGTTCGCGGCCTGATGCAACCCCGCGGCGGCGACGACCTCTAGGAAGCCGGCGCCACCACCGACGTCCCGGGGACGGCGGAGCGGGGCTGGTAGCCGAGTTGGCGGCCGACGGCCAGGGTGGCGGCCCGGATGGCCGGCACCAGCGCCTCGGGGCTCAGCCGCCCCACCGGACCTGACACCGACATGGCCGCCACCGGCTGGCCGCTGTGGTTGAAGATCGGCGCCGCCACGCAGTTGAGGCCGAGCGACGCCTCCTCGCAGTCGAACGACACGCCGGCGGTGCGGACCCGCTCCAGCGTCTCGAGGAACTGCACCGGGTTCGTGATGCTGTAGGCGGTGAGCGCCGGGAGGCCGGCGGCGATGACCGACTTCACCACGTCGGGCGGGCTGAAGGCCAGGATGGCCTTGCCGACACCGGTGCACGTGGCCGGCACCCGGCCCGCCACCCGCGACGGCGACCGCACGCTGCGGTGGCTGACCAGCCGTTCGATGTAGAGGACGTCGGTGCCGTCGAGCTTGGCCAGGTGGACCATCTCCCGGGTCGTGGCCAGCAGATCCTCCATGTAGGGCAGCGCGACCTCCCGGAGCCGCAGCCGGTCCGGCACGAGGCCGCCCAGCTCGAAGAACTTGATCCCGAGCCGGTAGCGGCCCGACGCCGAGCGCTCCACCCCCCGCCACGACTCGAGGGCGGCCAGGATCCGGTGCGTGGTCGACTTCGGCAGGCCCGACCGCACGGCGAGCTCGGCCAGGCTGAAGTCAGGCTGCTCGGGCCCGAACGCGTCGAGCAGCGCCAGCAGCTTTCCGGCCGCGGTCGTCGTGTCCAGGCTCTGGCCGGAAGCGGCATTCCGTCCAGAGGAACGAGTCGGTGGCACCCTCTCCCCTTGCGCCCCAAACTGTCCTCTGCAGTGGGTCGGAACCTAGCAGTGGTCACGGTCGTTCACCAGATCCATTCCGCCCACCGGAACGCATGAGGGGGAGCACATGGCCGAGGCGGAAGCCATCGGGTCGGTGGCCAAGGAGCTGCGCACGGCCGAGGAGCATCGCTCCCCGGTGGCGCCGGTGGCCGCCCGCTTCGGGGAGCTGACCGTGGGCGATGCCTACGCCGTCCAGCAGGCCAACGTGGAGCTGAAGCTGGCCGCCGGGGACCGGATCGTCGGCCGCAAGATCGGGCTCACCAGCCTGGCCATGCAGACGCAACTCGGCGTCGACCAGCCCGACTTCGGCCACCTGCTGGCCTCCATGGCCGTCCCCAACGGCGGGGCGGTGGTCACCGCCGAGCTCATCGCCCCCCGCATCGAGCTCGAGATCGCCTTCCTCCTCGGCCGCGGCCTGGCCGGACCGGGGGTGACGACGGCCGACGTGCTGGCCGCCACCGACGCCGTCTTCCCCAGCCTGGAGATCATCGACAGCCGGATCGCCGACTGGAAGATCGGCCTCGTCGACACCGTGGCCGACAACGCCTCCAGCGGGCGGTTCGTGATGCCGTCCCGGCTGACGCCGGTGCGGGACCTCGACCTGCGCCTGCTGGGCGGGGTCATGGAGATCAACGGCGTGCTCACCTCGTGGAGCTGCGGGGCGGCCGCCCTCGGCGACCCGGCGGCCTGCGTCGCCTGGCTGGCCAACGCCCTCGCCCCCTACGGCGGGCGGCTCGAGCCGGGCGAGATCGTGCTCTCCGGCGCCCTCGACCGGTCGGTCCCGGTCCACGCCGGCGACATCGTGCGCGCCGACTTCGACCGGCTCGGTTCGGCCGGCGTCCGTTTCGAATAACCCGACAGGAGAAGGAACGCCCGATGACGATGACGAACGCCGCCCTGACCTACGAGGCGACGTCGAGGACGGCGACGGCCGGCGACCTCACGCTCCACTACCACGACGCCGGGGAGGGACCGCTGCTGGTGCTGCTCCACGGCGGCGGGCCGGGTGCCTCGGCCTGGAGCAACTGGAAGCAGAACCTGCCCGCCTTCGCCGGGCACTTCCGGGTGCTGGCCGTCGACCAGCCCGGCTACGGCCGCTCCGACAAGCCGCTCATCAAGGGTGGCATGTGGGAGTTCTACGCCCGGGCGGTGCGGGGCCTCCTCGACGAGCTCGGCCTGGAGCGGGTGTCGTTCATCGGCAACTCGCTGGGCGGCGGCACGACCCTGAAGTTCGCCCTCGACTACCCGGAGCGCACCGACCGGCTGGTGCTCATGGGTCCGGCGGGCGGGATGCTGCCGATCACCAGCTCCTGGCCCTCGGAGGGGCTCAAGACGCTGATGGCCTTCTACGCCCCGCCCGGCCCCAGCCGGGAGAAGATGCAGGCCATCATCGAGGCGCTGATGTTCAACCCCGGCAAGGTCGACCCCGACGTGCTCGAGGAGCGCTACCAGGCGGCCATCGACCCCGAGGCCATGGCCACCGCCACCGCCGTGTTCAAGGCGGTGCAGGCCGGCGAGCCGGTGCTGGTGGCCGAGGAGCTGTGGCGCGACGTCCATCGCATCGCGAACCGGACCCTCATCACCTGGGGCCGGGAGGACCGTGTACTGCCGCTCGATTCGGCGCTGTTCATGACGAAGTACATGCCCGACGCCCGCCTCCACGTGTTCCCCAACTGCGGCCACTGGGCCCAGGTAGAGCACGCGGCGGAGTTCGAACGCCTGGTCATCGACTTCCTGGAGGCCGAACGATGAAGGTCCGGGCCCTGGGCTACGTGGGGATCGAGTCCCCGGACGCGAAGCAGTGGGAGGAGTTCGGCCCCGAGATCCTCGGCATGGCGCTCGTCGACGGCGACCAGCCGGGCAGCGTCTATCTGCGGATGGACGACCGCCACCACCGCCTCGCCGTCCATCCCGGGCCGAAGGACCGCCTCGCCTACCTCGGCTGGGAACTGGCCGGCGACGACGACCTGGCCGAGGCGGCCGGGGAGCTGGCCGCCTCGGGCTACGCCGTGACCGAGGGCACCGACGAGGAGTGCGAGGAACGGGCCGTCCGGCGACTGGTGCGCGTCGCCGATCCCGGCGGCGCCGTCCATGAGCTGTACTACGGGCAGCTGAGCCTCCCCGGTCAGTTCCAGCCCGGCCGGCCGTTGTCGGGGTTCGTGACCGGCGACCAGGGCCTCGGCCACGTCGTGTGCGTCGTTCCCGACCTGGCCGCCGCCACCCGGTTCTACAAGCAGCTCGGGTTCAGGAAGTCGGACGAGATCTACGCCTTCATCGACGCCCACTTCTTCCACTGCAACCCGCGCCACCACAGCCTGGCCCTGACCGAGATCCCCCGCGTCCGGGGGCTGCACCACGTCATGGTCCAGCTGAACGACTTCGACGACGTGGGCGTGGCCTACGACCTCGTCCAGGCCCGGGGCATCCCGCTCACCATGACGCTGGGCCGCCACCCCAACGACCGCATGGTCTCGTTCTACGTCCGCAGCCCGTCGGGCTTCGAGATCGAGTACGGGTGGGGCGCCCTCGAGGTGGGCGAGGACTGGACCGTGACGCAGTACGACGCCGTCAGCGTGTGGGGCCACAAGATGGTCGGCACCTCGCCGCCCGGCGCCCTCGAAGAAGCCCTATGAACAAAGGAGTCCCGCCATGGGGGTCAAGTTCCTGACCGACGACTGGGCCAAGGCGCTGACCGAGGCCTGCAACGCCAACGCCAAGTTCACCAAGGCCAGCAAAGGGGTCGTGGCCATCTTCCAGATCTCCGTGGCCGACAGCCCCGAAGCGGGCGGCTTCACCATGGAGTGGACCAATGGAACGGTGCACGTCACCACCGGCCATCGCGACGGCGCCGACGTCAACCTCGAGCTCGACTACCCGACGATGGTCGAGCTGTCGAAGGGAACGATCAACGGGCCCCTGGCCGTGGCCACCGGCCGCATGAAGGCGGCCGGGAACATGGAGAAGATGTTCAGCCTCGGCAAGGCGATGGACCTCCTGCCGGTCATCGAGGCCGCCATCGGCCTCGACTACTGACCGGCCTCCCGCTGCATTCCGGTACGCGGAACGCCAGGCTGGTGTCGGGCAACGGTGAAACGGACACTGGCTCCGTGGCAGACATCGACGTCAATCTGACCGAGCTCCCGGCCGCCGGCGCGGGAGCCCGCCGGCCGTGCATGGTGCTGGGGACGGGCAACATCGGCACCGACCTCATGGCCAAGCTCCTCCGCTCTGATGGGCTGGAGCTGACGGCCGTCGTCGGGATCGACCCGGCCTCGCCCGGGCTGGCCCGGGCCCGGGAAGCCGGCCTCGAGGCGTCGGCGGAGGGGATCGACTGGCTGCTGGCCGCCGCCTCACCGGCCACGATCGTCTTCGACGCCACGTCAGCCGGCGCCCACCGGGACCACGCTCCCCGCCTGGCCGCGGCGGGCCTGCGCTGCATCGACCTGACGCCGGCCAAGCTCGGCCCGTCGGTCGTGCCGGTGGTCAACCTCGATGACCACCTCGACGCCCCAGAGATCAACCTGATCACCTGCGGCGGGCAGGCCACCATTCCGATCGTGGCCGCCGTGGCCCGGGTCACCGAGGTGCCCTATGCCGAGATGATCTCGGCCGTGGCCAGCCTCTCGGCCGGGCCCGGGACGCGGGCCAACATCGACGAGTTCACCCGGGCCACCGCCCGGGGCCTGGAGGAGATCGGCGGCGCCACCCGGGGCAAGGCGATCATCGTCCTCAACCCGGCCGACCCCCCGATCCTCATGCGCAACACGGTCTTCTGCGCCCTCGACGCCGGCGCCGACCAGGCGGCGGTGGCGGGGTCGATCGCGGTCATGGCGGCCGAGGTTGCCACCTACGTTCCGGGCTACCGCCTCACCACCGAGCCGGTGTTCGACGACGGGCGGGTGTCGGTGTTCCTCGAGGTGACCGGGGCCGGCGACTTCCTGCCTCCCTACGCCGGCAACCTCGACATCATGACCGCCGCCGCGGTGCGCGTCGGCGAGGAGCTCGCCAAGGCGAGCCTCCTCGAAGGTGTCGCCCAGTGACTTCCGGGGACACCCCGTACCCCGCGAAGATCACCGTCGTCGACTCGACGCTGCGGGACGGCAGCCATGCCAAACGGCACCGCCTGACGGTGGAGCAGGTGCGCGCGGTGGCGGGTGCCCTCGACGGCGCCGGTGTCCCCTGGGTCGAGGTCAGCCACGGCGACGGGCTCGGCGGATCGTCGCTCAACTACGGCCTGTCGCTGGTCGACGAGCTGGAGCTGATCGCCGCCGCAACCTCCGTCCTCACCACCAGCCGCCTGGCCGTGCTCCTCCTGCCCGGCATCGGCACCAAGGACGACCTGGCCCGGGCCCGGGACCTCGGCGCCGCTCTGGTGCGGGTGGCCACCCACTGCACCGAGGCCGACATCGCCCCCCAGCATCTCGGCCTGGCCCGGGACCTTGGCATGACCGCCGTCGGGTTCCTGATGATGGCCCACCTCGCCCCGCCCGAGGCCCTGGCCACCCAGGCCCGGATCATGGCCGACGCCGGCGCCGAGGTCGTCTACGTCACCGACTCGGCCGGTGCGCTGCTCCCGTCCCGGGCCGCGGAGCGCGTGGAGGCCCTGCGGGCCGTCCTCCCGACCGACGTGGCGATCGGCTTCCACGGTCACATGAACCTCGACCTCGGGGTGGCCAACTCGATCGCCGCCGTGCGGGCCGGGGCGACCTGGGTCGACGGCGCCACCTGCGGGATGGGCGCCGGCGCCGGCAACACCCCGACCGAGGTCCTGGCCGCGGTCTGCGACCTGGAGGGGATCGAGACCGGCATCGACACCTTCGCCGCCATGGACGTGGCCGAGGACATCGTCCGCCCGATCCTCGACCGGCTGCCGTTCGTCGGCCGCTCGTCGCTGCTGCTCGGCTACTGCGGTGTCTACGGCTCGTTCCTGCTCCACGCCGAGCAGGCGGCCAAGCGCTTCGGCGTGTCGGAGAAGGAGATCCTGCTCGAGGTCGGGCGGCGCAAGGCCGTCGGCGGGCAGGAGGACATGATCGTCGAGGTCGGGGCCGAACTGGCCGGCCTCGGGCTGCGTCAACCCGGGAGGGAGGCCTGATGGCCGTCGATCTCGCTTCGCTGGTCGACTCGGAGGCGGGGACGATCAGCCCGCTCATCTACTGCGACCAGGAGATCTACGAACTGGAACTGGAACGGGTCTTCGGCCGGTCGTGGCTGTTTCTGGCCCACGACTCGATGATCCCCAAGCCGGGCGACTTCTTCTCCACCTACATGGGCGAAGACCCCGTTCTCGTCGTGCGGCAGAAGGACGGCTCCGTCGCCGCCTTCCTCAACCAGTGCCGCCACCGCGGGATGCGGCTCTGCCGGGCCGACTCCGGTAACCAGAGAGGAGCCTTCACCTGCACCTACCACGGGTGGGCGTACGACATCGGCGGCAAGCTCATCTCCGTCACCCACGAGGACGACGCCTGGCACGGCGAACTCGACAAGAGCGCCTGGGGCTGCGTGCAGGTCACGCAGGTCGAGAACTACAAGGGCTTCATCTTCGGGAACTGGGACCCGACCGCCCCGTCGTTCACCGACTACCTCGGCGACTTCGCCTGGTACTTCGACGTGTTCGCCGACCGGTTCGACAACGGGCTCGAAATGGTCGGCGGCATGCACAAGTGGATCCTCAACTGCAACTGGAAGTTCGCCGCCGAGCAGTTCACCACCGACATGCAACACGCCGAGATCAGCCACGGCTCGGCCTTCATCGCCCAGATGCCCGACGACTTCCCCGGCCTGGCGGTCATGCCGACCGACGGCGTGCAGTTCTCCTCCGAGTCGGGCCACGGCTGCGGTTTCTTCCTCGAGGGCCCGGTGATGGACTTCGGGCCGGGCCGCCTCCCGGCCATCTACTGGCAGGAGACGAGCCTCGAGGAGGCCACCCGGCGCCTCGGCAAGGCCCGGGCCGAGGGCTTCCGGGCCTCCCACAGCAACATCTTCCCGACGTTCTCCTTCCTGCCGGGGTTCCAGACGATGCGGGTGTGGCAGCCGAAGGGCCCCGACAAGATGGAGGTCTGGGCCTGGGTCGCCGTTCCCAAGGACGCCCCCGACGAGGTCAAGGACGCCTGGCGGATCGGCATGCTCCGCACCTTCTCCCCCGCCGGGCTGTTCGAGCAGGACGACGGCGAGAACTGGCTGGAGATCCAGAAGGTGCTCAAGGGCCGCATGGCCCGCAAGTACCCGCTCAACGTGCAGATGGGGCTGGGCCACGAGCGCTTCGACGACCCGGAGTTCCCCGGCAAGACCAACACCTGTTACGCCGAGATGGCGGCCCGGGGCATGTACCAGCGCTGGATCGACATGATGACCTGCGAGAGCTGGTCGGAGATCGAGGCGTTGAAGGAGAAGCGCCAGGCGGCGAGAGGGGCGACCCGGTGACGATCGACGTGTCCTTGGCCCGGGTGCACCTGGAACTCCAGCACGAGATCGAGCAGTTCCTCTACCACGAGGCGGCGCTGCTGGCCGAGCGGGAGTACCGCGACTGGCTCGACCTGTTCGCACAGGACATCCACTACTGGATGCCGACCCGCTACAACCGTCTCCGCCGGGAGCTGCACCGGGAGTTCTCCGAACCCGACGAGGCGGCGTTCTTCGACGAGGACTACGACTCGCTCAACCGGCGGCTCATCCGCCTCGAGACCGGCATGGCCTGGGCCGAGGACCCGCCGTCGCGCACCCGGCACCTGTTCACCAACGTGCGGGTCATCCCCACCGAGTCAGCCTCCGAGTTCGAAGTCCACTGCAACTTCCTCCTCTACCGGTCGCGCCTCGAGCACGACGTGGAGTTCTTCGTCGGGGCCCGCACCGACCTGCTCCGCCGCACCGACCGGGGTGTGGGCTGGGAGATCGCCCGCCGCAAGGTGGTCCTCGACCAGTCGACGCTCAACGCCAAGAACCTGAGCATGTTCTTCTGAGATGACCGTCGCCGCCTTCATCAATGGGATCGCCGTCGGCGGGGTCGCCGCCCTGCTGGCCGTGGGGATCAGCCAGATCTTCACCACCAGCGGCGTCCTCAACTTCGCCCACGCCGGCTTCGCCATGGTGGCGGCCTATCTCTACTCCTGGCTGGCGACGGCCCGGTCGTGGCCGGTCGGATGGGCGGCGCTGGTGACGATCGTCGTGGTGACCCTGCTCGGCACGCTGGCCGAGTTCCTGGTGCTGCGCCGCCTGGCCGACGCCCCCTTCATCACCAAGGTGATCGTGACGCTCGGCCTCTACGTGTTCATGCAGGGCATGACGCTGCAGCTGTTCGGGTTCGAACCGAAGAAGGCGCCGCTGCTCTTCCACGGCGGAGTGTCGATCGGCTCGACCGTCGCCGCCTGGCAGCAGCTGGCCATTCTCGGCGCCGGGCTGGCGCTGATGGCGGGGCTCGGGTTGTTCCTGCGGGCCACCCGCCTCGGGCTGGCCACCCGCTCCTGTGCCCAGGACCGGGCCGTCGCCGCGCTCATCGGGATCCCGACCCGGGTCGTGTCGAGCGTCAACTGGACGATCGGCGCCTTCATGGCCGCCGTGGCCGGAGTCCTGATCGCGCCGCTGGCCGTGTTCACCGTCGACTCGTTCTCGATCTACCTGGTGACCGGGATCGGCGCCGCCCTCTTCGGCGGCCTCACCGGCCTGACCGGTGCCTTCCTCGGCGGGCTCGCCCTCGGCGTGGCGCAGAACTGGGCCATCGCCGAGTCGTCGCAGCCCGGCATCTGGGCGCTGGCCATCTTCGTCACCATCGCCGCCCTGCTCCTCCTGCGGCGGCGCTGGCCCAAGGAGCTGCTGGCGGCGGCGGCCGTGAGCAGCGCCGGCCGGGCTCCGAGTGTGCTGACCTCGCGGATCGCCCGGGTCGCCTTCGTGGCCGGCTGGGGGCTGCTGCTGGCCAACGCCCTGCGGGTGAACTTCTGGGCCTACACCGCGTCGCTGGTCCTGTTCTACGTGCTGGTCGCCCTGTCGATCGTGGTGGCCGGCGGATGGACCGGCCAGCTCAGCCTCGGCCAGGGGGCGCTGGTGGGAACGGGCGTGTTCACCATGCTGGCCCTGCGCAGCGACCACCACATGGCCTTCTTCCCCGCCCTGGCCCTGACGGTGGCCGTCGGCGTCGCGGCCGGGCTCGTCTTCGGCGGGCTGTCCCTGCGGCTGGCGTCGACCCAGGTGGCCATCGCCACGCTGGCGCTGTCGCTGGTGGCCTCGGAGTGGCTCTTCACCAAGGGCCTGCGGGCGTCGGAGTTCATGCCGGTGCCGTCGTTCCTGGCCTCTGACCGCAAGCTGTTCGCCGGGATGGCGGTGGCCGTGGCCGCCTGCTTCGCCCTGCTGTGGCGGCTCCAGCGCAGCCAGTGGGGCCTCGCTTTCCTGGCCACCCGCGACGCGCCGGACATGGCGGCCCACTTCGGCGTGGCCGTGCGGGCGGCCCGGCTGTGGGCCTTCGCCCTGTCGGGCGGGATCGCCGCCCTGGCCGGCGTCGGCTACGGGCTGCTCATCAGCGTCGTGCCGCCCTACGCCGTCGGTGTGCCCATGTCGATCAACGTGCTCGTCTTCACGGTGGTCGGAGGGCTCGGCAGCCTCGTCGGGCCGTTCATCGGGCCGCTGCTGTTCATCGCCGGCCCGCAGATCGTGAAGTCGTCGCAGACGTCGGCCAGCGCCCTGCCCCAACTGCTGGGCGGGGCGATGGTCGTGCTGGTGTTGCTGGCCCGGCCCGAGGGGCTGGGCAGTTTCCTGTGCCGCCCGGCGGGCGCCGCCCGGCCGGCGCCGGAGCCGGAGCCGGAGCGGGAAGTGGTGCTGACCCGGCTGTCGGGTCGGGCGGCGGCCAACCGGCTGGCCCGGCTGGCCGTCGCCACCAACGGGCACCGTCCGGTGCCCACGCTCGTGCTCGAGGAGGGGGGATCGAGATGAGACTGGATCGTCCTCGGCTGGGTCATCGTCGCCGGAAGGTCGCCGTGGCCGTCGCCGCGCTGGCGGGCTTCGCCGCGCCGCTGGCGTCGGCGCCGGCCGGCCACGCCGCCGAGCCGACGCTGTCCGTCTTCGACGGCTTCGCCGCGTCGCAGAGCGTCTACATGGAGCCGCGCTCCAACGCCATCTTCGCCCTGCCCGCCAACCAGCTGGTCGGGGCGACCCACGCCGAGATCAACTCCCAGCCCCGGGCCCAGGGCTACGCCGCCACCTACGGCGTGCCGCTGGCCCAGAACGCCCGCGGCGTCGGCATCCCGCTCGACTACCACGGTCAGTGCTACGCCAACTATCCCGGCGAGGCGAACGTCGACTGCGGCATCCCGTTCTCCGACCGGACGGCGCCCAACCCGCCGTCGGGCGGCCCCTTCGGCGGCGACGCCTTCAAGGCCCACGCCGAGGCGTCGGGCAGCGACGCCGCCCCGTCCGACACCAAGGCGTCGGGCGTGACCGAGGCCGGCGGCCTGTCGGCCGGCGAGGCGTTCCGGATCGCGTGGAGCCATTCGGAGTCGAAGTCGTTCGTGGCCGGTGGAACGCTGCACGCCGTCACCTCGTCGGTGGCGCAGGACGTCACCATCGGCGGCGTCCTCCACATCGGCAGCGTCGAGGCCCGGGCCGAGACGGTCCATCCCGGCGCGCTGGCCGAGGCGACGGGGACGGCGGCCACGATCATGCAGAACGTCACCATCGGCGGGGCGCCGGTCACCATCGGCCCCGCCGGGCTCCTGGTCCAGGGCCAGCCGGTCGGGCAGGCGCCGACCCCGGCCGTCAAGCCCATCCTCGACGCCATGGCGTCCCACGGCATGACCATCGAGCCGCTGCCCGCCCCCCGGATCACCAAGGACGAGAGCACCGGTCTCGTCGAGGCCGCCTCCGACGGCTTCCGCGTGCTGCTGCAGAGCCCCAACGGCGACGCCAAGTTCGAGATGGTCTTCGGTCGGGCGCTGGCCCGGGCCGGTGCGGTGCGAACGGTCGACGACACGCCGCTCGACCTGTCGGGCGCCGCGGGCCAGCCGGTCGCCTCCGACGCCGCCGGCTCCGCCCCCCCGCCGGCCAACGCCGCTCCGGTCTCGGACGGGCCGGGCGGCCCGTCCGAGAGAACGGCGACGCCGGTGACCGCCCGGGGTTCCCGGTCCCCCGGCACCACGCCCGGAGCATTCACCGCTTTCGATCCGGTGGCCGGCTCGGTGGCTCCGGCCGGTCCCGGTGCCGTGAGCGCGGCCGGTACCGGGGCGGCCGAAATGGCAGTGGCGCCCCCGGCCCGGGCCGCGCCCGTCCGCCTCACGGCGCAGCCGGTGACGCTGGTCCACGACCTGTCGTCCCGGGTGCTCGCCACCTATGCCGTGTTCTTCGCCGTAGTGCTGGCCGGGGGCGGTTTCGCCCTGGGCCGCCGTTCCCGTCGTTTCGGAGGATCCGCATGACCGAGACCCGTTCCGTCACCGTCGCCGGGCACCGGTACAGCTGGCGGCAGGTCGGCGCCGTCCTGTTCCTGGTGCTGGGCGCCGCGCTCATCGCCATCGGCTGGATCGGGGTGAGCCAGAACAACGAGGTGTGGCAGCAGATGCCGTACTTCGTGAGCGGCGGCGTCGGCGGACTGGCCCTGGTCCTGGTCGGCCTCGGCCTCTACAACGCCCACCAGCACGCGTTGGACCAGGCTCAGGTGGGCGAGCTCTGCCGCCGGCTGGAGGCGCTGGAGCTCGGCCTCGGAGGCGAGTTCGACGACGTCCTCGCCCGGCTCGACGACCTGGCCGTGGGCCGGGCCCGGGTGCGGAACTGACCGTGCCCGTGGAGGTCGTGTCGCTCGAGGCGGGGGCGCCGGGCCGCCTGGCGCGCCCCGATCCGGCCCGGCGCCTGGCCCGGCCCGGCGCGGCCGTGGGCGCAAACGCCGGCGAAGAACGGCGCCTCGCCGTGACCGGCGCGTGCCCGGCACCGGCACCGGCCGGCGCCCGCCCACCCCGCGTGCCCCGGACCGGCGGCGAGGAGGCACTGGCGGCCGACGCCGTCACCGTCCGCTTCGGCGAGCTCGAGGCCAACCGCGACGTCACCCTCACCGCCCTCACCGGCATGGTCACCGCCCTCATCGGGCCCAACGGCGCCGGCAAGACCACCTTCTTCAACGTGCTGACCGGCGCCGTGCGGGCCAGCGCCGGGTCGGTGCGGGTCTTCGGCGCCGACTCCGGTCCGCTCACCCCGACGAGGGCGGCCCGCCTCGGCGTGATCCGCACCTTCCAGAACCTGAAGGTGCTGCCCCGCCTCACCGTGGCCGAGAACGTGGCCATCGGCGCCGGCCGGGGCCGCACCGCCGGGCTGCCCGCCACCCTGGCCGGCACGCCGGGTGCCCGGGCCCTGGGCCGCGACGCCCGCCGGGCGGCGGAGTGGGCGCTCGACTTCGTCGAGGTCGGGGCGCCGCCCTCGGCGCTGGTGGCCGATCTCCCCTACGGCATCGAACGGCGGGTCGAGATCGCCCGGGCCCTGGCCGCCGGGCCGCGGGTGCTGCTCCTCGACGAGCCGACGGCCGGCATGGGCCCCGGCGAGACGCTGGAGATCGGTGATCTGATCGACCGGGTCGTCGACGAGCTCGGCATCCCCGTCTTCGTGGTCGAGCACGACATGCGGGTGGTCCGGGGCTTCGCCGACGTCGTCCACGTGCTGGAGCAGGGGCGGGTCATCGCCAGCGGCCCGCCGGCCGCCGTGCTGGCCGATCCCCGCGTCATCGAGGTCTACCTGGGGCGGGGCCATGCTTGAGCTGCGCCACGTCACCGCCCGCTACGGCTCGGTCGAGGCGATCCGCGACGTATCGCTGACCGTCCCCGACGGGACGACGGTGGCCCTGCTCGGCCGCAACGGGGCGGGCAAGACGACGACCCTGCGGGTCGTGTCGGGTGTGGTCCGGCCCACCCAGGGCGAGGTGCTCTTCGACGGGGAACGCCTCGACGGCCGCCGGCCGGAGGAGGTCGCCCGCCGGGGGGTGGCCCACGTCCCCGAAGGCCGCCATGTGTTCCCCGCGCTGTCGGTGGTGGAGAACCTGGCCGCCGGCGCCTACTGGCGGCGCCTCTCCCGGGCCGAGGTGGCCCGGGAGGCGGATCGGGTGCTGGAGTACTTCCCCGCCCTGGCCGAGCACCGGTCGCAGGCGGCCGGCTCGCTGTCGGGTGGGGAGCAGCAGATGGTGGCCATGGCCCGGGCGCTGATCGGCCGGCCGCGGCTGCTGATGGTCGACGAGCCGTCGCTCGGGCTGTCGCCCGTCCTCACCGAGGAGCTCTACAGCCGCCTCCGCCTCCTCAACGAGGTGGAGGGAGTCACGGTGCTCCTCGTCGAGCAGTACGTCGATCTCGCCCTCGGGGCCGCCGGCCACGCCTACGTGCTGGAGAAGGGGCAGATCGTGCTGTCGGGCCCGGCCCGGGAGCTGCACAGCCATCCGGAGGTCGTGTCGGCCTACGTGGGCTGACTCGGGAGTTTTACCTGCCTCCCCGGAGGCAGGCCCAGGGGGAGGAGACAACGGGATGTCGAAGAGGATCGCCCTACTCATCGTCGTGTCGTTGACCGCGGCCTGCGGGACGCAGGCCGGGAAGCCGGGCAAGGCGGAGTCGGGTCTCGGGGGGAA
The DNA here is from genome assembly GCA_036498605.1 of Acidimicrobiia bacterium. Classification (GTDB taxonomy): domain Bacteria; phylum Actinomycetota; class Acidimicrobiia; order IMCC26256; family BP-133; genus BP-133. The sequence goes on along the minus strand of DASYFF010000079.1, from coordinate 2,034 downwards.
GGCGCCCGCCGCCGCGCCCGAGGCCGCGCTCCAGGCCCAGGACCAGCCGGTCAACGCCCCGGAGGGCACGGCGACGACGATCGCCCAGGCCGTCAACCAGGCGGCGGCCGCCGCCGGGGCGGCCGCGCCGTCGCAGGCCCGCACCGCCACCTCGGGGCCCACCGCCCGCTACGGCGCCGGCAGCGCCACCGGTACCGGAACCGGGTCGGGCGGCGCGTCGGGCACCTCCGGCTCGGGGGCGGCGTCGGCGTCGGCACCGGGCGGAGCGGCCCCGGCGCCCTCGGCGAGCGGCGGATCCGGCTCGCCCGTCCCCGGCGTCGGCGGCCCGTCAGCGGCCAAGGGCCTGGTGCTGTCGAAGGGGCAGGGCTTCTCCGATACGACCATCAAGATCGGCGCCACCTTCCCGCTGTCGGGGGCCATCGGCTTCGTCGGCCAAGAGTGCGCCGGCGGCATCGACGCCTACGTGAAGCTGGTCAACGCTAGGGGCGGCATCCACGGCCGCCGGATCGAGCTGATCTCCTACGACGACGGGTTCGACCCGGCCCAGACGCTGTCCAACGTGAAGCGGCTGTGGGAGCAGGACAAGGTGGCCATGGTGTTCGCCTTCGTCGTCGACTCGGCCAACGAGTACGTGCGGAGCAAGAACATCCCGTTCTTCACCTTCGGCGGCAGCCCCGGCGGCTTCGCCTCCAAGTACCCGACGATCATCCCGGTCGGCGGCAGCTTCCTCACCTGGGGCCAGCAGGTGGCCATCTCCGTCACCAAGTACATGAACCGCCACCCGAAGGTCGTGGCGGTCATGACCGACACGCAGATCCTCAACACCCACGTGACAGCCAAGTACATCGAGGACTACTGGAAGAAGCTCGGGGCCGAGAAGGTCTTCGTCGAACCGGTCGACATGACCCAGGGCGACTGCTCGGCCCAGGTTCTCAAGTACAAGCAGGCCGGCGTGGAGTACTGGGACTGGCAGTCGTTCGCCTTCGTGTTCTGCATGCCGGCCGAGGAGCGGCTCGGGTGGCGGCCGCCGCTCGGCCAGGGCGGCCCGGTGGCCAGCATGGGGTCGCTGTCGTCGACCATCGGCCGGTCGATGGAGGGCGTCGTGGCCGGCGCCCCGTCCGACCTGCCCGACGGCCGGCCCCGCTTCACCGCTCCGACCAAGGCCCACCTGGAGATGGTGGAGGCCATGAAGCGCTACCACCCCAGCCTGGCCGGCTACCAGCTGTCGTCGCCGGCGCTGGGGGCCTACTACTTCGCCGCCAAGTACATCGTCAGCGGAGCGCTGCAGGGGGCCGGCGATCTCTACGGCGAGCTGTCGCCCGACGCGCTCCTCAAGTGGATCTACCAGTCCTCCAACTACGACACCGGGGTCACGACGCCGATCCGGGGCTACAAGCCGAACTGCAAGCAGGGCAACAACACGACGTGGTGGGGCCTGTGGAAGTGGGACGAGGGGCAGCAGAAGCTGGTCAACAACCCCCTCGGCCCCCACGTCGACAACAGCTGGTACACGCAGGACCCGTGCTTCATGTCCAAAGTCGCCGACGAGGTGATCAAGTAGTGCTTTCGGGGGACACCCCCGGACCCCCGGGGATGCGGATCTCCGCCGGGCAGGCCGGCGACCTGGCCCCGGGCGAGGCCCGCCGGATCGAAGGTGACCATCCACCGGTCGCCGTGTACAACGTCGACGGGGAGTTCTACGCCCTCGACGACACCTGCACCCACGAGAAGTTCGCGCTGACCGAGGGCTGGATCGACGGCGACGTGGTGGAATGCGCCCTGCACATGGCCAAGTTCTGCATCCGGACGGGCAAGGCGCTGTGCCTCCCCGCCAACCGGGACGTGGCCGCCCATCCTGTCGAGATCATCGACGGGGAGATCTGGATCCTGACCGGGGGGAACACATGAACCGACCGATCTTCGGCACCCGCGAGGTCTACGACGCACTGGCCGAGGCCCTCAACGAGGACCCCAAGTGGCTGGCCAAGGCGTCGGTCCTCAACTACACGATGACCCACGTCTACACCGAGCCGG